>JAPYUI010000046.1:11440-15683 GCA_029936175.1 Kiritimatiellia bacterium
CCGGGATCGAGGAAGCCTGCATCCAGGCCCGCCGCGTCCAGGGCATCCGAATCAAAACTGTCCGTGTCCGTCCCGTCGAAGGCACTTGAATCGCTGTCCTGGAGATCCGCAAATTGACTCCCATCGTCAAAATCGTCCTCCTCTTCCTCGAGCGTGGATAATATTTCCTCAATTTCCCGGAGCACGGCCAGCCCCTTGTCCTGGTGGCCCACCGCGTCGATGACTTTCTTTTCGCGGATACTTGCAATGGCATCCTTCAACAGGACCCCCGGCTGGCGATCCTGCACCGCCCGCCAGGCCGCGCTGAATCGTTTCTCCAGCGAATACTCGGACGTGTCTTCAACCGCGGTGCCGAGCAGTTCCTTGAATTCCATGAACCTTCCATGCACATCCAACTGCGCATTGGCCACCCGGCCCTTGTCCAGCTCGGCAACCTTGGGCTTGACGAACAGGCTCTTGCCCCATTCCGCCGTCTCCCCCCGCACGAATTCCTCGGTCTTGATGATGTCCCGGATCTGGGCCAGGAGTACGTCCAGGATCAGGGAAGAACCGGTCTCCTTCAACACCCGGTCCAGCTCCGTGATGATGATCTTGATTTCCTTGCCGGCCTGGTCGAGGTGAAGGGGCGCTTCATCCATTTCCGCCCGGGCCTTCTGCAGGTGCCCCCTCGCGCTGGGCACGTGCTGACTCGTCACGGTCTCCAAGGTGTCATTCATCTTTGAAATAACGCCCCCGCTGCCCTCCTCCATGAGCTGATTCGATTCCAGGTCCGCCAGCAGCCAGTCGATTCGACGGGCGGCGGAACCGATATTCCCGCGGACATTCACCTGCCGGCGTTCCTCGCTACGCAAGCGCTCACCGGTTTTCAGGATGGTACTCCGCTCAAGTTCCTGGGCGGACGCGGTCCCGGGTGCCAGGACCATGCCAAGCACAAGAACAACGGGACAAGCCTGTTTCAGTTTCATGGGTCGCTCTCCTCTCATCTGGACGCTACTCTTTCTTCTCTTCCGCACCAAGCCGCCTCACCGCCTCGCTCGCCTGCTTTTCTGACTTGCGCGCGCGAAGGATTTTTTCACGCTGGGCGTTGAGTTCCTTCCTGAACCAATCAAGGTACGCCTCTTCGGTCACGATGGAAAGCTTCCGCACAGAACTAATGTTAATATGTGAACCCCGGGGCGGGCGCTTGTCGGACACTTCAACATGGAAACGTAAAATATCCTCCTCTTTCAGGTCCGGCAGGGTCTCCGCCAGGACCCACGCGTAGGCAATGTCCTCGGAAGACCCGTTCAGGTCCTGTATCTTTATCCGTTCCTCTTTCTCGCCGTTCAGGGAATAGACCAGGGTCGCCTCGGCCAAGCCGCGGTCGTCGGTGGCCCTCGCCCCGACCTGCACCGTCTTCTTCACGGTGGCCAGGCGGTCGCCGGACGGTTCCATCAACTCGATCCCGGGTATTCGATCCGGGACCACCCGGACCATGTGCAGGACATCGCCATAGGTGAATCCGTTTTCACGCTCGGTCCAGGTGAAGGTATACTTGAAGGAATTGGTTGCGGTGGTGCCGAAGGTCGCCGTCGTGCCCGCCTCGTCGATGCGGGCATCCACGAGGTCCGCACCCATCTTCACCTGCAGGGCGCTGACCGGCGGCTCGCAGCGAAGCTCCCAACTCACCTGCGTATCAACCGGGACTTCCAGGTTCAACTCCGATACAACCGGGTCGGGCACGCCGTCTTCCCGCATGTAATCCGGGTACCGTAGCTGGATTTTCGCGACCGTGATTTCCGGGGGTGGGGAAACAGAGATCGTATACGTCTCGGATCGCGCGTCACCTATCCTGACCCGGTAGACCAGGGCCTCGTAACACTCGGGCAGGTGCCGCACGTATGTATCCCCACCCTCCCGGGCAAGCGGCAGCACCTGCCAGGCCCGCTCGGTTTCCGAGCGAAGCAGGAGCTTCCCGCTTTCCGGCAACTTTCCGGATGCCTTTACCTGTAGTTTAATCGTCTCCCCCTGTTTCACGGTCAGGTTCCCGGGCACGGAAACAATTTGGGTCCGGGTGGGATAGGCCGCCTCAATACCCATCATCCTCAGGAAGAGCGAGTGCATGTGGTGGGGCCAGTTAAAGGAGATGGCTGAAAACACCAGGACCGTGCACGCGGCCACGATAAACAGGTTCCGCAACTGTCGAAAATCGATGATCTCCCGGAAATCCATCGGGGTAGTGGTGACCACGGCCTGGTTCCTCATGGCATCGAGCAGGGCCGGGGAGGCCGTCGTCCCGGGCGAAGAACCTTGTATTTGCATGTAGGAAATCAACAGGGATGCGAGTTCCGGGTGCTGCCCCTCGACTTCCAGCGCCATCATTTCAGGATTATACGGCTTCAGGTACCTCAACCACTCGCGCCACAGGACCCATCCCAGCACCCCGAGGTTGAGCGCGAGCAGGAGCAGCAGTTCCCGCCCGGCAATGCGTGAGCGAAAAAGGATTTGCCAGTCAACCAGGAGGTCTACCAGGACCAGGGTGGCCGTCCACACCAGCAGGCGAGACAGGCCGCGAAGGTGGATAAAACGTCGCTCCTTCTTCCACGCGCGGCGGAGCTTCGCCTCGACCTCATCCTTTTTCCTGTTTGCCCGCTCCGTCATCACGCCTTACCTAGACCAGGTTATCCCTTCTCCGCATGTACCATTCTATGCCCGTCACCACGACGAGCAGCACGAATATAGCCGGTAAATCCCACATGTCTTTTTCCCGATGGATGACGGTCGTCAACGCGGCCTCGCTGTGCAGGGCCTCCGGCAACCCGGCCAGGCCACTGAGCGCGTAATGTCGCCCGCCCGAGTGCTTCGCAACCTGCTCGGCGACATCCTGGCGCGTACCCATTTCGCGTTGTTCCAGGGGAACCCGCCTCACGTTGAAGACGACGGTGTTGGCCTTCTCCTGGTCCTTGGGAAGGGCGCGCAGGACAAAGGCCCCTTCGTCCTCGGCGAGGAAGGAACCGGAGTAAAACCCTTCACTGCCCGGAACCCGGGCCAATTCCAGGTCCACCGGCACCGAAGCACCGTCCTTCTTCTCCCGAAGCACGTGGTAGACGGGCTGGTCAACCGGCTCGAAGGACTCGGTCAGGACATTCGCGAAAACATTAACCTGGTCCCCACTGGCATAGGTCTTCCGGCTGGTCTCAAGCGTGACCTGCTTATTGTCACCCAGCAGCCGCGACAGGGTCAGGAACTGGATCGCCTGGCCCCAGAAGCGCGCGTGAAAACGATCACCCTCCTCCCGGCGCAAGCGCCAGAGATCCTCGCTTCCCACGTACATCGTCTTTCCCTTGCCGTAGCGCTGCCAGGCAAGGAGCGGATAGGCCACGGCATCCGCATCCAACTTGGGCAGCGACAACAAGATCTCCGCGCCCGGTTTAGCCCCGTCGAGTTGCGGAAGAAATCCCAGCGGCTGGACCCTGGACCACAAGCGGGCATTTCCCTGCCTGGATCCGGTCAGGGAACTCACGGAGCTTTCCTGCCCTTCCGGGGTAACCACCGGGAAGACCTTCGCACCGGCACTTTCCGCCGGCCCGCCACCGATCTTTACCGGGAGCATCCTGGCCAGGGGCGAATCCGCGTAGGAAGCCGGGGCATTGAGTGGACCGGCCAACATCAAGACACATCCGCCGCTGTTTTTCACCAGCTCATCCATCAGGGTAACCTGCTTGCTGTTAAAGAAGGAGGCCGGCACATCACCGATAATAATCAGGTCGTGCTTCAGGATCTCCTCCGCGGCGTCGGGAAACGAGGCGACGTACTGGGGGGAAGCGGCCGCCAGCGACGGGTCGCCCTCGGTCATCAGGAATTTCACCTCGAGGCGCCGGTCCCTCAACAGCACCCAGCGCAGGTATCGATATTCCCAGCGCGGCAAGCCCTCGACATACAGGACCTTGATCTTCTCATCAATAATGCGGACATCGTGGCGCACGCTGTTGTTTTCCATGGAGGTCTCACCCGCCCGGTCCTCGATGGCAACCTTGAGCGCGGCGACACCCCCCTGTTTCTGTGGCTTGAACATCATCTCCTCGAACTGCGTGCCCCCGGAAAGCACCAGGCTCCGCGAGCTGATCTCCTGCCCATCGATTGAAAACTGCAATTCAACCGTCTGGTCGTCGAAGCCGCTGGAGTCAACCTGGATGCGCAGCGGAACCTCGTCACCGGTGAAGACCACCTCCGGCGCGATCAGCTTGACCACCTTGATGTCGGG
>JAPYUI010000046.1:15783-18632 GCA_029936175.1 Kiritimatiellia bacterium
GGTCTCCCCTTCCCCCGCAAGCGGTTGTAGCTGGTCATCAAAGCTGAAGAAGCGGAGCTTGTATTCCTCGGCCAATTTACCGGCGAGGTCGATTTCGGGATGCGTGACCGTGGCCCGGGCCAGGTCCAGCCGGGAGACCCCCGCAATCTCCTTGCGCAGTGACGCGGTCCTTGCCGGGGAGGCCTTCTCGGAAAACCCAACTTTCTGCAACACTTTCGCCGCCTCGAGTACCGCCGATGATTCGCGTGGGTCGCCGGGAATCGACATGCTGGCAGAGGTGTCGAGCAGGACGAGGACGGTTCGCTGCAGGGGCCGGGTAATGGTCATTTTCAACACCGGCTCGGCCAGCATCAGGATCAACAGGAAGGCCGCAATCGCCTGGCAGGCACCCATGACTTTCCGCCGCGCAGGCGTCAACTCCGTTTCCGAGCGATACATCTGGATGGCAAAACCAATGGCCCCTGCAACCAGGACCACGACCCACACCCAGCTATGGCGCAGGTAAATATCGAAATCGGAGATGCTCTCCAGGGGATCCAGGTTGAATAGAGTTCGTAACATGGACTACGCTTTTCTCCCTGCGGCTACCGTCTTCCGGCGCATCGATTCGGTTACATCGGTTTCACCCACGCGCATGCGCCGCGTAAAATATCTCGCCAGCCAGCTCTGCGCCAGGAACAGGAGGACGGCCAGGATAAGGAGCAGGCGGGAGAGCTCCTTGCCGATACGGTTGTGCTTGATGACCGTGGTCAGGGCATCCGTGGGGGCAACCACGTGCACGTCCTCGAAACCGATCGCACGTTCAAGGGCCGGGGCAAGCATGACTTTGACGTCGGCTTCCGCCGGGTGGATATTCACCGCGATGGAGGAGGCTGAGCCCTCCGCCACCTCGGCCCGGTAGATACCCGGCATTTCCGTCTCAACCGGGACGGCCGGGGCCGATCCCTCGCGAATGGCCACCTTCACCGTGCTTTCACGGCCCCGGGGATCCACGAGTTGCACACGGCTTTCAGCTTTAACACCGTTCATGGCAATGGCCGCGGGATCACCCACCCTGAACTGGTATGCGTCGATATGGCTGGTCAGGTGGGTGAGCGCCTGCTGAAGGATCATCGGGTACATCGGGTGGATGGGAAAGTTGGACCAGGCCCGGTCGGCCGTGGTCGTAAACAGCAGGACAGATCCCCGGCCGGTTATTTTCTCGAGGAGCAGGGGCCGGTCCCGGCCCGTCAGGGAAAGAATCGTCCGGCCTCCGTCCTGGACCCTGATGCCCGATGACCGGGAAAACCGGGCCGAATCGAGTTCCGCCTGCGACAGGGTCTTCGCCGCCCGGGCCAGTACGTGGTCCGAGGTGATCGGGCCCAGGCGCCACGCCGGGTCCTCCCCGGGTCGCGCTTCCCCCGGGCCTTGAAGCACGCCGGGAAGCAAGGGCTCGCCCTCGTACTGCAGGACCCGGTTGTAGGCTTCCGGGTCGATTTGATCCCCGCTGAAAACAATCAAGCCCCCACCCCGGTACACGAAGCTCGCGAGGCTCTTCCCCATGGCTTCATCCATGCCCGGGACATTGGCGAGGAGGATGACATCGTACTGGGAAAAATCCTCCGCGGGCAGGTCATCCCAAGGTGTACTGGTCACATCCAGGCCCGCGCCCGAGGCGCCCTGCCTGAGGCGAAGCGCCCGCACGGCAAAGAACACCTCGCTCTTCCCGGGTTCGGCGGATGGGTCACCGTCCACGCACAGCACCTTGATCCCGGGGCGAACATCAACCACCGCATGCCGCGTGTTATCCAGGTTCAGGTCGTCGGGGCTCAGGCTTACCTTGAGCCGTTGGCTTCCGATCGTGTCAAGCGGGGCAAAGAAGGAAATAACTTTTGCCTTACCCGGGTCGATGGTACCGAGCGCCTGCCGCTTGATGGCCTGGTAGTCCGCAGCGACCGGGTCATACATGTAAAAGGTAGCCGACCCATCCGGCTGGGGATGGTGCCCGTAATTGTGAATCTCGGCGGAGAACCGTGCCATGCTGGATTGGCGCAAGGAACCGGAGGCGTATTCAAAGCGGGTCACCGCCAGGTTTTCCGAGCCCTTGTCAGCTATCGGGACAATAAACAGGTTGGCGATCCCGGTGATCTGCCGAATCCGTGCGCGGGCTTCGTCGGAGATCGATGCCCAGTCAGCGACCTGTGCGTCGGTGATCACGTAGCATTCGCGGATCGGCGTCTTCAGTTCCGATACCAACTCAACCATCTCGGCCAGGCAGCGATCGATGTTGAGCCGCTCCGGTGAGACCGTCGCCTGCTCCAGGGCCTCGTTAAATCGATGTTCATCGTACCCGGTCGCGCGGAGAATCATGCGGGGGCGGTTGCCCATGAGCATGACCGTGGTGGGGTCCCCAACCCGGATGGTGGAGAGGATTTCACGTGCCTTGGCGCCGGCCTCCTCGAAGCGCTTGGCGAGATTTCCATGGTCCATGCTGTAGGAGGCGTCGATCGCCACCACGGCACCCACCCGCTGCTGTCCGTTGGACAGGATGCCCCCCGACGTATGCAGGGTGGGTCGAAGGAGTGCAAAGGCAACCAGGGCCAGGAGCAGGCAGCGGAGAAACAGCAGCAGGTAGTCTTCAAGCCGGACTTGCCCGGAGCGGATAACCAGCGCCTTGCGCAGCAGCTCCATGGCCGCCCAGTCGGTCTGCCGCTTGTGTTTGCGGTACAGCAGGTGGATAATGATCGGCACCGCGACACCCGCGGCACCCAGGCCTCCCCAAACAAGTGGTATGTTTAAAAAATTCATGGTCCGGACACCACGTATGCATCCCCCAGGTCAATCCCGCAGGGGTACGACAATCGCTCCCC
>JAPYUI010000046.1:18732-27013 GCA_029936175.1 Kiritimatiellia bacterium
TCGAGCCATCCACCAGGCCGATCTCGTCAACCGAACCCGCTTCCCCGCTTCCGTTTTCCCTCGCAAAGGCGTAGCGGACCAGGCCCACTCGGGGCAGCTCCACGACCCCCAGGGGGCAATCAAAAGACACCGTGTCCCTTGTAACCACGATCGGTTTTCCCGGGATGGGATCCCCCTCGTTGCGATACAGGAAGCCATTCCTGATGGACGAAGCCCCGGGGATCCGCGGGTTGAAATCGAGCTGCGCCACCTCCTGGATGTCGATTTCATGGGCGCCGATAACCGCGCCGACCAGTTTCAGCACCCCCGTTTCATGCAGTTCAAAATCCGCGAAGAGGTTATCGCCGTTGGCCAGGCGCACCAACGTAGCGGATCCCTTCTTTCCGGGTTCCGGGTTAAAGTTGACGCATATGAGTTCCTCCAGGGGAACCGGTCGCTTGTCCAGGTGCACCAGTCCGTCGGCCACGCACAGCAGGCCCGAGCGAAGGCCGCCCAGCGTGTGCACGGTTCCCTGGAAACCCGCGGCGCGATCCATCGGCTTGATGACCCGGGAAGCGGGCACCTCGCTCTGGACGATGCGATCGACGCAGATATGGCCCCACAGGTGCTCCTCGCGGTCCATCACCTCAATTCGTGCGGCTTTTCCCCGGTAGGCGGAAACGTCGAAGGCGAGCTCCTGCATACGGGAGGAATGCGCCCCGGTAGCCGAGGCGACCCGCTCACCCTCCACGAGCAGGTTCAGGCAGGTACGCCCCGGGTAACGGCCGCCGGATAGAAGGAACTTGATATAGTTCCGCTCGATGGTGAAGGGGCCGGACAGGGCCCGTCCGGTCCCGGTGTCAACCCCGGAATCGGAGGTGCTCGCCAGCACCCTTTTCCCCTGGAATCCGTACAGGATGAACAACCCTTTCGACTGCTGGCTCACCTCGCGAAATTCGCCGCGCGCTTCACGGCTATAGGCGCTTCCCTCGAAGGTCCACTTGCGCTCGGGATTCTTCCGCCATGCATCCCGGGTGTCCTCGAAGTCCTCGATCATCAGGTCCTCCGCAGGCGCTGCGATCCCGCAAAGCCCCAGGCCGCACAGGACCAGGAGCGGCGCGAACATCTGCATCCCACGGTTTCCGATGTTTCGGGATGTCCGCGCCATGATCTACTGCCCCTTCGCCATGGAACTTCGCTGCAGGAGGTAACTCGAGAGTACCTGCTCGATCGGCTGGGCGGTATTGACCAGCACGTAGTCCGCCTGGCTCCGGTTACAGGCGACCTTGACCGTGTCGATGAAGTGCTCCAATTCCTTAAGGTATCGCGCCCGTACCCGGGACGGCTGGGTAATCATCTCCCCATCGTTCTCCAGCCCGATAAACTTCCACATCCCCTGGAGGGGAAACTCGAGCTCATAGGGATCGAGGATATGGAACACCACGACGTTGTGCCCACGGAAACGCAGGTGGTTAATGCCCTGGATAAAATCTTCCGTGTTGTCCAGCAGGTCCGAGAAGATCATCACCACGCCGCGCCGGGTCATGCGCGCGGCAAATTCGTGTAACAGGGCCGCAATGTCGGTCCGGGGCTGTGGATCGGCCTTTTCCATCTGCTCGGAGATATTGGCCAGCACGCTCATCGAGCTCTTCGGCTCGACGTATTGACGGAGTTCACCGTCGAAGACACCCACGCCGGCGGAATCCCGCTGGTCAACGATCAGGTAGGCCAGGCTGGCCGCCATGTACTTCGCATACTCGAGCTTGGTGATCTTCCCCGACCCGTAGGTCATGGACGAGCTCGCATCCAGCAGCAGGTTTGCCACGAAATTCGTCTCGGCATCGAACAGTTTAACGAAGTAGCGATTCGAGCGCGCGTACAGCTTCCAGTCGATGTGGCGCACCTCGTCACCCGGCACGTACTGCCGGTAGGCGGAAAACTCGGTGCTGATACCGCGCACCGGGCTGCGATGAACGCCGATTCGAATCCCCTCCACCACCTGGCGAGCCACCACGTCCAGGGGCCCTATTTTATTCAGGGTTTCCGGATCTAGATATTTGGCTTTCTGCATGGAGCGCTTCCCTCGGCAGGCTCAGGACAGGCTGGGGCCAGGCCTATGCGGATGCCGCTTCGTACAGTTTCTCGTCGGCGGGGATTTGCTCCAGCAGGCGGCGAATCACGTCGTCGGTCCGGACCCCTTCCGATTGCGCGGCAAAGTTCAGCCCCATGCGATGCCGCATAACGGGCAGGGCAAGGGTCTGGATGTCTTCAATGGCAACGTTGAAACGTCCCCGCAGGATGGCCCGGGCCTTCCCGGCAAGAATCAGGTTCAGGCAGGCGCGGGGACCGGTTCCGAAGGAAACCCAGTCATTGATGAAGTCCGGCGTATCCTCTCCGCCGGGACGCGTCGAGCGTACCAGCTTCGCGGTGTACCTGAAGATGTGGTCGGCCACCGGGACCCGCAACACGAGCGCTTGAAGGGAAAGAATCTCCTCCTTGCTCAGCACCGCCTTCAGGTCGGGCGATGCACGCCCGGTCACCTGGCGCATGATATCGATCTCCTCGTCCTCGGTCGGATAATCCACGTGGATCTTGAACATAAAGCGATCGAGCTGGGCCTCCGGGAGTGGGTAGGTACCCTCCTGCTCCAGCGGGTTCTGGGTGGCCAGCACAAAGAAAGGCAGGTCGAGTTGGAAATCGTTCCCGCCCGCCGAGACCATCTTCTCCTGCATGGCTTCCAGCAGGGCGGCCTGGGTCTTGGGCGGCGTACGGTTGATCTCGTCCGCGAGAACGATGTTCGCGAAAAGAGGTCCCTTGCTGAAGACGAACTTTCGATGCCCGGTTTCCGGGTCGTCCTGCAAGACGTCCGTCCCGGTGATATCCGAGGGCATCAGGTCCGGGGTAAACTGGATCCGGTGGAAGGAAAGCGAGAGGCATTTCGCGATCGAGCTGACCAGCAGGGTCTTGGCCAGTCCTGGAACCCCCTCGAGCAGGCAGTGGCCCCGGGAAAAAACGGATATCAAGACCTGGTCGATCACGTCGTCCATCCCCACGATTGCATTGCGAAGCTCCCCCACGATCTGTTCCCGGGCAGCACGAAGTCGTTCAACCGCCTGGACATCATCCGCGGCGTCTATCTCTGTCGGTTCCTGGGCCATAGCACTCCTCCTTAGTGTTTCAGTCATCGTACCCTGATCAAGACTTGGAGAAGGCTCAAGCCTATACAAGTATAAATGTCACAGGTGTTTTCTACCCGTCGAGGGCCTGCTGTGCCGACCCGGTCTCCCGAAGCCACGGGTTGCAGAACGGATAGCGACCCTTCGGGCGGCTGGGGGGGCGGGGGAAGAAAAAGGGAAGAAAAATGGTAGCGGCGGAGGGACTCGAACCCCCGACCAGAGGATTATGATTCCCCTGCTCTACCAACTGAGCTACACCGCCACCATTGGAAAAGAGGCGGAAGATAAGTCAGCCAGGGGGTCATGTCAAAAAAAATGTGTCCGGGGCTCAGTCGAATACCCGGTCCAGCATGCGCTGCTTGAGCTCCGTCATGGGGATGAAATCGGCCCCGCTTCCACCGACGGAATCGATGTAGACGGGGGCCTCGCCGGGCGTGTCCGGGCGGAGCCCGTGGGAGCCCTTTACCAGGCCGGCGTCGAGGGGAATCAGGTCGAGGAGGTAGCGGAAACCGAGCTTCTTCTTGAGC
The DNA here is from genome assembly GCA_029936175.1 of Kiritimatiellia bacterium. GTDB lineage: Bacteria > Verrucomicrobiota > Kiritimatiellia > SS1-B-03-39 > UBA6053 > JAPYUI01. The sequence continues at coordinate 22,415 of JAPYUI010000046.1, forward strand.
AGGGACCGGGCCACGCGTAATCGCGGGTTCCCGATCGCGGGATCGACGAACAACTCGCAGGGATCGTAGCCCGGCTTGGCGTGAATAGCGATGGTCCGGGCGAAGTCCGGGGCCTTGGCATCGTCCCGCCAATAGTAATAGGTGAACCAGGCCTTTTTCTCAGCGAGAACAAACAATTCACCCGAACCCTCGGCCGCAATCTCGTAATCCTCCTGGCCGGACTTATCGCAGACGCGTGCGACTCCCGGGGTCTGCAACAGGAACGATTTCACCTCGGGGATCATTTCCGGATCCTGCACATAGACCTGGGCGGACTGGTGATCCGCCACCGCGAAGACCCTCGAGGTGCCGTAATCGATCAGCTCGCCCGCGGCATTGCGAAGGATCTTCAGCCAACCCTGCGCCCGGAACAGGCGGTTGAGGTGGATGGGTTGGTCCACCGTGTTCATGTGGTAGCTGCTGATCACCATCACCCGCATGCCCTGCCTTGCTGCAAAGTCGATCAACTCGCCTGCAACCTCATCCAGCGCAGCCACCTCCCCGGCGATGTCCGGGTGCCCCGGCCCGTGGCTCTGTTGCTTGTAGTCGAGATGCGGGAGGTACACCAGGTTAAGGGTCGAGGGATGTTTTTCCATCAGGTGCAGGGCGGTGTCAGCGATCCACCGGGTGCTCTTGATGCTCGTCATCGGCCCCCAGAAGTCAAAGAGCGGAAAAGTCCCGAATCTTTCCTGGAGTGCTTCCGACAAGCCCAGGTGGTTGGTGTAGATATCAGGCGCCTTTCGGCCATCCGCGAAATACACCGGCCGCACGTTCACGTAGAGGTCGGCGGTCGAGGCCATGCCCGGCCACCAGAAATGCTTGAAACAGGTGAAATCCGGGTCGCGCTTTTTCCCGGCCTCCCAGACCGATTCCCCACTTACCAATCGCTCGCTCTGCCGCCAGAACATGACCTCGTTATGCGCGCGGTGGAACCATCCGTTGGCGACGACCCCGTGCTCTCCGGGCGACAGGCCGGTCAGGATACTCGCGTGGGCCGGCAGGGTCAGGGCCGGCAGGACCGGGTCGATCCCTCCCATGCTCCCGCTTTCCGCCAGGGCCTTCAGCCGGGGAGCATAAGCCGTCACCATGGCCCGGGTGAGGCCCGGAATCTCCAATACCAAGAGGGGTTTCATCGCTGAGACGTTAAACCACAAGAAGGTATTGAACACAACGGCGAATCAACCTATACAGCCGATCTGGAGTCACATGGACGAACCAGAAACAACACCGCGCAAAGCCGGAAAACGACACCGGGCCACCCGGCATCACGGGCTCGGCCTGCTGATCGCAGCCGTGGCTTTCGTGGCCTACCTGCTCACCCTCTCGCCCCAGCCCTACCCCGGCGAGTCCGCGCATGTCCTGACCACCCACAGCGGGATCGATCCCCTCCGTCCGCTGGCAAATCCCCTCTACGGATCCATCGTCCGGACCGTGGCCCGGCTGGACCGCGGCCAACTGGCCCATCGGATGAACCTGTTCAGCGCGCTCTGTGGGGCAGCCTGCGTCTGGCTGGTCTTTATACTCGGGTACCGCTCCCAGTGGGACAAGGAGCGATCCCGACGCTTCAAGGGTATCTACCTGGTCCAGGGAAGCGTCTCCGCGCTCTTCTTCGCCTTCTGCACCTCGGTCTGGTTTGCGTCTTCCCGTGCCCACCCGGTGATGTTCGACCTGCTGTTGCTGCTCAGCGCGGTGTACCTCGTCAACCTGTACCGCTGGACGGGAAAGCGCTGCTTGCTGTTCGCCTTCGCGCTGCTCTGCGGGATGGGCTCGGTGGAATACACCACCTTCTACCTGTGGATGGTGCCCCTCGGTTGCTACACCCTCTTTCACATGTACCGGAAAGAGCACCTGGACACCCTGAACCTGGCGACCATGATGGTCCTGGGCCTGCTCGGGCTCAGCCTCTACCTGCTCTATGCCTGGTGGTACTACCAGCTCCCGGTGGCCGAGTACCGGGAAGTCCCTTCCTACCTGCGGGTTTTACGCCACATGGGACATGAACAACTCACCTCCTTTTCCCACAGCCTGCCCAAGATCGGTTGGCTGACCGTCGGCATGGTGAGCGTGTTTCCCTGGTTGCTCACGGTGTTGTTTTCACGAACGAAAACCCAGAGCACCGACAAGACCTTCGCGCTGATCTTTTTTCTCCTGCTGCTCAGCGCGATTGCCATCGCGGTTTATTTCAACAGCATCCTTTCCCCCTGGACGCTCATCGGGGAATCCCCGCTGCTGGCGGCCCCCTACGTATTCACCGCCCTGGCTTTCGGATGGTCGGCGGCGCAGTGGTATTCCCGGATGCACCCGGTGGATATATTCGGGGTTAAAAAACCGGGCATACCGCCCATCCTGAGCGCTATCACGGTGGGGGTCGGCGTACTCGTCTTTGTTGCCGCGGGTGCGCTGGTGAACTACCGTGAAGTCGACACCCGGGCGGCCCGGACCCTCAATAGCTGGGCGGATCAAAACCTGGAAAGCATGGGCGATCGTGAGTGGCTGATCACCAACGGTGTCATGGACGACCTCTACCTGCTGGCCGCCGACCGACAGGGCCAGACACTCCACCTGCTGAATATCGCCCACGAACGCCAGGCCCCCTACCGCGCGTATTACAGCTCGCTCATGGAAGATGACCGCCTGAAGAGCCTGGCCCGCATCGGGATTGGGGCCCTGCTCAGCGAATGGTTCATCCAGGATCCCGAGCTGACCGAGAAACTGGGCGTGGAAGACCGCGATACGATCTGGTCCAGCTACCGGGTGCCCCCCCTGCCCACGAAGACCTTCTTTGCCGGTGTGGCCCAGCCCGACGCAGTCGACTTCAAGCAACACACCGCGGACAACCTCGCCTTCTGGCGCGGTATCGAGCCCCCCCTCAACCAGCTGGTGAAGATGAAGAATCCCGCCAGCCGATATGCGGAAGCCCTCTTGATCCAGACCTCCCGGAAGGCAAACAACCTGGGCGTCCTCTGTGAAGAATTCAAGCACCCGGAAGAGGCCCGCAGCCTTTACCAATTCAGTCGCGAGCTCCACGAGGGCAATCTCAGTGCCCTCCTGAACAACCTGATCATGGCGCGTGGTGACCCCGACTTTGCCACGCTCGAGATGGAAGCCCACACCATGTTGGGCCAGGAGAAGGTGCGAATGAGTCTGTCCGCCCTGGTCAACCTTTACGGCGCCATACACGCGAAGGATGCCTACCTGCTCATGCGGAAATTGTGGAATATTGAGCGTCCACGCCAGGCCAAGCCCGCATCCTACCAGCGCATGCAGGACCTGTATCTCGAGGGCAAAAAGGAGGAATGCCTGAAGCAACTGGAGGCGATGACCCGGGACAACCCGGACGACCGCTATGCCTGGAACTTTTTCGCGGCCCTCGCCGCTGAAATGAATGATGAACCGGCACTGTACACCTGTCTGAACCACATGCGGGCGAAACGCGAGCAGTGGCCCCTGCTCCTGGAAGTCATGGGGAACCTGGAAGCATCCCGCGGCAACCAGGAACGCGCGCGCAACCATTACGAGGAGTCGATCAAGGCCGGGCCGATGAACCTGCCCCTGCTGGAACGCATGGTTCGCCTGGATATCCGGGACAAGGACGTGGTTAACGGGCGGGAACACGTCCGGCGGCTGCTGACCCTGGACCCCGGGAACGCCGCCGCCAACCTCATGCTGGGCATGATTCATTTCATGCAACGGGAATACGACATGGCCGAGATCGCCTTTCGCAACAGCATCGAGCGTGAGCCCTCCCATACCGCCCTGAACAATTTGGCCTGGATCCTTCACCTGAAGGAACAGCACCGGGAAGCGCTGCCCTTTATCAAGCAGGCCATCGAGATGGAACATGCATCCTACAGTTCCTGGGATACGCTCGCGGTGATCCTGTATGAACTGGAGAAATACACCGCTGCCCATACCGCGGTCGACAAGGCCATCAGCCTCGAGTCGGACGAGATCAATCCATACATCCACCGGGCACAGATCTACCACAGGCAGGGCGACCGGGAAAAGGTGCGTTCCGTGGTCGAGCAGATCAGGTTGAAATTCGGGGGCAGCATGCAGGACAAGCACAGGCGCGCATTGCAATTAATCGAAGAACCCTAGGTGTTGCCAGCCCACGTACCCCCATGACGACACCCGAAACAGCGGGACGCCCTTATTTCGACGAATGCCGCGCCTGTGGTGACGGCCTGCTGCGCTTCTGGATCTGCCGGGCGACGGGAGCCTTCGCCCTCCTTTGCGACGAATGCCATGCCATCTGGAGCCACGTGGGCGACCTCGCCGATGACCCCACCCTCAAGCCTGATTATACCTACCCCGATTTCCCCGGGGAGAAAGCACTCACCTGGGAAGCCAGCTCGTTGACGGATATCCGGGACCACGATCTGGAGTTTCGCGTCGGCGGGTATTCCGTGTAGGCTGCCCGGGACCCCGTCCGGGGATGATCCCGACCGGGCATCAGCGGAAAAGCGAAACCCGGGATGCCTACAGGGCCGTATCGTATACGGTCACCCGTTCCCACAGGTCCTTGCACCGCGCGACGAAGGCATGGTGATCCGGGTG
>JAPYUI010000510.1 GCA_029936175.1 Kiritimatiellia bacterium
GCGGGAATGAAGCGGCGCATGAAACAACGACTCATCCTGCTGCACGCGGCCGCGTGCATCAGCCTCGCCGGTGCCGGTGAACCCCTTGTTTTCGCGTATTATTACCCGTGGTACGTCGCGGACGACTGGTCGCGACACGCCTACGTCGGGACCCCCCTTCTCGGCACATACGGAACGGATCAGCCGAAGACGGCCGAGCAGCATGTTACCTGGTGCGCCGACAACGGCATCGACGGCCTGTTTGTCTCGTGGTGGGGTGCGGATCATCTCGCGGCCCGCCACCTGGACCGCGGCCTGCTGAAGGCAGCCAACCTCGAGCGGGTTCGATTCGCCCTGTTCTACGAATCCCTCGGATTGCTCGACCGGCAGGACGGGCTGGAAGACGGTGTGGTCGATTTCTCAAGCCCCGAGGTCATGGCGGCCCTGGTCGCCGATTTTCGCCATCTCAAGCAGCGGTACTTTCACCATCCGCAGTACCTGAAACTCGACGGAAGACCGGTGGTCGGCCTCTACGTGACGCGTACCTTCAAGGGGTTTACCCGGCAACACCTGGACGACCTGCGCAAGGCGATTGATACCGAGGTCTACCTGATCGCCGACGAGGCCTTTTTCGGGAAACAGGCGGCACCGGAAAGCGCCCGGAACGACGGGACCATCTTTGATGCGTACACCGCCTATAACATGTTTGAAAACGCCCGGGTGCGGGAGGGCGACAGCGCGCTCAGCTACCAGGCGCGCGAGGCCTTCCCGGTATTCCGCGCCTGGGCCAGGCAGGTGACCTTTATCCCGGCCGTGTTTCCCAGCTACGCGGATTTTCGCGGCAACAAGCCGCTTCCGGGGACTCCGGCTGATTTTGCGACCCTGCTGGACGCCGCCTCCTCGATCGGCGAGCGCCGTCCATCACCCGCTCCCCGGATGGTCCTGCTGACCTCCTTTAATGAATGGTGGGAAGGCACGACCATCGAGCCCACGGAGGAATACGGCCGGGCCTACCTGGATGTCATCCGCCGGTTCACGGCCCGGCCCGAGTAAAGG
>JAPYUI010000511.1 GCA_029936175.1 Kiritimatiellia bacterium
CCGTGGCTTACAGCAACGCGTTTGCCATTACCGGAAGTGAAACCATCACCGCCCGCTTCCGCGCGGACAACGGGGCGTGGTCAGCCCTGAACGAAGCCAGCTACGTGATCGGCGTTCCCGCCACCTCCAACCGCCTGGCCATCACCGAGATCATGTATCATCCGGATGATGCATTTACCGCTGCCGAGCTCGCCGTGGCTACCGTGGCCTCCGATTTTGAGTACCTGGAAATCCTCAACGTCCATACCCAGACCGTGGACCTGACGGACTGCTATTTCACCCAGGGCGTCAACTTTCATTTTCCGGCCGGGTATTTTCTCGATCCCGGTGAGCGGACCCTGGTCGTCAACTACCGGCCAGCCTTCATCGCCCGGTACGGTGGAGAGCACGCATCCCGTATCGTAGGTGCATTTGAAAATGAAACCAAGCTGGCGGATACGGGCGAGCGCCTTACCCTGGTGGACGGGGATGGCCTAACCATTTTCTCCGTCCGCTATCGCGATGCAGACGGCTGGCCGTCGGTCGCAGACGGCGACGGCAACAGCCTGGTACGGGTAAACCCTTTCGCCCCATCGGACCTGGATGCGGCCGCGGCGTGGCGAGCGAGCTATGCCGCAGATGGCCAACCGGGGCAAGAGGACAGCCACCACTTCGACACCTGGATGACGACCCAGTTCAACCGGGAACAACTGGGGGACCCCGCCATCACCGGCATCCTCGCGGTGCCGCCCGGGGAGTCGTTAAACAATCTCGTGCGTTACGCCTTTGCCCGGGAGCTGGTCCCGGCGAGCGAAGCCCTTGTCACGCCCTTCGAAACCAATGGCTACCTCGCCGTGCGTTTCCGCAACCGGATAGAGGCTCCGGATATCGAATTCCGGGCCTGGGTCAGCGCCAACCTGGTGGATTGGGACATAAACCAACCCGGCTTCACCTATACGACCAGCCAGACCATGGAAGACCATGGCGACGGCACCCGGACGACCGGCATCTTCGACCTCAACCTGATGGATCGACGCTATCTGCGCCTGGAAC
>JAPYUI010000512.1 GCA_029936175.1 Kiritimatiellia bacterium
TCATCGATGCCGAGCCAGCGCATGCGTGCACCGCCGACCGACTTGGTAAACTGCAAGGTGGCTACGCGGGCCATGTCGTTGGCGAGCGCGTTCACCAGCAGGTCGGTCTGCATCCGGCAGAGTTCGGGAATGTGGTCGTTGTCATCCACCACGCCATCCTTGAGCTTCACCGGTTCCAGCGCGTACGTTTTTTCCTTCGCTTGTTCCAGGGAAATCTCCATCTCGCGGACGAAGCCGGCATGCCGCTCGAGCAAGGGACGCTCCTCCGGGCTGAGACGGCCCTGCACCCGCTTGAGGTCGCCATGGAGATCATCAAGGATGGAACCCAACGGTTCACGATCCTGTATGCCGCCGTACATCTTGCGGAACATCTGGTACGGATCATCCACCGGCGCGATCGGCTGGTTCGGCCCGGCGTAGGACATGCGTGTCCAGGGATCCGCCCGGTCGGGTACGCCAACGCCAAACTCCAGGGAACCAAAACGTGTGTGCGTCTCCGGCTTGCCCTGGAAAAAGTTTTTGATTTCCTGGTCAATGGAAATTCCCTTGCACCAACCGGCGGGGGAATCCGATCCACCCTGGATATTCCCCGGAAACAATTCCTTGCCCGTGAGCAGGCAGCTCATGCCGCGCATATGCCGGTCGCCGTCACCCTTGACCTTGTTGCAGATGCCCTTCAACAGGAGCATGCGCGACTTGTAGTCCTCCAGCGGCTTGAGGATCTCCTTCAGTTCAAAATCCTCCCCCTCCTGGTCCGGCCAGAAGGCGGGCAGGATGGTTCCGTTCGGGCTGAACATGAAAATCAGGCGCTGTTTCGATCCCGGCTGAGCGGCCAGGCTCGGCAGGCCGGCCATAAAAGGGGCGAGCCCCCCGGCCAGGCCGAGCTCACGTAGGAACATTCTTCGCGTCAGATGATTCATGCACCTTTTCTTTCGTGTAAAGCCATCACCACAGCCATTTCCACCAACAATTGTTGAATATTATACCCGTTCTTCCGGAAAGTTGCATGCAATTCCTTCACCGTATCCGGGC
>JAPYUI010000258.1 GCA_029936175.1 Kiritimatiellia bacterium
ACCCGTGAGCCGGCGTCGTAGAGACTGGCCTTGGCCCGGGGAAAAGGCATGCCGTGGTCGCTGGTGATCACCACGATGGTGTTGTCCAATTGCCCGGCCTTTTCCAAGGCGTTCATGGCCCGGGCAACCATGGTGTCGAAATGCTCAATCTCCACGAAGTAATCAAGCAGGTCGCTTCGCACGACCGGATGGTCGGGAAAGATCGGTGGAACAATCACCCGGGCGGGATCTTTTCCCGTCCGCCGGCCCGCACCGGCCTCGAAACCCCGGTGGGGTTCATGCGTCCCCAGCCAGAAACAAAAGGGCTGGTCCTTTGCAACCTGGCCAAGAAAGTCATCAAAGTTCGCCGCGTAGTCCTTATTGCTCATGCTCCGGAAGGACGGTTTCAACTTTCTCCGACTGAACTCGGTGCCGGCGGGGTTGGCTGTTCGACCGCCGGCAGCAAGCCGCCCGGGGCTCCACCCCTTCCCGGTAAAGCCGATGGTGTAACCGGCGGCCTGGAGCAACTCGGTATAGGTAGCGAACTTGGCGGGCAAGGTACTGTGGATATTCCCCGCCTCCTCCAGGCGCCAGATGTGCTGGCCGGTGAGGATCGCGCTCCGCGACGGCCCACAGGTGGGCGCATCACAAAAGGCATGGGAAAACCGTATGCCCTCACGCGCAACCCGGTCAAAGGCGGGCGTCTTGATCACGGGATCACCGTTGGCCCCGGTATGGGCATAGGACTGATCATCCGAGATACAGAACAGGATGTTGGGCTGACCGGTCGCGGGGGCCGGGGGTGCCGCAAAAACGGAAGCCGCCCACAGGCCTGCCACCACGGCATAAAAGCGGTACTTCTTCATGATAACGGCTCTCCTCACCTGGCGCGGAAACAACATCGCCGATCAATCGAGATTGCTCTTTATCTCGATATCGTAGGGTCGCTTCGAGTCGAGGCCACCCGGGGGCACCTCGACCCCAGCCGTCCAGAGGATGGCATTGAGCACGATCTTGCGAAATCCATCGCTTTGCCAGCTGATGTGGTTGTGTCCCCCGGTGAAACCGAAACCGCGCCCGCCGCCCGGACGCTCGTAGGCCCAGGCGACTGTTTGCTGCTCGCCCCGGGCGATGGCCTGGCGCACCGCCGGGTTCCCGCTGCGCGTACCGTCGGGGCGCTTCAGGGTCTCGGGCGGTGGCAGGTCATGGAGAATCGAGGTGAAGCCTTTCCGGTCCTCCACGAATCGCATGTGGTAGTACCACTCGTCGTGGACGGCAAAGGGTTCAACCCCATTACAGATGGGATGATCCGGAAAGGAGGTGAAGCGGCCCTTCCAGTGGGGATTCACGGACCAGTCCAGGTCGCAGAACCCGCCCATCCACTCGAGAAATTTTTCACCCGGCTTCCCCTTCTCGGCTTCGGTTGCCCAGTGGATCATGACGACCCCCACCCCCTTCTTCATCAACGCATCGAAGGCATCCAGGTTCGGGTTCAGGACATGGCCCCGGTGGCCGGTGCAGAAGATGACGATGGTGGCCGCGTCGTCCAGCACGGAAGGATCCTTGGGATAGCCGGCATCGGGCAGCACCAGGGGCTCGACATCCAATCCACTGGCGGTCAAGCGCCGGGCCAGGAGCATATTGCCGGCCCGGTGCTCGTGTGCCATGCGACCGTGGCTGCGCTTCCCGGAGATAAACACAATCTTTGCCTTGCCGCTACCCGGCTCCTTCGCCGCCCCGCGGCGGGGGGCCGGTGCACCACTCGTCACCTTTACCTCATGCCAGTAGGCCCACTCGCTGGACCAACCCGTGTTAACGTTCTCCACCTGCAGCTGGATGGTCTTCCCCGCATAGCTCGAGAGGTCGACCCGGTGGCTGAGCCACTCGTCCGTCACCGTTTTCGACGAGACGGCCTCCCTCGAGACCGTCTTGCCATCGACCTTTACCCGCAGTTCAAAGTCCCCGTGCGGGTGGTGGCTGACCGTGACCATGAGCGTCGTTACCTGCCCCTTGGGAACCTGGACGGTCTTGCTGAGGACGGAGGGGACACCCCTTTTGAGCGGGTGGGTCTGGACCGCCAGGCGATTGCGAAAACTCTCGTGAACCCGTACGCCGCCCTCCCCCACGTCCTTGACCGTGAAGCCCGGGGCGACACGCTGGATATCCGTCTGCCAACGCGGGCTGGGCTTGGGTATCTTTGGATTGTTCCCCCTCACATTCTTCTTGCTCGTCTCGCCCAGCAGGCGACGCGGCACAAACTCCTGCAGCTTGGGCATCTTCGATGCGAGCGCCAGTTCCAGGGCCTTGGCATCGTTGCCCGGGACCATGGGCTCCAGGGCCAGCCAGAGCATGCGTGGAATGTTATGGTCCTCGACATCTTCCTCGTGGCTGGCCAGGTTCTCGAGAATCGGCCAACGCTGTTCAAAGGGCAGGCGCTGCAGCGCGGCAGCGAGGTAGAGACGAACCACGGGGGATGCATCCGTGCGGGCCATGCGGGCGAATGCCGCCAGGGCCCGCGACGGGGGCTTACCCTCCTCGCATAACAGCTGTACACTCCAGGCCCGCAGGTAGGGGTCGTCGTGGTCCAGCAGCTTCACCAGGCGATCACGGTCCCCTGCGGTCAATCCCCCGGTCACGTGCAGGGCCCACAGGGCCCGCAACCGCTTCCCCGAGCTGGGCGCCGAGGCCAGCATTTTTTCCAGTTGCGCATGGACCGCGGCGGCTTTCAGTTTCCCGCTTACGGCCCGGTGGTGCAACAGGACCCGGGCATGGCGCACGTACCAGTCGTTGGCGTGGAGCTGCAGGTCCACGAGCTGGGCATCGCTCAAGGCCGCCAGGTCGGGCCGCGCGACGGGCTTCATGTTCTTCGGCGTGATGCGGTAAACCCGGCCGGATTCCGGGAACCGAACCGAGTTTCCACAGATATCCTGGTCGTGCCAGTCGAGGATATACACCGCACCCTCGGGGCCGATCTCCACGCTGAAACCGACCCATGCCAGGTCGTTGGCCGGCAGGAAGTCGTCCCCGTGCTTCCCGACAAAGCCGGAGCCCTTCGGGACCATGACATCGGTAAGCACACTGTGCTGGTGGATATTACACATGAACAGGCGGTCGTGGTATTCCGCAGGAAAGGCATCGGCCAGGTAGAAGCGGGCGCCGCCGTGGGCCGACTTGTGCGTGTGGTCCCGGATGGTCTTGATGTTGTCGTAGACATAGGGGTTGATATTTGCCCGGCTCTGCTTGTGGTAGACCCCCCCCTGAATAATGTGGAACAGGTGCGGGATGACACAGCAGGTGGCAAAACCCTGGCCGTGGTCATTGAAGTCAAAGCCCCAGGGGTTCGACAGGCCGTGGGCAAAGACCTCAAAGGTTTTCCGGACCGGGTGGAAACGCCAGATCCCGCCATCGATGAAGGCCCGCTTGTCGGCCGGCGTCCCCGGCCGCCCCACCTTCGACTGGGTGAAGACCCCGTGACAACCGTAGAGCCAGCCGTCGGGACCCCAGATGAAACTGTTCAGCGTTTCGTGGCGGTCATTCGTGCCCCAGCCATCGAGGAGGACTTCCGGCTCCCCGTCAGGCTTGTCGTCTCCGTTGGCATCGGGGATAAAGACCAGGTTGGGCGGTGTCCCGACATAGACGCCGCCAAAGCCCACCGCGATGCCCGAGCTGAAGGTGAGCTGGTCAGTAAACAGCTTCTTGGTATTAAACACGCCGTCCCCATCCGTATCCTCGAAGATCTGGATGCGGTTCTTCATGTCCTTGCTGTGGGAACCGCGGGTCTGGTAGTTGTGGTTTTCCAGGGTCCACAGGCGTCCACGATCGTCAAAGCAGAAGGCGATCGCCTCACCGATATCGGGCTCCGCGACAAAGGCCTTGACCTCGAAACCATCCGGCACCGACATCTGGGCGATCGCCTCTCCGGGCTTGAGGAACGCCGCCTTGCTCGGCGGAACAGCGGCGTACGCGCCGGCGACGTGCAGCAGGCAGGAAAGGATTATAAGGGACTGTTTCATTCTCATGGCAGGGCTACCTGTTTTTCGGTTTGCAGATACTTGATCAGGTCAAGGAATTGCTCGGGGGTCAGTATGGAGAGTAAGCCCTCCGGCATCAAGGATATCCTGGATACCTGGCGGGACACGATGTCCGCCTTGGCGATGGTGTTCGTCTGGCCGACCATGCGCAGGACAACCTTGTGGCCGTCTTCTTCGGCAATATTGCCCGCCAGTACCTGGCCGTTCTTGAGGGTAATCGTCACCATGCGATAGCCCTCCGGCACATCGAAACTGGGATCGAGGATGTTGAGGAGGATGTAGTCCTGGTCCGCGCGGTTCGAGCCCGTCAGGTCCGGGCCGATGATGCCCCCGGCGTCGTAGAGCTTGTGGCACGGCGCGCAGATCTGTTGATACACCAGCCGCCCACGGGAGGCATGGGCGGAAGCGAAACCGGGGCCGGCGAGCTGGGCCTTGTACCGGGCGATCAATTTACCCTTGTCGGCGGACAACTGCTGCACCTCACCGTAGACCCGCTCAAAGGCATCCCCGAGCAGGTTGTGCAGGCTGCGGGCAACGTAGGCAGGCACGTGCACCTTCTTGACCAATCCCCTTTCCATCGCGTCCAGCAGGGCGCGGGCAAAGGCCGGGCGGG
>JAPYUI010000513.1 GCA_029936175.1 Kiritimatiellia bacterium
GCATTCGCGGGTAAATCCACCCCAAGGATATCCGCACAGGTGGCAAAAAAATCGTTCAGGCAAATGACCTGGTGATTTACGGAGCCGGCGTTGATGCGACCCGGCCATCGAGCCACAAAGGGCTCGCGGTGCCCTCCCTCGTGGATACTGCTCTTGGCCTCCCTCAGGGGAGGATAGGGTCGCCTGGCCGCCCCGTTGTCGCCGGTGGAAATGAGTAGCGTGTTCTTCTCCTGCCCGGTCCTTTCCAGGGCATCCATGATTTGGCCCAGCATATGGTCCCCCTGGTAAACCCAGTCGGCGTATTTTCCTTCCTTGCCCTCCATCCCGCTCTTGCCCGCGAAGGCCTCCGCCGGCACGATCGGACTGTGGGGCGGGCACATCGGGAAATAGAGGAAAAACGGCTTGTCCTCCGTGGCCCGCTCATCGAGATATTTCAGGGCCTGCTTGATCATCATGGGCTGGTTCTCGACCCCCTTCACGTTGGCCACCACCTGGTCCTGCTCGATAATCGACCCGATGTTGCGGGCATGGGTGAAGCCGTAAAAATAATCGAAGCCCAAGGCATTCGGTCCATCGGTCATGCGGGCCCCGATCGGGAGTTGGTCATCTGTGCCCGGTTTGCCATCCACCCAGTTCATCCCGAGGTGCCACTTGCCAATGCAGGCGGTGTGGTAACCCTGTCCCTTGAGGAAGGAGGCCACGGTGAGCCGGGTTTTCGGGATGATCGGCGGCGAGTAGGTTTTTAGAACACCATACTGGCCGATGCGGCAGGGATAACGCCCGGTCAATACGCCGTAGCGGGTCGGCGTACAGCTGGCGGCCGCCGAATGGGCATCGGTGAAACGGATGCCCTGCTCCGCCAGGCGGTCAAGGTTGGGTGTCTTGAAAGGGGAATCCTTCCGGTAGCACGGCGGCTGGCCATAGCCGATGTCATCAAATAGCACGAAAACGACGTTGGGCGATGCGTTTTTAGTCTCTGCCAATATATCCAACGGTTGGAACAAGAGGCCTGCACACAACAGTATG
>JAPYUI010000259.1:0-1662 GCA_029936175.1 Kiritimatiellia bacterium
GTCCCCTTCTGTTTCTCCACGGCTCCGTAGACGGAGGCGAGGCCCATACCGGTTCCTTTTCCCGCCTCCTTGGTGGTGAAGAACGGTTCAAAGATGCGCTGACGGGTTTCCTCGTCCATGCCGGTTCCCGTATCGCTGATCTGGATGTGGATATACGACCCGGCCGGCGGGCTGAAAGCCATCATGGCCGTGTCCTGCAGCTCCACGATGTCCGTCCTGAAGACCAGATCCCCTCCATCCGGCATGGCGTCGTCGGCATTGAGGGCAATGTTCAGAATCATGTTCTGCATCTGCGTTGGATCGCCCTCGGTTATCGACTGACTGGCATTGAGGTGCTGATGAACCTCCACGTTCTTCTTGATACTGTGCTCCAGGAGTGCAGCCACTTCGGCAAGCGTCTTGTGAATGTCGATGGGTGTCGATTTAGCCAATTGGCCCTTGCGGGAAAAAATGAGCAGATCCGAGACCAAGCGGGTGGAGTGTTCCACTGCCTGGAGGATACTCTCCACATAGTCGAGCTGTTTCCCGTCCTTGAGCTCGTCCTTGAGTAGGTCAGTATAGCCGAGAATCGGCTGCAGCTGGTTATTGAAATCGTGCGCAACCCCGCCGGCGAGCACACCCAGTGACTCCATCTTCTCTGCCTGTTGCAGTTGCGCCTCCAGCTCCAGTTCCCGCTTTCGCCTCTCTCGAAGCTCCTCTTCAGCGCGTCCGCGTTCAACCGCCAGGCCTGTCATACGCGCAGCGGCCTTGAGTTGACTCAATTGTGCAGTCGTCGGCGCACAAGGCTCGGAGGCGTATAATGCCAAGGCTCCCAGCACCTGGCCACCGCTACTCACAAAAGGATGGGACCAGCACGCAGCCACGCCCGCTTCCTTCGCGAGCTCGGCGAAAGGGGTCCAAAGCGGATCAGCCTGTATGTCCTCAACGATGACGGGGACATTCCAGAAGATCGCCGTGCCGCAGGATCCGACATTCGGCCCGACCGCGTAGCCGTCTATCGCCGCGTTGTAATCGTTCGGCAGGCTGGGACCGGCCCCGCTCACGAAGCGGCCCTCAGCGACGAGCAAAATGGAGCACTTGTAGCCAGGGTTCTGCTCCTCAATGATCCGCGCTATGGTATCGAGGGTGCTCAAAACCGTAACCTCAGCAGAACCCTCCTCGGAAAGTTCGGGCTGAGCAGGGACCCCTGCGCAACGACCGAGCACAAAAAGGTCCTCTCCCCGTTTCGCTAGCTGTATTCTTAATGGGAGCGCACCGCCGTCTCGCGTTATATGACGGGCGCAAAAGGCTCGTTCGCCGTTCTCGAGCGCAGCTCGGACAAGCTCGCGGTCGCCTGGGTCGATCCAGTCGAGGAGAGGCTTCTCGGCAAGTTCAGTGGCGCCAAAACCCACCTTTGCCTGGAACGAAGCGTTGACGCGAATGAATCGACCCGCATCCACTGCTCGCACGATCATGGGTTCATCAGCGGTCTCCTCTACGCTAGACATGGAATCACCCCCACCTCTCTCAATGGAGAGATTATGCTGCTCTTTTCATTGGTTATTGGAACCCACCCATTCATATCCGGAGATTAGCCGCGAGACACGTAGAATGTACCTGAGATCATCTGTGCTGTCCACACGGAACAGATCGTTGCCTCCGTTTCCGTAGCTCAAGTCCTGA
>JAPYUI010000259.1:1762-4594 GCA_029936175.1 Kiritimatiellia bacterium
GGTCCGAAACACATCGCGCCCAACGACAAGATCCAGATCGCGGGAATCGGGGTGGGGTCCCGGGGTGGGGCGGACGTCAACGGCATGCGGAAAGAAGCCATCGTGGCGATCGCCGATGTCGATCATACGTATGCGGGAAAGATCCTCAAGGGCTATCCGGATGCCAAGGCGTTCACCGATTACCGGAAGATGCTGGATGAAATGGACGGCAGCATCGATGCGGTGGTTATCGGGACCCCGGACCATACCCACTCGGTTATCGCCATGGATGCGATGAAGCGCAAAAAGCACGTCTATTGCGAAAAGCCGCTGTGTCACTCGGTCAATGAGGTCCGCGCGTTGACCAAGGCGGCCAAGGCCTCCGGCGTGGTGACCCAGCTGGGTAACCAGGGGCACTCCTCGGAACACATTCGCCTTCTCCAGGAGTGGGTTCGCGACGGCGCGATCGGCAAGGTGACGGAAGTCCGCGCGGCCTGCAATGCCTTCAAGCATGTTTATTGCCAGATAAACAAGATGGACCAGCTCAAGAATCGCCCGCCCGTTCCGGAACATCTCGACTACGATCTCTGGCTGGGCCCGGTTCCGTATCGTGCCTACAGCCCGCTCTGGGTTCACTGGAACTGGCGGGGGTGGATGCCCTTCGGCACGGGTTGCCTGGGGGACTGGTTCTGTCATGTCGCCGATCCGAGCTATTGGGCGCTCGACCTGGGCCTGCCGGAATCGGTTCATGCCGAAGTCGAGGGCTATGATCCCAAGATCCATGCCGACCTCTATCCCGCCGGGGTGAAGATCACCTTCCAGTTCCCGGCCAAGGGAAAACGGGGTCCGGTGAAGTTTGTCTGGTACGATGGCAACAAGGGCATCGAGCGTCCGCCCCACCTGGAGGAAGGCCGCAAGGTCCCGGGAACCGGCGGCGTCCTGATTGGCGAGAATGCCGGGATGACCCACGGGTCGCACGGGGCCAGCGGCGCCCGGATCTTCCCGGAAACGCGGATGCGTGAGTACCAGGCGAACATGGCGGAAAAAACCATTCCGCGCGCCCCCGGGGGCAATCATCACCAGGATTTTCTGCACGCGATTCGTGAAGGTCGCAAGGCCGGGTCCGATTTTGCCGAATACGGCGGACCGCTCACCGAGTGTGCGCTGGTCGGCGCCGCGGCGATCCGGTTCCCGGGCCAGACCCTGAAGTACGATGCGAAGAAAGCCCGCTTTACCAACAATGATGAGGCGAACAAGTTGTTGGCCCCGCCATACCGCGAAGGGTGGACCTTGACCTAGCGGGTGGATGGGATGCCCGCCTGCATGTGAGACGCCCGACCCCGCCGCTTTCCACCCAGGTGCGAAAGGCAATTTCCTATCCATTAAGCTTTGCTTGGGATATCCTTTTCATGGTGAAGATAAACTCAGGAGAAACCGAGCTATGAAAACCCATCGACTGCTGCTGGCACTGACCTTTCTGTTCACCCTCCCCGGTGTCGGGGCGGAGGATAAGAAGGAGGAATTTCAACCGCTCTTTAACGGCGAGAACCTCGACGGCTGGGTCGAGGTTAACACCGCCCCCTCCACCTGGACGGTAAAGGACGGAATGATCATCTGCTCCGGCCAGCCGACCGGTGAAATGCGCACCAAGCGCATGTACCAGAACTTCATCATGGAGGTCGAGTGGCGCCACATGAAGGCGCGCGGCAATGCCGGGATCTTTGTCTGGGCCGATGATATTACCGCCCGCGGACAGCCCTTCCACCGCGGTGTCGAGGTCCAGGTGCTGGAGAACGCCTACGGCAATTCCCGGGGCCACACCACCCACGGTGACATTTTCCCGATCCACGGGGCGAAGATGACCCCCATCAACGGCCGCGGCGGCAGCCGGGCCTTTCCCACCGAGAACCGCTCGAAGCCCACCCCGGAGTGGAACCACTACCGCATCACCTGCAACGATGGGGCCATTTCGCTGGCCGTTAACGGCAAGGTCGTAACCAATGGCAAGGATGCCAGCCCCCGCAAGGGCTATATCTGCCTCGAATCCGAGGGCGGCATCGTCCACTACCGCAACCTGCGCATCCGCGAGCTGCCCGACACCCCGCTCGAGCCCGGCCAGACCGCCATAGGCGACCGGGGCTATCGCTGCCTCTATACCGGCGTCGACCTCTCGGGCTGGAAAACGGACGGCAAGGGTTGGCAATCCCGCAACTGGACCCTCCGCTACACGGGAAATGCGAAGACCCCCGGCAGCCCGATCGAAACCACCGAGTCCTTTTCCGACTTCAGCTTCATCTTCGATGTGCGGGTATCGGAAAACACCGCCCCCTGCCAGCTCCTGCTGCGCGGATCGCCCGCAGCCGCGATCACCATCGACCCGGCGCTTTACACCGGGCACCTCGCCCTCAAGGGCAGGTGGAACCGCTTCGAGGGCCTGCTCACGGGCAACCGGATGAGCCTGACGCTCAATGGCCGGGACGTGTTCAGCAACAAGGAACTCAAGGGCCTGGCACCGAAAGGCCCCATCCGGATCCTTCCGGGTGGACCCATTGATTTTGCCAACATCTATGTTGCCGGAATCAAGCCCGGTCCTCCCTGATCGCCATCGTGGCCCTCTATGCGTGACGTCTTTTCGTTAACTTTTGGTTCACGTGGAGAGCGGTTTGAGGGTGCAGAATACGTGAAGGTGAGATAGCGTTAGTCAATCTTCAACCTCGTGAGCGTATCCTATTCTTATGAGCACAAGAAAACCAAGCACGGTTGATCGTCGCTGCTTCCTCCAGGGTGCCGGTCTGTCACTGGCCCTGCCTTTCCTGAAAAGTGGAGCTCCACGGGCTTTCGCAGCAGCACCTG
>JAPYUI010000514.1 GCA_029936175.1 Kiritimatiellia bacterium
ATGATTGCTGAGGCATACAGCTGGGATATTACCGTTAATTCGCACCTAGCATAAGGGTCTTCAGTATGGAAATCACAATTCGCACATAACATCATGATATTCAGCATGGATGGATCAATTCTAGAGTGATTGAATGTCAAAATATCCATGCTACATGTCAAATCTCTATTCAATTACTACAAGAATTGTATGTCAAAATATCCGTCCTACATGACAAACCTCTGTTCAATTACTTCCGGAATTGGATGTCAAAATAACAATCCTACATGTCAAACTTCTCTTCAATTACGACTAGAATTGTATGTCAAAATTCTCGAACACTCTTATGTTATGTGCGAATTGATTTCTCCATACCGAACACATGAATATTAAGTGCGAAGTGTGATTTCCATACTGAACACTCTTATGTTAAGTGCGAATTGTGATTTCAATACTGAACACCTTTATATTATGTACAAGTTGTGATTTCCATACTGAACACTACGTTTGTTGAAGTGTGACCGAAGTTCCACCCACTGCTGTGCGACAGACACACACATATAGTCATGTAAAAGAATCTGGCAAATGGGGTTCCGGGGACAATCTTCCCTGTAACAATTATATATACTAGGTGATGACAACAATACACGTCACGGATCTAATGAACGACATACGTCTGACACAACATGGGATTTAAACCTGGCATAGGCATCTCCTCGGTGTCAAGTTTCCTTTTTTGAGAATAGGAACCCATATAAGTTGTTCTCAAAATAAAAGTCATATATTTGCTAACAATAGCTCCATAATTCACTTCCCCCCCTCCCAAAATTCCACCTACTACAAATATTTGACGCATCCAGCCCAATCCACCACACCTACCCACTCACTCATCCACCACCCACACATCCAACATTCATTGCATCCAGTTCACAATGCACTTGGAATGGCGCTTGTGGAGTGCGATGTGGCGAAACCCCGCCCCACACATGCTCCCCTGTTACACACAGGCTCCCCCTGTTACACACAGGCTCCCCCTGTTACACACA
>JAPYUI010000260.1 GCA_029936175.1 Kiritimatiellia bacterium
CGGGACCAGCGGATCCGGTGGATCCACCCCGACGACCAGCAGGGCATTAACATGCACGTTGCCGAAACCGTTGGCCGCCATGGAAATCACCTGCTCGGGTGCCGTCGCGGTAAAGGTCCCGATAGCGTGCTGCCCGTAATCCGTGGACTGTGGTCCCGGAACCGCACTCGCCCCGACGTCAACGGTGTGCCCATTTCCATCACCGAAGGTCATGACGCGATCCGACGAGGACCGCTGGTCGTTGAAAAATACCTGCACCCGGTATACCTTGCCCGTGGTGAAGCCGTCCAGGGTCAGGTTGCCGGTGACAATGCCCGACCTGCTCCAGGTAAGGGACTGGATCACCCGGTCGAAATCCACATCCCCGGTTGAGCTGATGCTTCCGGTGTAGACATTCGCCAGGCTCCCCGACCCGGGAAGTTCACCCGCATCGGCCCCGGTGCCGACAAAATCCAGGTCCGTGAAGGTCACCCCGTCGAAGGCAAGCTGCTGGTTGGCCGAGGCACCCGCCCCACTGACCGTGCTGGCCACACCCCCATTGTACGCGTGAAGCACCACGCCCTCGACGAGGTCGGCTTTCCCCACGGTGTCGGCCGCCGGCAACCAACTGATATCCGCCGCGTATCCCAGGCTGCCGGCGAGGAGGAATCCTGTGATATATTTCAGCATGAACTCCCAGTATATCACACATTCGCTGTTTGACGCAGGACTTCATTTGCGCCTACGAAAGAAGATACGATGGCACTCGAAAGGATACATCCCGGATCCCCACCCGGGGGGCTAAGCCCGCGGATGCACCAGCTCCTGGACGAATCCGAGGAGCGGATCAGCACCTTCCAGGAGGACATCGGCGAGCAGGCGAGTCCTCGCTTTGAGCCGGCGGATTACGCGGAGGTTGCGGATGCCCTGCTCTGGATACGCGCGTCCGAGGATCCTGGCCCGCGCTTCTGCGAATGGGGCTGCGGCTTCGGGGTGGTCACCGGGCTGGCCTCGCTCATGGGCTTCGAGGCGACCGGCATCGAGAAGGACCCCTTGCTGCTGGACCAGGCCCGGTCCCTTTACCTGGCATGCGAGGTGGACGCAGCACTGGTGCAGGCCGATTTTTTTGACGGTCGTGAGGAGGAAAACCCGTCCATCCACCCCGCCAGCTTTGACCTGGTTTACGCTTATCCATGGCCACGCGAAGCCGATGCCTGGACCTGCTTCTTTGACCAGACCGGGAAGCCCGGCGCACTCCTCCTGACCTTTCACGACTTCGGTGAGCTGCGGCTGCATCGCAAGCTGGATCCCTGATCCGGGTATCCGTGGCAGCCGGAGGAAAGGACTGGGAGCTGCAGGTCATTCCCGATAGAACATTGCATATGCACCTCAAGCTCGCCCTCCCCTTCCTGCTCAACGCCGGCGGACGGGGGAAAGTAAGCGGCCCGGTCACTCGTGCCGCAGGGCCTCGACCGGATCCAGCCGTGACGCCCTCAAGGCCGGATACACCCCGAAGAAGATCCCGACCGCGGCGGAAAAACCGACCGCGAGCAGAACCGCGTCCAGGGAAATGGCACTGGTAAATGCCTGGCCGCTGGTCCGGGTAATAATGGCCGCGCCACCGCTGCCGATCCCAAGACCCAGCAGGAGCCCCATCAGGCCACCGAAGACGCTCAGCACCACCGATTCGACCAGGAACTGGGTCAGGATGTGCCCGGGCCGTGCGCCGATCGCCTTGCGAATCCCGATCTCCCGGGTGCGCTCCGTGACCGACACCAGCATGATGTTCATCACCCCGATGCCCCCGACGAGCAGGCTGATCCCGGCAATGCCCCCGATCACGGCTTTCAGGATGAAAAAGACCCGCTCAGCCTGCTGCAGGTCCTGGCCGATGTCGCGCACCTTGAACAGGTCACCATGCGGGTGATAGCGACGAAGGATGCTCTTCACCTCCGCCACCACCAGGGGCGTCTCCTGGATCGTTCGCGCGTGTACAAAAAGCATCTCCAAGTCCTTATTCCCCGAGATACGCGACTGGTAGGTCGTGAAGGGAACGATGATATTTCGACCCCAGTCGTCACCAAAAATCCGCTTTTCCTGCATCACCCCGACGACGCGAAAACGCTCCCGGTTGAGGCGAATCATCGCACCCAGGGGTGACTCCCCCGGGTCGAATAACTCCTCGGATACCGTGGATCCCAGCACGCAAACCCGGGAGCGGCCGCCAAGGTCTCCCGGCTGGACAAAGCGACCCTGCGCCACTTTCCAGCCCATGGCATCCGCATAGGTCGGATCCGTACCCACAAAACGGGCGCTCGTATCCACGTCGCCATGGGCCACGCGTCCCCCGCCACCGATGATGGGCAAAACCGAGCCCACGTAGGTACTTTCACTGCGAATACGATGCACGTCATCGTTTCCCAGGCGGTCTTCCCAGGGCCGTTGCACCCAGCGCCGGCCCTGCCGAATCCAGGGGTTGGGGTTGCTCACCATGATGAGCCGGCCGCCACCGAGTCGGTCGAGCTCACCCATGACCGTGCGCCGAAGGCCCTCGCCGATGCTGATGACCCCGACGACCGAGCCGACACCGATAAGGATGCCGAGCGTGGTCAACAGCGTCCGGACCTTGTTGGACCAGAGCTGGTGGATTGCGATCGCGAGGAGTTCCCAGAAATGCATCGCGCTATCCCTTTTTCCCGGACCGTCGCTTATTCATCCTGCCCGCCCTCTGCATCCCGGTTAAACCAGCCCTTCTTCTTTTTCTTCGCCTCCTTCTCCTTCAGTACCCAGCGCAAGCGCTCCGCATCGGGGTAGATATCCGCCTCGTCCCCGGGTCCTTCCAGCAGCTCGACCTTCTTCATGCCCTTCAGCCCCAGGGTGACACGCTGCTTTTCCCAGTCCTCGCCCTTTTTCACCCATACATAATCCCGGTACACATCATCCTTTGCGCGCTTCTCTCCCGGCTTTTTAAGCTTCGATTCCGCAGAGGCTTTCCGGTCGGCCTTCTTTTCCTCGGCACGTTCCTGGAAGATCGCGCTGAACGGTAAGGTCCGGGTATCGTCCTTTCGTTCGAGTACGATATCCAGATCGCAGGTCATCCCGGGCATCATCCGGGGATCCAGTTCATCAAATCGGACCTCGACGCTGAAGGACACGACGCTCTGGCCTTTCGGCTTCACCCCAATGGGCGCGATCCGATGCACCCGTGCCGGGAACGCTTCTTCCTCGTAGGCCCCGAGGGTTACCATGACCTGTTGACCGGCCTTGACCTTCCCGATATCGACCTCGTTAACCGAGGCCTTGACGATCGCTTCGGCGGGGTCGCCCAACGTCATGATCGTTGTCCCGGCAATGGTCGTCGCGGTACCGGAAATCACCAGTTCGCCCACGTCGATCGGTCGCTCGATCACGATGCCGGAGCGCGGGGAGAGCACGCGAATATCCGTCAGGCGACCGAGCACGGAATGGATCGCGGCTTCCCCTCCGGGCGCAATGCCCCCCGGGCCGCCGGGCTCCGCCAGGCTGGGCGTCGCCGCCTCAATCGCAGGGTCGATTTCCCGCTCCAGGGCCTGCAACTCGAGCAGGGCCAGGCGATAGTTGGTCTCGGAGGCCGTCACGCGATCGCGCACTTTCTCAAACTGGTCCCGGGGAAGCACCCCCCGCTCGTGCAGTTCGACGGAACGGGTGAGTTCGCGACGATTCTCCTGCAGTTGCAGCCGCCGGGACTCCACCGCGGCCCGCTTCTGGTACAGGCGAAGAATTTCATTCGGATCCGGCTCGATGATCGCAAGCACGTCGTTTTCCTGCACCGCATCACCCTCCTCAACCAGGAGTTCCTTCACCTTTCCGCTCATCTTGGACTTCACCTCGATCGTCGTCCGCAGTTCCACGGTTCCGGTTTCCAGCAGGCGTTCCTCGATCGACCCTGTCTCGACATGAATGGAATCCTTAAGCGACCCCATCGGGTCCGCGATCGCCGGGAAAAACACCCCCTTGGCCCAGGCCCCGATGCCCGCCAGGACCGCCAGGGTGAGCAGCCACCTTAGCCAACGACGCTTTCTATTCCGCCGCGTGCGCAGGGAAAAAGCCTCCGCGGGATCGGGACTCGATGATGGTTTTTTTTCTTCGGTCGTCATAACAGGTTCCTCCAGGTGGCTCGATACTTTCACGCCGGTATCCTTGACAATTCGTCCATCAAGCATGCGGATTTGTCGCTGGGCCGCCCGGGCCACGCGATCCTCGTGCGTGACGAGGATCACGGTATGGCCTTCGCGATGCAGGTCCTTCAGTATATCCAGGATGACCTCGCCGGATTCCGAATCGAGATTGCCGGTCGGTTCGTCCGCAAGAATGATGTCCGGGTTCGTCACCAGGGCTCGTGCGATCGCGGCACGCTGACACTGCCCGCCCGACAATTGATTCGGGCGGTGATCCAGGCGGTCCCCCAGGCCCAGGCGATCCAGCAGTTCACAGGCTCGACGGCGGCGATTGCGCGCGGAGACCCCCCCGTAGGTCAGGGGCAGTTGCGTGTTCCGCAGCAGGCTGAAGCGCGGGAGCAGGTTGAAGACCTGGAAGACAAAGCCGATCGTCGCATTGCGGATCTCCGCCA
>JAPYUI010000261.1 GCA_029936175.1 Kiritimatiellia bacterium
GCCGCGGGAGGTCCCGCTTCTACGGTGGCCTCGATCTCGAGCTTGCCGTCGAGATAAACCTTGAGGCTTTCGTTCTTGCGGACCATGGCGGCTTGTCGCCACGTCCAGCGCTTGACCGGGGTTTTCCCGTGGTGGGTTCTCCTGCCGTCGCTGTAGAGCAGGCGACCTTCCCCGTCCAGGCCGAGGTGATCGCCGGGGGCATTGAGGGCGTGATCGCGACCGCGACTGAACATCCAGCCGAGCACGGGACGGGCCTTGTCGGGCATCCCGTTCCAGAACCAAAGGGAGATGCTGTAGGTGTTTCCCGGTTTCGGGATCCGGGTCCTGCATCGCCCACCCGCAAAATGGGCGGACCGGTTGACCTGGCCGGGGGTAAAGGCCTGGGCATCCGGACCCTCGAGGTAGAAGACCACGCCGTCCTCGTAGGCCCCGTCACGGTTGCCCTGCTCGTCGATGGCGAGGGGACCCTGGAACTCGTCCATGCGCCACCAGTGAACAGGCTTGAGGCCGGCGATGGCATGGGCCGAAGGTCCCTGGGAGACCCGCGGGACGCGACGCGGTTTGTCGGCCACGTCCTCAATGAGCCGGAGGCAGGCCTCGGCAATCCTCGGTTCCGCCTGTACCTCGAGCCCGGCGGAGCGCGCGGGCCAGGTGTTGTAGCCGCCGAGGAAATGCTGCTCGGGTGGCGGGATATACCCGTCGCCGCCATTGGCCAGCTCGATCACCATGGTCTGGGGAAGGGGGCTCCTCGCCTTCAGCTTGAGGCCGGTGAGGGCATAGGTCTCGTTGGGGGTGGTGGTGATGGCCATGCCCCCGATTCGGAGAGCCTGCAGGACGATCTCCGTTTGCTGGCGCTCATGGAGAACGGTTTGTTCATAGGCATAGACCTCGGGCTTGGTCCGGGGGCTGCGGTCCCCCATCTCCTTGACCACACCCTCGGCCCACTGGAGCAGGGCGACATCCGGGACGCGGTACCTGAGGGTCATGCGGGTCTCCGCCATGGCGAGGTCGAGGTCCGGGCGGTGCCTGATCTTGCCGTATTCACGCAGGGCGCGCTCGGCAAGGCCCTTGGCGTAGGCGTCGATTTGGATCTCCTCCTGCTTCCCGGGTGCGTCCACGGACCAGTTCCGGATGGTGTAGTCCCTTCGCCAGATGTCCCCGCTGCACCCGTGGGACATGATGCCAACGAAGTCCTCGTCTGCGTCGAGCAGGGTTGCGAGGTCCCCGGCGAATCTCCCGAAGTAGTCGGAGCTGATGGGCTTGACCCCGCCGAAATAGTGCATGGAGAAATTGGCCAGGATGGCGAGGGGCTTTCCTTCCAGGTCCTGGATGGAGATGAGCGTGAGGTCCGGGTCCTCGGGGCCGGATTCGCCCGTGACGTTGTCCCAGTTCCGGCCCGCGTGCATGTTTGCCCGCACGGTGGGGTTGCCGAAGGGATCATTCTCGATGCGGTCGGGTCGGCGAATCCAGCGTCGGGGGGCGGTGAACTCGGCGGCATTCACCTGGTTCCACCCGGCCTGGGCCGGTTGCAGATTCCCCTGGGCGGCGACGATGGCCTCGACGATTTTTTCCGTCAGGTAGGGGGTGTAGGCCGGGTCGGCCTTCGTGCCCAGGCAGGCCAGTGTCGAGGGAGCCGTGTGGGTATGGGTGGCGGAGATTAATATTCGATCGCTCGGGATCCCGGTACGCACGGTCGCGAGGCGCTTGGCCTTGTCCAGGACCGGGCGCGGCATCATGCAGCTGTCGACCACCACGATGGCGATCTCCGTCTTTGCATCCGCCAGCACGAGGGCCCGGGCATGGATCCGGTCGGTCACGGAGTCGGCGGTGCGGCTGGTCATGCTACCGTTGACCAGCACGGGAAACTGCCTGGGTGTCACGTCAAGGGCCACCGCTCCCGCGCGAAACGCGGCGTGGGTGAAACAGGCCAAAGGAAACAAAAAGAAAAAAGACCATACTATCTTCATGCCGCTAACATGTGATTCCAAAGGAAGATTTGGCAAGTCGAAGCAGGTTTTACCCTTCCTTTTTTCCGTTCTTTAGCCCTCTATCCTGTTGGGCGGAAGAAGGTATGCCTCATGGATAATGATTAAAGATGCATTATGTCGCGCTAGTACTGCTGGGGATCCTGGCGAATACCTCGTTCGGGAAACCCCTCAGCCCCGATGAGGCCCTGGCCTCCTTTCGCCTGGAAACCGCTGACTTGCAGGTACGATTGGTCGCGGCCGAGCCCGAGGTGGTTGACCCGGTAGCCCTTTGCTTTGACCGCAAAGGCAGGCTGTACGTCGTCGAGAGCCGGGGGTACCCGCATGCCGGGAAAGGCCTGCCGAAGGCGCAATCGGGCGGGGTGGCCAGGCTGGAGGACAGGGATGGGGACGGTCGCTTCGAGAAGCGCACGGAATTTGCCCGGGGGCTGACTTTTCCCAACGGTATCCTGCCCTGGAAAAAGGGCTTTTTCGTGACCGATGCGCCCGACCTTCTTTTCCTGGAGGACCTCGATGACGACGGGGTGGCCGACACGCGCGAGGTCGTCCTGACCGGCTTTTTCACCAACAGCAGCAGCGAGCAGTTGCGGGTCGCTTCCCCTACCCTGGGTCCCGACGGATGGATTTACCTGACGAGCGGATTGGCTGGCGGCAAAGTGACCTCGCCCATGCATCCGGGGCGAGCCCCGGTGGAGGCGCGCAAGAATGACTGGCGCTTTCATCCCGAAACCCGGGTGGTGGAGTCGCTCACCAGCGCGGGCCAGGTAGGTCAAGCCTTCGACCGGGATGGCCGGCGTTTCGTCTGCGATAACCGACATCCCCTGCGCTGGGCGGTCTTCGGCCCAGGTATCCCGGGGAAGAACCCCCATGTATCGGGGACCCCGCCGGTCATGGACCTGGCCGAAGCCGGGTCGGCAACGCCCCTTTTCCCGCTTGCCCCCGACACCACGGCCGCCAGCTACATGCCAAAGCTGATGCAGCGCCCGCATGCCGGGAGCTTCACGTCCTGTTGCGGGTTGTGTTTCTTTACCGGTGACGCCCTGCCCCGCCACCGCGGGAGTTTCTTTATTTGCGAACCGGCCCAGAACCTCGTCCACTGCCGATCGATGGTGGAGACGCATGCGGCACTGTCTTCGCGACCCTCTTCCGTGGGGCGTGAATTCCTCGCCTCGCCGGACCAATGGTTCCGGCCTGTTTTCGCGGCCAACGGTCCCGATGGGGCCCTTTATCTTTGTGACATGTACCGCAAGTACATCGATCATCCCAATTACCTTCCTCCCGAAGCCGCCGCGGGCATGGACTTTGCCGCGGGTAAACAGCGTGGCCGCATATGGCGGGTCAGCTCGCGTAGCGACGCCGCGCCGGCCGCCTGGCACCAGTCGAAAGGCGTCGGGCTCGCCATACGCCAGGCCCTGAAGGGGGGCGCGTTGCCCGATCTCGCGGCCTTGGCCGGGAAATCAGGCGCCAACCCATGGTTCCGGGCCGCCCTGTTCCATTCCTGCCCGGGCCAGGCAGGGGAGCTGCTGGGCGAGTTTCCCGGTGTTGCCCCGCCTGAGCTTTTTGAGCAAGCTGCCCAAATCCTGTCCCGGGAGGAGCCGGCCGCCACCTTGCCCGCCGTCATTCGCGAACTCTGGCAGAAGAAGAAAGGGTTCGCCTTTGCCCAGCGGGTTGCCTTCCTCCTCGGGCTCCCCGAGAACCTGCGCAAACCCTATCATGCGGAGCTTCAGCCCAGGGCCCTGGCCCTTTCCCTCAACGGGAAATCGCCCGAGGCCGAGCGCTTGACAGCCATCCGCTTTCTTGAGCCCGCCAAGCGCCTCCAGCTGCTCACCCTGCTTGAGCCCGCACAACCCGCCAACATTCGGGCCGCGGCCATTCGCTCCCTGGCCGGGGCCGGGGACCCGGACCTGGGAGGAAAACTGCTGGCCTTGCATGCGACCCTCCCCCCCGAGGACGCGATCATCGTTATCGACGCGCTCCTGTCTCACAGGTCATTTCACCCCCTCGTCCTGGATGCCCTGGAATCCGCATCGCTTCCACTGCACGCGGTGAGCCTCAACCAGCGTCGTCGCCTGACGGGAAACCCGGGTGTCAAGGCCCGCGCCTCGAGGCTCTTCGAGTCGGCTGACAACTCGGACCGCATGAAGGTTTACCGGGAACTCAAGCAGGTGCTCGACCTGCCTGCCGATGCCGCCGCCGGGCAGGCGATCTACCAGAGGGCCTGCGCATCCTGCCATAAGCTGGGCGATGCCGGGCATGCGGTGGGGCCGGACTTGACCGGCTTACGAAACCAGCCCGCCGATGCCCTGCTCCTGCACCTGGTCGTTCCCAATCGCGAGGTATACCCGGGTTACACCCTGTACCAGGTCGAGACAAAGGACGGCGCACTTCATGCCGGCATCCTTGAGGGCGAAAACCCGGGCTCCGTAACCCTGGTCCTGCCCCTGGGCCTGCGCAAAACCATCCCGCGGTCAAAGCTGAAGAGCTTGCGGGCATTACCCGTCTCCCTCATGCCGAACGGGCTCGAGCAAACCATGTCCCCCCAGGAACTGGCGAACTTGATTGCCTTGATTCGACAGTGACAAGCGCCTCCAACCCGGC
>JAPYUI010000047.1:0-1443 GCA_029936175.1 Kiritimatiellia bacterium
CGGGGTCGCCACCCCGGAGAGCCCGGCCAGGGTCGGGAGCAGGTCCGTGAAGCTGCATAGATGATCGGTGACTCGACCTGCCTGGATCAGCTTCGGCCAATGGGCGATGAAGGGCACGCGGATGCCGCCTTCATAGAGGCTGGCCTTTCCGCCGCGGAGGTGCCCGTTGGAGCCGTCCACTGAACCGTTGTCGCTGCTGAAGAGTACGAGGGTGTTCTCCGCCAGGTCCGCTGACTCGAGGGTGTCCATGATCCGGCCGACGTAGTCATCCAGGCGCTCGACCATGGCTTTGTACAGGACCTCGACATCATCACTCACAAGGCCGGGTACCTGGAGCGGGCGGTGGGGGATCGTACTCCAGTAGGCCGCGAAAAAAGGGCGCTCGTCGTCCTGTTTGCGGATGAACGAGAGCAGGCCCTCGACGAAAGCATCTTCGAGATAGTCCGTATTCTGCACCAGTTCGTCTCCACCCCGCCAGAGTACGGGCCAGTACAGGCCGACCTCGTTCAGGGGGCGGCTTTCCCGCCGCCAGATGGTTAAAAGCTCGTCGATCCCCTGGATGTAGGGTTCGCCGGCTTCTTCAGGGTAGATCGTGTGTCCGCCGGGCGGCACCCGCAAGGCGTCTATCGCGGGTTGGATATCCGGGTCGCGGGCCTTTCCACCTGGGTCCAGTCCCCAGCTCCCCGGCTGCATGGCCTGCCACAAATGCCCGAAATGCCCGGTGCGATATCCGGCCTGTTTGAGCAGCGTGTGCACGGTGAGGAGATCGTCGGGGAAGGGTTTGCATCCATTCTCCGTGAATCGATGATGCCCGGTATGCAGGCCGGTATGCAGGCTGAACCGGGAAGGCACACAGATCGGGCTTGCGGCGTAATGCCGGGTGAAGCGCAGGCCGCCGGCTGCGAGGCGATCCACCTGAGGGGTTTTGATGTGGGACCCTCCGTAGCAGGCGAGGTCTCCATAGCCCAGATCATCCGCGAGGATGTAGATGACATTCGGGCGCGGCGCAGCCTCATCCCATCCAGGTAATACCTTATCTGGAGGCGGTCGAAAGAGCCCATAGGCGGCGGCCAGCAGGATCACGACCCCGGGTAGTATGCAACGTTTCATCCTTCCTCTCAACAGTCCACGTCCTGCGCCTTACCAGAGTAGAACACAACCGGGTGGCTGGAGCCAAGCACGGTACGCACAAGGACCCGGGTTGCCCGGGCCCTTCCGGGCGCTATTTCCTGCCCCGCGCGAAGGGCGCGACCGGCCTAGGGCTTGACCGGATTCCCCACCGGAACGGGGATCGGCTGCGGCAGGCGCAGGTTCGTATTCGTCTGCCGATAACTGGTCGACCCATCCAGCTCCTGGACGACCTGCCAATCACCGTTCGTGCTGGTCGGGATGGGCTTGAACTGGTTGTTGATGTCCGGAGCCTGCTGGGTGACTTGGGGTTGC
>JAPYUI010000047.1:1543-15426 GCA_029936175.1 Kiritimatiellia bacterium
GATGGGCTTGAACTGGTTGTTGATGTCCGGAGCCTGCTGGGTGACTTGGGGTTGCTGGGTGGGCGACATGAACCGGGCGTACACCCCCAGGACCAGGGCGAGGGCACACGCCCATCCGGCGACGTGGAGCGCGTAGTACCCCCATCCCGGGCGCAGCCCGGGAAGCACCGTGTCGCCCGCTTCCAATCGTGTGCGCACCCGGTACAGAACCCGGCCCTCGAGCGAAGGCGGTGCCTGCTCGTACCTTTTCAGGCCGAGCAGCTTGCATTGGCTTTCCATGCGCGTGTAGGCCTGCTCGATCGCGTTGTCCCGCTCGAGCAACTGACGGGCTTCCTCCGGCAGGGATTCCCGGCTGAGGTGCCCATACTGTTTCATAAAGTCTTCAGATTTCATCCATGTACTCCGCTAGGTCTGCCTGCAACTGGCGCCGCGCGTAAAACAGGCGCGACCGGACCGTACCCGATGAAACCCCGATAATCTCAGCGATCCGATCGTGGGGAATCCCCTCGATATCGTGCATCACGACCACGGTCCTATGTTTCTCAGACAGCTTTTGCAGGGCCGCGTTCAACTTTTCGAAAATTTCGGTGTTCCGGGCGTCGCGGAAGGGCGTGCTCCTGGATGAAAGTTCCACGTAGGCTTCGTCGCGCTCGACCCCGCTGTCCACGTCATTCAGGCTCGCGGCCTGGCGTTTCTTACGCTTTTTGACAAAGTTGATCGTGCGATTGACCGCGATGCGGTAGACCCAGGTGTAGAAGGAGGACTTCCCCTGGAACTTTTCCAGGGCGGAATAGGCCTTGAGAAATACCTCCTGGATGAGGTCCTCGGTGTCCTCGTTGTTGCCCGTCATGTTATAGATCAACGCGTAAATCCGGCGTTGATACCGCTGCATCAACTCCGCGTAGGCATCGAGATCCCTGGCCTGGGCGCGGCGCACCAGGTCCTTTTCCGGCACATCGGCCAGGGGGTTCTCGGGGGGCTCGGCTGGATCACTCATGCAAACAGGGATTCGGGGATCGGGATGCACCCTAGGCAGGCTCGGGGAGCTTGGTTGAAGACTTCAGGTCGAGCATGAGGTTATACCCCGCGACGAAGAGCGGAAAGAAATTTGCCAGGAAGCCCACGGTACCCCTTTGCGGACTCATGCAGAAGTAACAGAGCAGGATCAGGCTACCGGCCAGGCTCATGAACCAGTAGAGCCGCGGGATGACCGGCTTGCCCGCCTTGTGGGAGTAGTGCATCTGCACCAGCCAACGCCCGGTGAACATGAGCACGCCGGTCCAGCCCAGGATCTTCCACCAGGTGACATTGATGCCGCACAGAATAAACAGGGTATCCGCCATAGTTCGCCTCGCGCTCGTTGCCTGAGAACTACGCCAGTACCCGATGCTTTAAAAGTGCTTATTCAAGCAAGTTGCCGGGCACCGCGGCAGGCGCGTGGCCGACGGCTCAAAGATAAGGACCGTGGGCCGGCCGCTACATCCAGGGACACGGGGCCTCGATCGTGAGGGGTTCCCCCGACTGCGGGTGGCGCACGGTCAGGGCCGAGGCGTGCAACATCAGGCGATCGGCCATCGCCCGCGGCCCGGGTGGCGCGTAGATCCGGTCCCCGAGAACCGGGTGGCCGATGGCCTTCAAATGCAGGCGCAATTGATGCGAGCGCCCGGTAAGCGGTCGCAGCTCGACCTTCGTTCGATCCGGCAGCCGCTCCAGAACCCGCCAACGGGTGATGCTGGGCCGACCCTGTTCGTGGTCGATCTTGTACATCGGCGGATCATGACGCGCCCAGTCGCGGTGGATCGGGAGATCGATTTCACCGGAATCCCCGGTGGGCGACCCCGCAAGGACCGCGTGGTAGACCTTTTCGGTTTGCCGCAGCTCGAATTGCCGGCTCACCATGCGATGCGCCTCCGCCGTCCGGGCGAGGATCATCACGCCCGAGGTGTCCCGGTCGAGCCGGTGCAGGACGGTGGCCTCCGGAAAGTCCCGCTGCACCCGGGCGGCCAGGCAGTCCTTCTTGTCCGGCCCGACCCCGGGCACCGAAAGCAGGCCCGACGGCTTGTCCAGGCCGAGCAGGACATTATCTTCGTAAAGTACCTTCATCGAGCCGGTACGTACCTGGACCCAGCGACCGGGCACGCCTCAAGGATACCAGACCTGCACATCTCTTTGCCGCCTCCCCCAGTTCAAGGCCTCCTGGTGTGATCGAAAATACAGGTCGATACGGCCGGCCTTGATCGCCCCGCCGGTATCCTCCACCCGGCCGTAGCCATAACCGGGTATAAACATCCGGGTTCCCATGGGAAAATAAGCCGGGTCGGCGGCCAGGGTGCCGGGCTTTGCCTGCGTACCGGAGGCCGTTAGCCCGACGGATTTGGGGCGGCCTTTCGCCGATCCGGAGGAAAATACCGGGCGACCCAACCAGTTACGCTCCCAACCGCAACAAGCGCCACAATGACAATACCCTGTGGCGACGAGACTTAGGTAAGCATCCGCCTGGCGGGAGGGGCTTGCGAACGTCGCCGGACGGGTGACACAGCCCGCCAGGACCGTGAACAGGGGTAAAATCAGGGCGATAATTCTCATCGAATGGATATAAGGTACCTCATTAACGGGGCTTGAATAGACGGTCAACCGTGCACGGGGTCAAAATAATCGTTAGAAAGATTAAACTTAGCCAACCAGGGGTGTACCTTGGAGGATAGTGGTTTTTGGAGATAATTAACATATTGAGTTTGAAATGAGGGATTGGAATTCATATCAGCTAGGCGCACGGCAGACCGCCCCCGGGGTGCGCGTACTTCGAGAACTGTGGGATATCCCCCGGCACGCTCCCAAGGACCTCGCAGAAAAAGCTGTTACCACGGACATTTATGCTTCCAATGCCAGCAAAAAAGCAGTACCCCGGCGGAAGCGTATGAGGCACAAACACTGAAATTTGCATAGATTTTTGCTGCGGTTCGCCGTGGCTTCCGCCCGGTTTTCTCTCCCTCCCCCTCCCCCCGAAAAAGCCGGGCGGTTTTTTTTGTCCGCTCCCAGGAGTACCGGAGACCCTCGATCGACCGGGTTTAATAACTGATGACGGGTAAAATATTTTGTTGACTGCTTAGACCCTGCTAAGCGGTATCATCCGCGACGGATGCGCGCCGCGTAAGCCCCCTCGGTATCCTGCTCACCCGGAACCAGGCTGCGCGCCTCCTCCAGCTGGAAGCCCGGGGTGCGCGAGAGGAAGGCTTCCACCTGGCGAACGTTTTCCTCCGGCTCAATGCTGCAGGTCCCGTACACGATACGACCGCCGGGCTTGAGCATCGCGACCGCGCCATCCAACATGCGGGCCTGGACCTGAATGAGCGATTGCAGCTCTTCTTCATTGAAACGCCAACGCGCTTCCACGCGCCGGCGGAGCACCCCGGTATTGCTGCAGGGCACATCGAGCAGGATCGCGTCAAAGCCCTCCGCCGGCAGGTGCTCGCCCGCCCGGTCATCGGGACGCGTAAAATCCATCTCCAGCGTGCGCACCCAGTCCTGTTGCATGCGCTTGAGATTCTGCTCCATTCGTTTCAAGCGCTTGCCCCCCACGTCGCTCGCGACCAGCACACCCTCACCCTGCATGGCTTCGGCGAGCATAATGGTTTTGCCCCCGGGTGCGGCGCAGGCATCGAGAATCGTTTCGCCGGGCCGGGCATCGAGCAGGTCCGGTGCGGTAAAGGTCGAGGGATCCTGGATATAGAAGCGGCCGTCGGCAAAGCCCGGGAGCTCGCGTATCCCGGGGTTGCTGTCGAGGACCACGGCCCGGTCCGGGTACCGCGCATGCGCATGTGCGTCAATGTCCCGCGAGGCGAGCTCCGCCAGGTACGCATCCACCGATGCCCCTTTGCGCAGGCGCAGGACGACCGGGGCACGGGTGTTGTTCCAGGTGCAGAGCGCCTCAAGGCGCGCCTCGCCAAAGGTCTCGGTCCACCGCTTCAGCAGGCGCTTGGGGTGGGAAAAACGTACGTTTGGGGCCGCCTCGGCCAGGTCTTTGCGCACCGCTTCTTCATCCCGGCCGGCATTGCGCAGGATCGCATGCAGGAACTTGACCCGGAAGGGATCCATGGCCCCCTTGGCGGCCTCGGTGGTCTCGTTCACCGCGGCGTAATCGGCCACACCGTCCAGGAAGTACAGTTGATACAGCCCCAGCATGAGCCAGGACCGGCTCTGCAGGTCCGGCGGCTGCCGGGCATAGCGGTTGATAATCCAGTCAAGCGTGGCCTTGTTCCGGATACTGCCGAGCACGATCTCCCGGATCAAGCCACGGTCGGTATCGGCACGATCGATGGCCGTCTCGACGAAGCGTCCGTTTTCCAGCCAGCCGTAAAGAATCTCCGCCGCGTGGGCCCTCGGGTTCACCTGCATCACAACACCCTAGCGGATGAGGCGGGTTGCGGCGAGTGCCGATCCGGGGACGTCCGGGGGCTCAGCCCAACCCTTCGTCCGTCCAGGCCTCCAGGCTGAAAGGAGCCCGGATCAGCCGGCCGAATATCCCGGCCATGATCGTTCGAACCTCGGGTACTGTGGGGGCTGCCTCACCCAGGATCGCCTGCAGGGAGCTCACGGCTTCCCCCTCCAGGCCGCAACCGACAATGGTGTCGAAGCCGCAGAGATCCGGCTGTACGTTAAAGCTCATGCCGTGGCAGCTCACCCAGCGCTTGAGCCTGAAGCCGATGGCGGCAATTTTTCCCGCATCGGTCCACGCTCCGGCCATGCCTTCCCGGGTGTAGGCCTCAACCCCGAAAGCCCGGGCCGTTTCCACCGCCGTCTGCTCCAGCAACCCGAGATAGCCATGCGAAGCGGAGGCTGAACCGGACAGCTGGAGGATCGGGTACATGACCAGCTGGCCGGGGGCGTGGTAGGTCACGTCCCCCCCACGGGTCGAGCGAATGATGTCAATGCCGCTTTCCCGGTAGAATGACCGGGCATGCTTGAGATAGTCCTCCCGCCCGCGTCGGCCCAGGGTAATGACGGGCGGGTGCTCGAGAAAAAGCACGGTATCCGGGATCCTTCCCGCGATACGGGCCCTGACCAGTTCCTCCTGCAGCGCGGCCGCCTCCGCATAGGGCACGGGCGCGTTCCAGAAATAGCCGCGCGGGGAGGGCATGGCCGCTACGCGTCGCCCGGGGCCAGCCCGGCGTAATCCGTCGCGCTGAGCAAGCCGTCCAGCTGCGCGACATCGCTCAACCGGACCTTGAACATCCAGCCTTCGCCAAAGGCATCGTTGTTGATGAGCTCGGGGCTGTCTTCCAGCGCCTCGTTAACCGCCGTGATCGTGCCCGAAACCGGCGAATACACATCGGAAGCCGCCTTTACGGATTCCACCACGGCCACTTCATCCCCTGCCGTGACACTATCGCCGGCTGTCGGGAGCTCGACAAAGGTCAGGTCGCCCAGCTGCGATTGGGCAAAGTCGGAGATCCCGATGGTCACCTCCTCATCGGTGACGTTGATCCATTCATGGCTCTTGGTGTAGCGGAGGTCCTGGGGCACGTTCATGGTCACATTCCTAGTCTGGCGAGCGTTTACGTTTACGGTATCCATTCCCGGGGTCAACAACGAGGCGCGGGTCGGATTCGAACCGACGGAAACAGGATTTGCAATCCCGCGCATTAGACCACTCTGCCACCGCGCCGTGTTGAAGAAACCTGAGTGAATAACACAACTTGGCGGGCTTTCTAGCATAAAAATCAGGCGAAAACGAACGCGGAAAAATCGCGAAACACCGGGTATAATTTCCGCATGTCCTGGTTCCTGATCATCCTGGGTGGCTGGTGCAGCCTGGAGGGTACCTGCTCGCTGCTGTTTCCACGCTGGACCATCCGCATGGCCGGGCTCGTTTCAAGGCGGGTCAAGCAGATGCTGGAGGAACAGCCGATCAAGACCCTCCGGACCCTGGGGTTGATCGAATTGATCTTCGGGCTCTGGATGCTCCTGCTCACGCGCGTGTAGACCGGCACCGGGAGCCGGACGGGTAAACCGGCGAGACGGGTGACTAGGTGCCGCCGAACAGGCCCTTGAGCTTGCGGAGCAGGATCATGAGCGGATCGTAGTAGCGGCTGACCACGCGTTCTTTCAGGGGAATAATCCCGTTATCGGTGATCTTGATATGCTCGGGGCACACCTCGGTGCAGCACTTGGTGATGTTGCACATGCCGACGCCCAATTCCTCCTTCAATGCCGGAATCCGGTCTGCGGTATCCAGGGGGTGCATGTCCAGGCTCGCAGCACGAATCATGAAACGCGGCCCCGCAAAGGCATCCTTGCGGTCCTGGTCACGCAGCACGTGGCAGACATCCTGGCAGAGGAAGCACTCGATGCACTTCCGGAATTCCTGCACGCGCTCTATGTCATCCTGCATCATCCGGTGCTCGCCATCCGCACCGCGGGGACGGGGGGTAAACGGCTCGATACGCTTGTTCTGCTCGTAATTCCAGGCGACATCGGTGACCAGGTCCTTGATCAGGGGAAAGGCCTTGATCGGCTGGACGACGATGGTGAAATCCTCGGGGTAATCGCTGAGGCGATTCATGCAGGCGAGCTTGGGCTTGCCATTGATTTCCATGCTGCAGGAACCGCATTTCCCGGCCTTGCAGTTCCAGCGAATAGCCAAGTCGTTGGCCTGATGCGCCTGGATGCGATGCAGGGCATCGAGCACGACCATCCCGTCCTCGACCTCGACCTCGTATTCCTCGAATTGGCCGCCGCCTGCGTCACCGCGCCAGACCTTGAAATGCCGCTCAGCCATCGGTCGAACCCTCCAGGTCCTCGAGGGATGCGCGCGCGATGCCGGACAATTCCGTGGGCGGCTCGGGTCGCTGTTCCTTGCGTACGCTCATCTCCCCGGCGCCATCCTTGCCCACGACAATATTGACCTGCCCCCACTCCTCGCGTTCATCTTCAAAATCCAGGCGGGTGTGGGCGCCGCGACTTTCCTCGCGAAGCAGGGCGGCCCGGGCGGCGGCCTCCGCGGTAATGACGAGCGAAGAGAGGTCGATCGCTTCGTGCCAGCCGGCGTTGTATTGGCTGGCACCCGCTGCCTTCACCTTTTCAACGGCCAACTTGAGTGCCTGCAGCTTTTCGATCCCCGCTTCCAGCTCGGCCTTCTCGCGCACGATGCCGACATGCTCCTGCATGATCTCTTGTAATTCCTCGTGCAGCAGGAAGGGATTGGTCCCTTCCTCGCGGTTCAGGATATCCGTTGTCCGCTTCAGGGCCGCATCGGCCTGCACCTGGTCAAACACCGGCGCGCCGGTCTGGGCCTTGATGTAGGCATCGGCCCCCACCCCGGCCAGGCGACCGAAAACCAGCAGGTCAGAAAGTGAATTGCCCCCCAGGCGATTGGCCCCGTGCATCCCGGCCGCACATTCACCGCAGGCAAACAAGCCCGGCACGGCGGTCTCCTGGCTGTCGTGGTCGACCCGGATACCGCCCATGAAATAATGCAGGGTCGGCCCCACTTCCATGGGTTGCTGGGTGATGTCGACCTGGGCCAGTTCCTTAAACTGGTGGTACATCGAGGGCAGCTTCCGCTTGATTTCCTCGGCCGGAACCCGGGAGGCGATGTCCAGGAAAGCCCCGCCGTGGGGCGAGCCGCGCCCGGCCTCGACTTCCGCCCGGATAGCCTTGGCCACGACGTCGCGCGTGAGCAACTCGGGGGGGCGGCGAGCCGCCTTGTCCCCGGCCAGCCAGCGATTGGCTTCCTCCTCCGAATCGGCGGTCTCCGAGGCAAAGCGCTCCGGGATGTAGTTGAACATGAAGCGCTCGCCCTCGCTGTTCTTCAGGATGCCGCCATCGCCGCGGACCCCTTCGGTCACCAGGATGCCCTTGACCGAGGGGGGCCAGACCATGCCGGTGGGGTGAAACTGGGTAAACTCGATATCCATCAGCTCGGCACCGGCCGCGTAGGCCATGGCGTAACCGTCCCCGCTGTACTCCCAGGAATTGGAGGTCACCGACCAGGCGCGCCCGCCACCGCCGGTCGCGAGAATGACCGCTTTCGCCTTGAAATTGACAAACCGCCCCCAGTCGCGCCACACCGCAACCGCACCGCTTACCCGGTCGCCGTCCTTCACGAGATCCACCACCTTGCACTCCATGTGGACGGTGATGTTGTCCTGGTGCACGGCATGGTCCTGCAGGGTACGGATCAACTCGAGCCCGGTGCGGTCCCCCACGTGGGCCAGGCGAGGGTAGCGATGGCCGCCAAAATTGCGCTGGTGGATCAGGCCGGTTTCCGTGCGGTCGAAGACCGCGCCCCATTCTTCCAGCTCGCGTACCCGGTCGGGGGCCTGCCGGGCGTGCAGCTCGGCCATCCGCCACTGGTTGAGGAATTTTCCCCCGCGCATGGTATCCCGAAAGTGGATTTTCCAGTTATCCCGCTCGTCCATGTTGCCCATGGCCGCCGCCATGCCGCCCTCGGCCATGACCGTGTGCGCCTTGCCGAGCAGGGATTTACAGACCAGGCCGGTGTCGTAGCCGAGCTTGGCGCACTCGATGGCCGCGCGCAGGCCGGCCCCGCCGGCACCGATCACCAGTACGTCGTGCTCAAAGGTCTGGATTTCAGATGGGTCGTCCATGCGTTTAGAAGCCCTCCCAGGTGTTTAAATCCGTGAGGAGGCCCATGGAGATCAGGCGAATGTACAGATCCGTGAAGCCCACCCAGCACAGGCTGAGCCAGGCAAAGGGCATGTGGCGCTCATTGAGAAAAGTGGCTTTTTTCCAGATGCCGTGCTGAACCCCGCAGGCGGCGTTACAGGAGAAACAATCCAGCCGGCCACCGACCAGGTGGCGAAAGGAATGGCACCCGAAGGTATAGCAGGCGAGCAGGGTTGCATTGACGAGGAGGACCAGCGTGCCCACACCAAGACCCGGGACCCCGTGGTACGAGAAGGCCAGGAAGGCATCGTAATACAGGATGAAGACAAAGATAATCGCGAAGTAGAGCGCGTAGCGATGCAGGTTCTGAAACAGCAGCAGGCGGGTTTCCCCGTGATATTTCTTCTGCGCCCGGGGACCAACCGCACACCCGGGGGGCGTCGTGGCAAAGGAGCGGTAATAGGCCTTCCGGTAATAGTAACAGGTGAGGCGAAAAGCCCCGGGAAAGATCAGGATAAAAAACGAGGGAGAGTGCGGCAGGAAGGCTGGCCACCACGCCGGCCAGGCCCCGAGCCAGGCATGCTCCACCGGAGCCGCACCCAACGCCGAGGGCTCCACGAAAAGCACCGGCGAGTAGAAGGGGGAAAGATAGGGCCCGACGTAATAATGCGCCCCCTGGAAGGCGGCCCAGGTTGCATAGACAATGAAGGCCGAGAGCCCGAGAAAGGTCAGGACCGGGCCTCGCTTCCAGCTATCGGTACGCACGGTCGACCCGAAACCGGGCTGATGTCCGCCTATGCCTATATCCGCCATATTTTATCTATAATTTCCACTGATTCGCGCGCGATTCTTAAACATAAAGCAGTGGAACAACAAGCAAAATGAAATGGGCTTGAATCGAAGCACCCCCCCCATCGCACAGGGATAATATGGGGCTGTCGCCCCCCGCATCCAAGCCTGCGCGTGAGGCTGCCCGGGACCGAGGCGGAGAGATGCAGCACCCGGGTATCGCCCTATATTATACTTGCCCACCCAAATAGCGTACCTTTATAGAAGAGCTTAACCTGACCCGGATCCTGCATATGAAACAGCGCAAAGGTTTCACCCTCATCGAATTGCTGATCGTCATCGCCATCATCAGTGTGCTCGCCGCCTTGCTCGTTCCCGCTATTACCCGGGCGCTGAAGAATGCCCGGCGCATTACCGCGATGAACAACATGAAACAGTTCACCGCGTGGATGATCCAGTACTCCAACGATAACAAGGAGCGGCTTTGTGAAGATGGTTCAGATGCCGGCAGCGACTGGGGGAGCGTACAGGACAGTACATCCAGCGAAATCTGGTATAATGCCCTGCCCAACACCGGCGGAGCCGAACCGCTTTCGGAAATGGCGGGTCCCCCCGTGTCCATGTATGGACCGGGTAGCCTTTTTTACCTGAACGGCGCCAAGTATCCCAGCAACATGGGCTCGCGTCCCTATTTCTCTTTTGCCATGAACCGCAATCTCGCCCAGGGAAAGGATCCGCCGAAAATGTCGAGCATCAGCAAGACCTCGCGCACGGTTATCTTCGCAGAATGCGGGATGCCCTCGGAGGCCTTTAATGGGGAGAACTACACCGGGGATGCCA
Source organism: Kiritimatiellia bacterium (assembly GCA_029936175.1). Taxonomy (GTDB): domain Bacteria; phylum Verrucomicrobiota; class Kiritimatiellia; order SS1-B-03-39; family UBA6053; genus JAPYUI01. The sequence continues at coordinate 11,801 of JAPYUI010000047.1, forward strand.
GCATGTACGCCAAGCAGTTTATCGGCCGCTACGGCAAACGCACGGGTGTACTCGGTTTTGCAGACGGGCACGCGCTGTATTACACGCGCAAAAAGGTGCTGAAGAGCCTGGACATCTCCCCGCAAACCGAGATTATCTGGACCATCGACCCGACCGATACCCCGGAATAAATCCCCGAGACAGCCCTCATTCCTTGGTATACAGCCGCAAGGTGTACTCTCCCGAGCGCTGTTCACGAAGGGGATCCACCGCGATATCGATCGAGCGGTCCGTTCGCTGAATCACCACCACCGCGTCACCCTTACCCGCTCGGTTCCAGGCCTGTGCCGTATCCTCGATGTTGTGCACATGGCGGCGGAGATAAAAATCAAACACGGCCGAGTTGATCCCGACCACGTGGACCAGCGGGGCTTCATCCGTGGTGGACCGGGCCGCGGCGAGAAAATCCGGGACCCGGCTGAGTCCGTTGACCCGGGGATACACGAAATAGAAATACCCCAGGCTCAAGGCGAGAACCGTCGCGACGACCCCGGCCACGAAACGGTTCGAACGGGCCTGCATGTGCCACCCCGTAACCAGGGCCGCAGGCGGGAGGAGAAGCACCGCATAATGGGCCTGCTTGCTTGGGATCAGCGTGAGCAGAAGGAAACTCGTACCCAGCCACCCCAGCAGGAAAACCAGGCGCGGATCGCGCTCCCGCTGCTGCCACATCCGGGCTAGCGCCACGGGCAGAAACACGCCCCAGGGCAACAACATGATCGGCAGCGTGTAGAGATAATAGGCCGGGTTCCCCCGGTGTTCCGTTTTCACCAGGGCCGACAACTCCTGCCCGACCTGGCTCCCGGCTGTGTGCTGCGCAAGCTGATGGATCGCCGCATACCAGGGAATCGCAAGGGCTCCCGCGAGCACCAGGAGGATCAGCAGGCCAAAGGGGCGAAAGCCTTGCCGAGCCGACGGGACGAAGAGCAGGTAGGCCCCGAGTGCGAGCAGCGGCAGGGCCAGCGCCGCCGGACCCTTGGCCAGGATCCCCAGGCCCATGCAGAGGCCCGCGCCGATCCAGTGGCGCAGGCTCCGCTGTTGAAGTGCCCGGTAAACCAGGAGGATGCTTGCGGTGGTAAACAGGGTCAGGGTGATGTCCGTTTCCGCGAGGCGCCCATGCCGCAAAAACCCGATAGAACTGGCGAGAAGGAGCGCCGCCATCAGCCCCCCCCTCGGCGATATCCAGGTGCGGCCGGCTGCCAGGACCACGAGCACCAGGGCCACCGCCGCGAGTATCGCCGGAAAACGTGCCGCGAATACCCCTTGGGAGCCACTCAGCTTCATCGCGCTTGCGGACATCCAATACGACAGGGGCGGTTTGCGCAGGCGCGATTGGCCCTGAAAATCCGGGATGATCCAGTCCCCGCTCTCGACCATGTTCCGGGCACAGATCCCGACCCGGAGTTCCTGTTGACGCTCCATGGTAAAGAAAGGGCTCCCGATAAAGAGAAAGCAGAAGGTCATGATGGCGAGCAGGCAGGCTGGGTGGCGAAGTCTCATCCGGAGGCCATCCTACGCCGATTCCCGGGCCTATTCCGACTCGAAAATCAACGCGGATGCGCCACATCCACCACCGCTCAACCGAACTGGAACACCAGCATGGCCAACACCCAGGCCGCGACCAAAACCAGGCCGATGATCATCACCCACTTGCGGAATTTCGAAGGCCCGTAGCGATTGAGCAGGTGATCCTCCTTCTGCCAACCCGACTGCGCGGCTTTCAGGGCCTCCCGGAGGTCCTTTGAGGGCGGCGGCCCGCCCCGGCCGGTGCCTTTCGCGCGCATGTAGTCCCGGTCATCAATACCCATGCCGAAATCCTACTACAGCCCCTTCCCGATATCCAGCCACCAGGTGCCCGCACCGCGAAGGGGTGCCGGCAAGCAGGGCTAAAGCTGGAATACATACACCACTGGAAAACGTTCCAGGTAGGGCTGGAGGAGCGCGTGGACCTCACCGTAGGCCAGGCTGGACTCGACGAGGAGGAAGAGAGTCTGGACGCCCTCGCCGTGTTCCTTGATCAGGCTCAGCAGCTCAGCCGGCGATGTGGCGGGATAGGAATGGGGAATGATTTCCGGGACAATGTCGTCACCGTATTTTTCCTCGGCAAGGATCAGCTCGTAGGTGGTCGCCTCGCCCTTTTTGCGGACGTAGAGTTCAAAGGGCTGGCCCGGGCGCTTGTCGCGTTGCAGCCATGCCAGCTGCGGGAGAAAGGTCTTGTAATACACGTGACCTTCGGGTGGCGGGTTGATGCGCAACCCGCCAACGGTTTCGATCTTTTCCAGCTGGCCGCAGATATCCACCACCTTCCCCAGGGGGAGCTCGGGGGCGAAGTGTACCGTTCCGAAAGCCTCGGGCACTTTCTCCAGCGCGGAAAGCATGGCCGGGAAGCTCGTGTCCTCGTGTAACGCGGAGCCATCCGCTCCACGGAGCTGGTACCTCACCTGCCCCTCCGTGTAAGCCAGGTCCAGGCGCAGGTCGTTGATCGCCGAGAGCGTCGCATGCGGACGGAGCACGATCATCATGGGATGCCCGGTGTCCATCGCCCAGGTCGCGTTGCACACGTGATTCCCGTAGACCTCGCCCTTGCTCCCCTGCCGCGGCAGGTCGAGCACCGTGTTGACCTCGTTGTAATCCGAGACTATCGCGGTGGGACCGAATACATCGGCACCGTAAACCTTCTTGCCGGAACCGCCGGGATCATCAACCATCATGGAGCCGGTAAACACAAGGCCATCGATCGCCATGTCCTGACCCGTGGAAACGTCGATGATGTATTCCTCCATCCGCTGGTCCCGCAAGGCACCGTCCGGGTCCATCACCTGGGCGTTCATGATCACCCGGTCACCCTTGGGCCAGAAGCGCAGGCGACCCGGGTCGACCGGCCAGCCGGGTTTTAGCCCGATAAAGACCAGGGCCTCGTGGACATGGCTCGGCTTGGCGTAGGCCACGGAAATGGACTCGTAATCGTTCCCGCTTTCGGGACCGATCACGAAAAACTCCGTGGGCTCCCGGGCCTTCATCCCCGTCGCCCCCGCCCACAACTGGACCGTCCGCTCCTGTTTATCCGCGACCAGGAAGGGCCGGACCAGGTAACGGCCGGCATCCAGCCGGGCGGACATCCTGGCATGGGAGGATTTCGCCGCGTCCCGCGTGGCCTTCGCCGCGGCCGCCTTGGCTTCATCCGTCTCCGCAACCGGAATCACCCGGAGGAAGTCCTTATCGACGGCGGGCTGCTCCGCGCTCGACCACCCGGCCAAGGCCAACAGGACACAAAAAATGCTTCGCTTCATCTGCTTCGTTTCTATTTACCCCGCTGTACCCGGGATTTCCATGCACGACTCGAGCACCGGGTCTACCGGTTTAACGTTTCTCCTGGCCGCAAGGTTCAACCTTGCCGTTTCCGGTGACCAGAAAACGTTGGCGAAAGTAGACCTCTATTCCCCGGTCACCGGAAGCTTTTTTCGGGACTTTCCGGTCGTCGGAAACGTTCTAGCGGGTGCCCAGGAATTTCCCCATCGCCGCATCATCCAGCACCCCCTGGCCGTACCGGGCGTCTTTTCCGGTCGGCCCGGCATCCGTCAATGAAC
>JAPYUI010000047.1:15526-17552 GCA_029936175.1 Kiritimatiellia bacterium
ACCCCCTGGCCGTACCGGGCGTCTTTTCCGGTCGGCCCGGCATCCGTCAATGAACCGTACAGGGCGCTCAGCACGTTTTTTTCGGACGCATCCGGGTGCACGGCGAGGTAACGGCTCAAGGCCCCGGAGACATAGGCCGTGGCAATGGAGGTCCCGGCGTAATAGCCCGGCGGGCCGTTGTGCCCGACTGGGAATTCGGCGTGTCCAGGCGCCGCCAGGTCGACAAAGCTGCCGTAATTCGAATTCTCCCAAAGCTCACCGGTAGCCCCCAGTGCCGAGACCGCAATCACCCCGTCATACGCAGCGGGGTACATGGCCTGGCCGTTGGGCTCATTACCCGCAGCGGCGACGACGAAGAGGTTGCTCTCCCGGGCCGCATCGATGGCCTCCTCCATGAATTGGCTATCCACCGTGGAACCCCAGCTCAGGCTTAAGACCCGTGCATCCTGCTCCTGCGCGTAGGCCATGCTTTCCATGATGCTGAAATGGGTGGTATTGCCTTCGGCGTCGAAGGCCTTGATCGCGACAAGGGGAACGCCCTGGCCGTCTATGGCCTGCGAGCCGCTCGGCTGGACCATGCCACTGGCGATCATGGCCATCTGGGTCCCATGACCGGACGGATCCGCGATCGGGGTACCCGGCCGCGTCGCATCCAGGGAACCCTTGATCAGGTCGCCCATCTCCACGTCCCCGGAAAGTCCCGTATCCAACACGGCGACCAGGCTGGCGCCTTCCTTGGCGGGAAGCGGGGCGGGGGACGAAGCACCTGCGTTCCCCGATACGAGGCTGGCGCCCGGTTCACCGGTATCGATCACGTAGTTGGGTTCGACCGCGGCAACGTTGGGGTGATTGACCAGCTGGGCGACGATACCCGGCACGTTGGAGTCCTCGGCGAGCTTGATGCGATATACCCCGCGCGCGGGCAGGCTGTCAGCGACAGCCCCGTTTACCGAGGCGAGCAGGTTCTTGAACTGCTCGAGGGTGGTGCCCTTTTTCATCCCGATCAACAATTCATTCTTTGCATAGGCGATCCCATCCGGACCGACCACGACCACGAAATTCTTTCCGTCCTTCAGAATCGGCTGCAGGCGGTGGTGATACCCGATGCGGTAGACATCGATCCGGGCCAGGCGAGGGAAGGCCCCGAGCGGACCCTCCACCATCTCCCACTTGGTCGCGTGACCGTAGTGACTGAGCAAACGGTCCAGCTCCTTTTCCAAGTCACCGTCCACGACCTGGCCGGTGACCCGGGCCTTGATCCCCGGGTCGACGTTTACCTCGATCCCATAACGCGCGAAAGCCGACAATACGTCGATCAATTCATCGTCCTGCGCACGAATGGACACCCTGGAATCCTTCAGGAGAACGACCTGCGCAGGACCGGCCGTTATTCCGACCAGGAACAGGCAAAAGCTTAAGATCAGGCGTGATTTATTCATCAGGGCTGGCCAGATGGCTTCGTGGCAGTCAAATAGTACTTTCAAAAACGCTGAAAGGCTCTAGTATATTGTACAACATGTCGACAAACACTTATAACAAAGCGCTCAAATTCTTTGCCCGGGCGGCACTCGCTACCGGAACTGCAGGCTTTTTCGGGCAGGTGCACGCGGATGACGATGATCGTTCCATCGATCGATACCGCAACAAGAACCGCCCGGTTTACCAGCTCTATAAGGGCCACATGAACGAAGAACTCGACCGGGCCAAGCTCAATCTGCCTGCCCAGAAGTCGAAAACGAAACTCAAAAGCAACCCCTTCGCGGGAACCATCAAGCAGCCGGATTCCGGGCCGGAAGGCGATTTTATCCCCGATGATTTCCGGAGGGAACCGGTCAAGCCGAAACCCCTCATCAAGGCGGCAGACTTCCAGTTGAAGGAAGACACCCGCAGCTTTTTTGAGGATCCGCGTTTCGACGAGGAAGACCAACGGGACGATGGGGGGAAAGAGGAGATCCTGGACTGGGATAACCTGACAGACGAGCTGATTCAGAAAGATCTCGATGGCGTGGTGGTCGAAAACGGGGAA
>JAPYUI010000047.1:17652-26386 GCA_029936175.1 Kiritimatiellia bacterium
GCAGCCCCTTGAACAGGTGCTGAAGTCGGTGGTGGAGAATAATAGCCTGATGGTCGGCGAACAACCGGTGGGTGGAAAAGAGGAAGAGGCTCTGCTCAGCCGCTCACAGGGCTTGATCGACTCGCTGGTCAACCCGCACCGGGAAGCCCGCGACAAACAAACGGATCGGGGCTCCGGCTTCGATCGCCTGGTCAACCGATACGAGGAAAAGAACCGGACACTTTCCGATAAATATAAGCCCGGTAAGCGGTCAAAGGACCCCGAGCCGAAAAGTGCCGTGGTAAAGGTAAGCCCTTCGGACCAGAACCGGAGTGAGCACATGGGGCTTCTCAGGAATTCCACCCAGTTTAATGAAGCCTCCCGCACCTTGAACGGCAAGGTTGCCTTCCAGCCGTCGATCCGGTTCCAGCCCACGAGCAATGTCGACTTCGCAGGGGGGAAAAACCCGGGCCTGGCCGGCCTTTCCAGGGAGACCGCCCCGGGGGCCGGCGGACGTTTTGGGAGTCTGGGCCAGCCCGCTACGCCAGGCGTCCTGCGTCTGCCCCGCACCGTTCTCAACGGCCCCGTGCAGTCTCGTACGCCGCAGGCACCCCTCTTCAATGCCGGTGGCACCGGCGGAACGCCCGCCCCAGGCCCCAGTTTCCGCGAAACACGGCGCGAAGGCCTTCGCCTCAAGAGCATGCTCGGCACCCCACGCCAGACCTTCCCTCTCGGGAACCGCGGTTTTTAATTTGAAATACCCTCCCGGCCCACCTATACCAGCGGGCCATGAAAAAGATTACCCGCGCGCTTCTTTCCGTCTCCGATAAAACGGGCATTATTGCCTTCGCATCCGGCCTTCACGAACAGGGGGTCGAAATCCTGAGTACCGGCGGAACCGCTGCGGCCCTTCGCGAGGCCAACCTGCCGGTGAAGGACATTTCCGAATTTACCGGCTTTCCCGAGATGCTCGATGGCCGGGTGAAAACCCTGCATCCCAAGGTCCATGCCGGTCTCCTGCACCTGCGGGAAAACGCGGAACACCAGGCCACCATGACCGAACACAGCCTCGAGCCGATCGATCTCGTCTGTGTCAACCTCTACCCTTTTGAAGCCACGGTCGCCGAACCGGATGTCCGCTTCGAGGATGCGATTGAAAACATCGACATCGGCGGCCCCACCATGATCCGTTCAGCGGCCAAGAACATGAAGTACGTAACCGTGGTCATCGATCCCGCGGACTACGCGGGGGTGCTCAGCTCCATGCAGGAGAACGGGGGCAACACCAGTGAAGCCCTCCGGATCCAGCTCGGTCAAAAGGTCTTCGCCCGGGTCGCCGCTTACAACGCCGCGATCGCCCGCTACCTCGCGGATCATGGGGAATGCGAATCCACCAAGCCCCTGGTGCTCACCTACGGCGAAGGGACCCGACTCCGCTACGGCGAAAATGCGCACCAGGCCGCCTGGCTTTATACCGGATTACCCTCTGCCGAAGCCTCCATCGCGCACACGGAAGTGCTGCATGGGAAAGCCATGAGCTACAACAACTATGTCGACGGAAACGGGGCCCTCGAGGTGGTCAAGGAACTCTCCGACAAGCCGGCCGTATCCGTGATCAAGCACACCAACCCCTGTGGCCTGGCCACCGGGGAAACCCTGGCTGCAGCCCTTGAAGCAGCCTGGTCGGGTGATCCCATCTCGGCCTTCGGATCGGTCATCGCGGTGACCCGGGAAGTCGACCTCGTCGCTGCCCAATGCCTGGATCAACGCTTTGTCGAAGCCATCATTGCCCCCGGATATACCGGGGATGCGCTGGCTCACCTGCAAAAGAAAAAGAATCTCCGTATCCTGAGGCTGAACCAGCCGATGGCTCGTGCCTCCCGTCAGCAGATGACCAAGCACATCCACGGCGGCCTGCTCGTGCAGGAAACAGATGCCGGGCTCATTGAGGAGTGGCAGGTGCCCAGCAAGGCGCCGTTCGACGAGTCAAAAAAGGAACTCGCGCGGTTCGGCATCGCGGCCGCCAAGCATACGAAATCCAATGCCATTGTCCTCGTGCAGGAATACGCGCCCGGCCAGTACCGCGTACTCGGCATGGGTGCCGGCCAACCCAACCGGGTTGATGCCTTGCGCAAACTTTCGGTAAGCAAGGCCGTCGAAAACCTGAAAACCGAGAATCCGGATATCACCGATGACGAAATTCAAGCCGTGATCGGCGAGTGCGTCTTTGTATCGGAAGCCTTTTTCCCCTTTCGCGACAGCATCGATGCCGCCCACGAGATGGGCGCCCGCTACATCGTCCAACCCGGCGGATCCGTCCGGGATGCCGAGGTGATCGCAGCCTGTGATGAACACGGGATCGCGATGGCCCTGACCGGCATGCGGCATTTTCTTCACTAGGATCCGGGGCGAAGCATACGGGGGGCGGCCCGATGCCGGGTACCCGGTTTTGGCGGATTCAGCTCAAATCGCGAGTCCACCTGTCCGAGTGGCACAAAACCTGCAACTTTCTGTCATTTGATTAGGAAATGACGATGAATGAGCCCACCCTGACCCGAATAACCGCCTTTCTTGCGCTATCGTTGGGTTTATTTATTAATTCTGCGCAAGCCGTTGTAACGGTGGACTCTCTGAAGCGCAGTTTTGCGTTCAAGCAGCGACTCGTCGCGGAGGAAGCCACGGGCAAGCTCATGGAACTCGACCTCGGGTACGAAAAATCCCTGAACCAGCGAGCCCGGGCCGAGCGCAGCCAGGGGGGCCTGGGACAGCATAACGTCTATGCTCGTGAGCTCGGCCGCTTCATCAAGGAAGGACCCACCGAGACCTTTTCCGACCACGCAACCATCGCTTACCTCCAGCAAACCTACCTCGACCGCTATACCCGGATCAAGATGGCTGAAGCCCGCACGTATATGGATAGCTTCAACCAGTTCGACCGGACCCTGGCGGAGGCAGAATCCCGGTTGACCAATAGCGGCCGGATTGCGGAAGCAAAACGGATCCGCATGGAGCGGCAGTCCCTGCGGGAAACCGAGGCCCATGGTTCCGCCTTGAAGGCGTTGAATAATCCCCTTCAAACAAGGACCGGTGCTGCCAGGCTGGGAACCCTTACCGCGTTCATCCGGTAGGACGCAGCCCCGGCTTATTCAGCAGGCGCACGAAGGACCTCGTGTCCCGATGCCACGCCGGGCATCTCCACCGTCACGCTCGCCTCGCCGCCGGGTACGCCCATATACGCGACCCCTTCCCCACGGGTGATGGCAATCCGGCCTTCCGCATTCCACGCGTGGTAAAGCACCGGACCATCGACCCGGACGGTGGCCTGGCCCTCGGCGCTTAACACCGGGTGACCCGCGGCGTCGACAGCGCGCACGAGGATTCGAATACCTTCCCCGCAGGGTTCCGGGCTCAGGTCCAGGGCCCGTGGCTCACCAAAGGGCTCTATGGTGAAACGTTCTTCGCCGGCGCAGATCCGCAGGGCTTGATCAACAAACGGAAGATCCACCACCACGTGTCCGTTCACCTCCTCCACACAGGTATCACCGACAGAAAAGTGCAGCGGCGACTGGTTTGTAAACACGTGCACCTCCCTGGACGATGCCCCGGCCCGGCCCCAGTCCGCCCAGGCGTAGAGCACCGGCCTCGTCCCCAGGCGCGCCCGCAGGTAGTGCGCGGCAAACTTCGGCATCCGCCAGGCATCAAAGACCCCGGATGGCCGGCGATAACGATCCTTGCGCATCGTCGCGTAATCGTTCATGCACCAGAGCATAAAGCCCGCGATATACGGGCGTTCCCGGATTTTATCCAGATCCTCCTCCAGGACCCGGATCTGTTCGCATTCACCGGCGATATCCCCTCGCCATTTCGGGCAATTACTCATCTCGCTGACCAGCAACACCTGTTTTGCACTGAGATCCCGGGCTTCTTCCAGCAGCTCGGGATCGAGCTCGTAGTTCACCCCGTAGATATCCGTCGAGGCACAGGTTTTCCTGCGCCGGGCCCGGTACAGATGGTTTTCGGCATAAATGGTCGGACGGCTGGGATCGAGGGATTGCGCCCACGCGTGCAATTCGGCGTAGACCGTGGCCTCCCGCGCTTCATTCCCCAGGCCCCAGCAGATGATTGAAGGGTGGTGGCCATCGCGCTGGATCATCCGGCGGAGCTGATTGCGCGCCCCTTTCAACCACGGTCCGCGCCCCATTCGCTTCCAGGTCGCGATCTCCGGGTACACCAGGATGCCCAACTCGTCGCAGGCGTCGAGGAAGTCGGGTGACTGGGGATAATGGGAAAGGCGAACCGCATTCAGCCCGAGTTCCTTGATCAGGCGGGCATCTTCGCGATGCATGGACTTCGTCAGGGCATTGCCCATGCCCGGCATTTTTTCATGGCGGTTTATGCCCCGGATTTCAAGCCGTTCGCCGTTCAGGAAAAACCCCTCGTGGGCCCGCCAATCGATCTCCCGAAAACCGAATGGAACCCGGGCGCTTTGAGGGAAGCCCTCGTCGGAACCCGGGCTGTAGGCCAGCCAATCACACTCCAGGGTATACAGGTTTGGATGATCGGGGCTCCACAACATCGCCTGGTCAACCCGGGCTTCGATGGATGCCCCCTCCTGGAGATCCTCGGGAATGTTTATCTCCGCAAGCACCTGCTGGTTTCGAAGGATTCTTATTCGCCCGTCTATCGGCCGATTTTCTTCGCGATACGCGGTGAAGGGCAGTTTCACACTTACCTGGCCATCATTTTGCGTGGAGATCTTCACCGGGCCGGGCTGGAGGTGCGATGGCAAATCCGGCCGGAGCCTCAGGTGACCCGCCAAGCCACCATGCAGGACAAAGTCGGGTTCCCGGATACCTGGAAGCCGGGCCGCATGGTGCAGGTTCTCTACCACCAGGCCGAGATTCAGCTCCCTGTCACCCGCTTGAATGCCGGTGGTGAAACCCAGGAAGGCCCCCTCGGACCGGTTAAACGGAGAGGCTTTCATGCGCCGGGGGCCTTGCAGGCCCGGGATCCTGCGCCCGTTCACCCGAATCTCCAGCCCGCCATAGAAGGGTCCGATATCAAGAAGCCAGGACCCGGCAGGATGTTCCGGCAGCTCAACCCGTTTCCGGTAACAGCCATAGCCCCGGTAATAGGCCAGGCCATCCTGAAAGGTGTCCCGTGTATTCCAGCAGTGCGGTAGGTCCACCCGCTCCGTTCCCGGCGAGGTGAGCTCCCCGGCCAGCCAGGCCTCCGAGGCCTTGCCGCGGACAAACTCCCACCCGTCGGATAGATCGATTTCCCGTGCGTCCATGTGCACATTCTTTATGTGGCGTATCCGGGGTCCAGGTAAAGAAAATGCACAATGTATGTAAACATCAGGGTATCTTTGGCGTTATAGACCATCCATGACACGGTTTATACGGATCATCCTGAGGGGCGCGGTACTCGGCTCCACCCCTGCGTTTTCCGTGCCGCTCCCTCCGCTTCCCACCACGCCGCCCGCCTTTGTCGAGGATTGGTCGAGGGGTAAAATCGACCCGGCCAAGTGGTATCCCCTGCGAAAGAAATGGGGCGAGGGCAATCACGGTGTCGTTCCGGAAAATGTGCGGATTGAGACGGACACGGTAATAGGGACGGCGCGCCCCGTGCTCCGTTGTGAGGCCCACGGGGACCAGTACGACGGACCCATCAAGGGCTTGTGGGGGAAAAGGTCCCGCGTAGGCGGGGTGTTGGTGAGTAAACCCTTTTTTGCCTCAGGCCGTTTCGAGGTCGTGATGAAGATCGGGGATACGAACCCCTTCAGCGGATGTCCTGCGAATCCACGCGTTCCGGCGGGCTCGGTACCCGCCATCTGGACCTATGCCTACCGGAGCGTGAAAGTCCCGGGGGACCAGGCGGACGATTTCAGCCGCGATACCCCCCTGTATAACCCCTTCATCCAGAACTTCGGGCGGGGACTGGCTTTCTACTGGTCGGAGCTGGACTTCCCGGAGTTCGGAAAGGGTGGTCGCTTCGACCAGGCGATGTACAATACCTTCCTCAATCGCCGGCACGACAGCCAGATGCTGGACCTTCCGGATGTCGCGGATGGAAAATACCACACCTATACCAGTGTATGGGAAACCGAGCGGATTCCCCTGCCCGGGATCCGGGACGAGCAGGTGGTGCGGTCTGCAGGCTACTGGTGGGTCAACACAAGGGAGGTCGCGTTCGCGTCCTACGAGGCCATGCCGCTGGTCCGGCGAGGGGCAAACGATTACCTGCTATGCCGGGGAAAGCGCGTACGACACTGGGTCGATGGGGTTTATATTGCGGAGAATACGATATTTGTCCCCTGCATGGCGGCCCAGCTGAACCTCGGCATCTGGTTACCTGACTGGGCAGGAAAGGCCCCGTGGTCCACTTCCTCGGTACGTTTCGCCTCGATCCGGATCTGGCCTTCACACGATCCGGGTGATGTCACCGGGATCCTGATCGACGATATCACGAACAACATTGAATGAACCGGGTGGCGGGAGCCTCAGCCCTCCGCTTTTTTCTGGTTCAACAAGAGGGCCCGGGCGCTGATATAGGGCCCGGGGAATAGTTCGAATATGTTGCCGACCTCGTCATCCTTCTCGAACATCTCGATGTAGGCATCATAGGCCTCTCGCTTGTACTCCAGCATGCCTTCCAGTTTTTCACTCTCGACGTCCTGGACAATGAAACAGAGGTGATCTGCGGTGGAATCCTGGGCGTTGAACAGCAGCAACTTGACCTGGGGATCGATGCTTTCGAGATTGTTTGAATGAACCTGGTACTTAATATACTCAATAATCCGCTCGTTGAGGCTGGCTTCGTGCATGAAAATTCGCTCTACCAGCTCGCCCCGGGAGAGCACCAGGTGCACCTGGGGAGCCTCAACATCCTCCGGCAGGGCCCGATTCAGGGACTGCACCGTGGTGAGAAATTCCTCCTGGGCCGCCTCAAGCTGGTCGAGCGGGGCGTTAAACAGGTAAACCATCAGGTTATTGTCCGGATCGTGGTAAAGGAGGTTTTTATCCACCCGGAACTGAAAACTGCAGGAATCGCACTCTATCACGTTGATCTCATTGGCCATCAGGGCGAATTTCAGCTCCTCTTCCTCACCTATATTGAGGGAGTCATACAGGTCGACCTGCTGCTCGTGCTCACATTTAGGACAACGAATCCCGTACTTGTTTTTTTGCGACATGGTGTAATGTTATGATCCGACAAATTGACAATCGTGGCTTGATCTAGCCAAAAAAGTCCGGCTAAGGTGCCCGACTTTCCTCGAATTGCAACCCAAATTTGGAATGACGTATGAGCATTGGAGTTAAAATCAAAAAGATGTTCCGTGGTGGAGCGAGCAGCTTTGACCCCACCGGACAATTGGTCATCATAGACGGCACGACCCTCCATGAGGGGCGACGCGGCAGTTCAAAATTGACCCCACGCGACCAGATCGACATCCTGCAGGCCCTCTCAAACATCTGTACCCGGGAAAAATTCGTGGTGCAGGTGGTCTTTGCCGGTGAACCCCTGCGCAAAGTCGACCACGGCGAATTCTTCGATGAAGTCAAGGTCCTCTATGCGCAGGACGATGTCACCACGACAGACCTCGTCATGGAGCTGATCGCCACGACCACCCTTAAGCAGATTGTCGTGGTCAGCTCCGATGTGGGGCTCGAAGCCAAGGCCGCAGGCAAGGGGGCCACTACCCTGCGCTCCGCGACCTTCCGCAAGGGCTTCGAAGAATTTAACCCCGGCAGTGGAGGTGGGAATCGCCGGGGAGGCAACAGTCCGCAACGCCGCAGGCGGAAATCCGGCGGCGGCGAGGATGAAAAAGGGCGCGGCGGCGGGAATCGCGGCCATCGCGGGGGAGGACAAGGCCGAGGGGGCGGCAACAAGGACGAGGATGGCGGCAACAAGGACGAAGGTGGTGGCAGCAAGGACGGCGGTGGAGGTCGCCGCTCGGGCAATCGCAAGCCCCGCTCTGACAAGCCGCGCCAGGAGTCCAGCGAACCCGACGTCAGCGACCTGATCGACCTGATCGAATAGGCTTCGGGCCGGGACATGGGCCGCCCGGGGCGGCAAGGCGAGCGATCATCAAGGATCTTCCAACTCAGCCGGGAGGTCGAAAGTCGCGCCCGGGGTGGGCAAGGTGAGCGCCGAGGGCATCTCGACAGCACCGTCGGCATAGGCGACCACGCTGCCTTTCCCGGCTACCCGGTATTCAAGGATGACGGTCGTGGAAGGATCCGGGATGTCCGCCAGGTTCCGACCGGGAAACAGCAGAACACAATCGTCCGCGAAACTATTTTCCTGGGGCCCGCCAAGATATTTATCCAGGTCCGCGGACAGGTTCATCGGGAGTTGCCCGTTATGGTCCAGCGCGTACATCCTGCATCCCTGGAACACCATGCGCATGGAGCTGCTCGATGCGACTTCCTGCGCTTTCACGCGAGCGGCGCTCAAGGCCGGGAAGATAAGCGCCGCCATCATGCCCAGGACGCAAATGATCCCGAAGAGAATGCCGATGTACCCGGTGACCAGGCCGCCAACTGCCAGCCCTCCGCCCCCCAGGCTGCCGTTCGAGCGCCGGATCTGGCCAAGGGCCTTGTGGCCGAGCACAACCGCCACGATGGCGGGGATGAATATAAAACACAAGAGGAGGCCAAGGATGCCGAGGATAAGGCTCCAGGTGGCCGCGCCCGATGTTTGCGCTGGAGGGGAAATAGGATGATCCATCTGTGACTCCGGGTTGATTTCT
>JAPYUI010000048.1 GCA_029936175.1 Kiritimatiellia bacterium
GTGGTTTCCTGGATGGAATGGCCGGCTATTATTTCTGCCAGCTACGTGCCATGCATGAGTTGAACATCTGCGCAAAGGTCTTCGAGCTTAAAAACAGCTTGAAAGACAGCTCGTCGGCAGATTCCTGACGCGCAAGGGCGAGCTCCACCCGTACACGGCCTTCATTTTCGTCCCTGCTCCCGCCCATACCCGCCTCCAGGGGCGTCACGGTGTTTGTCGAAGCACCTGCGGGACTGCCGGTTTACGATACCTTTGCGGACGATTGGTATTTCCCTCAAGCCACGCACATGTTAGTTAGCCGACTGGCTTCCGAAGATCTCACCATGTATCGCAAGCATCATCCTAACTGGAGCCAACAGGCGACCTTGCTTTAATGTAAACAGAACGCTTTTAACTGTCGGTCGCGAATCGATCCGAAAAATGCAGTCGAGTACTTCGAGGCGATTACCAAAACCACCGGTGAAAACCCCCAAGCACCCTGGATGATTTGAACGGCTGGAGGCGCGCTTGGGGCGTTCAGCTCAAGGCAACATTATGGCCATACCCAATCCCATATTAAACGAAATCATTTCCAGTAAAAAGGTTGAACAGGCAGACGGTACGCATCTAAAGCTCACCTCAGCCTTGTCCCTGGAAGAATGCGAAGCCCTGTACAGGGTGCTGCGTGAACGAAAGCCCAAGCGGGTGATCGAAATCGGCATGGCCTATGGTGTTTCCGGTCTGACCATCTTGACCGCGCTCGAAGAAAACGGAGAAGGTACCCTTACCTCCGTTGATCCGTATCCCGGTTGGGAGTCCGCCCGTAAGGCTGCGCTCCACAACATCGAGCGGGCCGGACTTTCCGCTCGGCATACCCATATTCATGACGCCAGTGAACGGGTCCTTCCGAAGTTGTGTGCGGATGGCGAAAGGGCGGATTTTGTGCACATCGATGGCCACCATGGTTTTGATCACGCGTTTATCGATTTCTTCTACGCCGATCTCTTGGTCAACGTGGGTGGCATTATTGCCTTTGATGACAGCGGTTGGCGTTCGGTGAACAAAGTGATCCGGTACCTGCTGCGCCATCGAAAATACCAGGAGTTGGACGTGGGCCTGCCTCGCGAATACAGGGGGAAGAACCCGCTGGTCACCCTGAGCAAACGTCTGGAAGGCCGGTTTGGCACGTCCCGGCATTTTGAAAAAATCGATGCATGGGCGGCACCGTTTAACTATCATAAGAATTTCTAATTAAGACGCGGATGCCGTTCACCACCCGGATTTTTCCTATACGGATTCTGATTTTATGGACTTGTCCCATCTGCGCAAAGGTCTTCGAGCTTAAAGGCAGCTTGAAAGACATCTCGTCGGCAGATTCCTGACGCGCGAGGGCGAGTTCCATCCGTACACGGCCTTCATTTTCGTCCCTGCTCCCGCCCATATCGGGCACGTCCTGCTGAACGTCGACAACAAGCATATGACCTTCAATTCATGGCCCTTTGTCTTATTTATTTTTCCGGTGCTGGGTGTGTATTACCTTCTTCCGCACCGCGCCCAGAACCGATGGCTACTCCTGGCAAGTTATGTCTTCTACGGTGCCTGGGACTGGCGATTCCTGGGACTGATCTGGTTGTCGACCGGCGTGGATTACCTGATTGGGCAAGGCATCCACCAGGCAACGGACAAGGGCCGCCGTAAACGCCTCCTCTGCATCAGCCTGCTTTCCAATCTTGGATTGTTCGGGCTGTTCAAATACTTCAACTTCTTCGTCGACAGCGCATCCTCGTTCCTGACTTTTATCGGCTTGCCTGCTCCTCATTCATCGTTGCAGTTTATCCTGCCCATCGGTATATCCTTCTACACCTTCCAAACCCTCAGCTACACGATCGATATCTACCGGGGAACCCTCAAGCCCTGCCGGTCGTTTCCAGACTTTGCCCTTTTTGTCGCCTTTTTCCCACAGCTCGTCGCGGGTCCGATCGAACGGGCAAAACGTTTAATCCCCCAAATTGAACAACAACGTTCGGTTACTGGAACCCAGGTGGCAGAAGGCGCCTGGCTGGTTCTCTGGGGCTTCTTCAAAAAGCTGGTAATCGCCGACAACCTCGCGCGTTACGTCGATCCGGTGTACAGTAGTCCCGGGGAGGCGCATCTTCTCCTTCTACTGCTCGCAACCTATGCCTTTGCCTACCAGATCTACTGCGACTTCTCCGGTTATACCGACATCGCACGCGGGCTGGCCAAGATGATGGGCTTCGAGCTGATGAAGAATTTCGATCAACCGTTCCTCGCTGCATCTCCTGCGGAATTCTGGCGGCGTTGGCATATCAGCCTGTCCACTTGGTTGCGCGACTATCTTTACATCCCCCTCGGCGGGAATCGTGGCGGCATCCGGATTATGTACCGGAACCTGTTCCTCACCATGTTGTTGGGGGGACTCTGGCATGGTGCGGCCTGGAATTTTGTTATCTGGGGCATCTTTCACGGCGTGCTGCTGATTCTCTACCGGCATTTTGGCGACTCTTCGAAGCGGGCGGAAGGCGGCCTGAGCTTCAGGCGTGTCATGGCGGTCGTGTGGATGTTTCACCTCACCTGCGTGGGCTGGTGGTTGTTCCGGATCAACGGTCTCGCCGATATCGCGGCACTTGGTCACATGCTTCCACGCGGGTTCATCTTCGACGGTGATTGTGCCATGCTGCTTTTCGTAGTCACGGCAGCCGCCTGCATGATTTGGCCGATCGAATGGTGGAGCAGTAAATCGGACGATCCTCGCGGACGCTGGGGCTGGAACCTTGTTGGTGGCCCGGTCCTGGTTTCCGTGATGCTGTTGGCCATCGTTGTTCTAACCCCGCCTTCCGTCGGTGGCTTTATCTACTTCCAATTCTGAGCTGTGAAACGTTTTCTCCCAGTCGCTCAATGGATCGCGATCCCTCTGCTGGTATTCGCCTGGGCCGAATACAGTGCGAAGGGTTGGCTTGAGAAGCAAACGGACTGGTACCCCGCTTATGGGCAACCGGGAACCGAAGGCAAGCAGGTTAATTACATCTTCATCGGCAGCTCACGCGTAGGAGCCGCTATTGACGCAAAGACGTTTGCGAAGGCCATGGAAGAGCACCTGAACAGGTCCTGCCAGGCACTCAACTTCGGGCGGGGTTTTTCAAAGCCGGTTCAACATCTACTCGGCTTGCGTAATCTGTTTACCATGCAGCCTGGCGCCTCCAGGGGCGTCACGGTGTTTGTCGAAGCCCCTGCGGGACTGCCGGTTTACGATACCTTTGCGGACGATTGGTATTTCCCTCAAGCCACGCACATGTTAGTTAGCCGACTGGCTTCCGAAGATCTCACCATGTATCGCAAGCATCATCCTAACTGGAGCCAACAGGCGACCTTGCTGCGCCTGTACGCATGCAGGCCATCGTATCTAATGCGCAACCGCAACTACATCAGGCGCCTGGTTTTTCGCCGATCCCGACAAAAACTGGACGTCCTTTTTCCCGCCAGGGCAGCCAACATACTGGAACATGATCTCGATCAGGCCGGTGGCGTACGCAACGACGCCGCCGGCGTAAAAATCGTCCGCGAACAAATCAAAGTCGAAGTCGATTCCGTGGAGAAAAAAACGATTCCACCCCTGGAAAAAACGGTGTTGATGGAAATCCGCAGCTTGGTGGAAAGCGTGGGGGGACGCGTGGTTTTGTATGACATCCCATTGAGCGACATCAAACGAGCAGCGTTCACCGGGATGGCTTCCGAAGCCGATCGAACCAGGTTCAGGAACGGTCTTGCCGCCGAAGGTATCCCCGTCCTGAGGCCCAAATTCAGCCACGACGATTCCGACTTCCCCGATCTGTCTCACCTACGCAAGAGCAGGAAGAAGGAGTTCACCCGCCACTTGGCGGATGCCTATTGGACATGGAATAAGACCCAGGCCCAACCATGAAACAGATTCTACAGAACATCTCGAATGGCGAAACCCTTCTCGCGGAAGTCCCGGCACCGGGTCCGCGCGGTGGCGCCTGCCTCATCCACACCACCCGGACCCTGGTCTCCCTCGGCACGGAAAAAATGCTGGTTGATTTTGGCCGGGCGGGATGGATTGACAAGGCGCGCCAACAACCCGACAAGGTGAAGCAGGTGCTCCAGAAGGTCAAAACCGATGGCTTGATGCCGACGATCGATGCGGTGAAGGCCAAGCTGGATCAACCGCTTCCGCTTGGATACTGTAATGCGGGTGTGGTCCTGGAAAGTGAGGATCCTTTCGCGGCGGGCGACCGCGTGGTTTCCAACGGGAACCACGCGGAAGTCGTATGTATCCCACATAATATCTGCGCCAAAATACCTGACAGCGTGGATGACGAGTCGGCGGCCTTCACCGTGGTGGGGGCGATTGCCCTCCAGGGCATCCGCCTCGCCCAGCCGACGCTTGGCGAAACGTTTGTGGTTACGGGGCTTGGTTTGATCGGTCTAATTTCCGTTCAGCTACTGCGCGCGCATGGTTGCCGCGTCATCGGTATCGACTTCGACAACGAAAAATTAGCCCTCGCGCGTACATTTGGAGCGGAAACAGTCCAGCTTGGGGAGGGCGGCGACCCGGTGGCCGCCGCGGATGCATTGACGGGCGGCCAGGGCGTGGATGGCGTACTCATCACCGCTTCAACCAAGAGCGACGAACCCGTTCACCAGGCCGCTACCATGTGCCGCAAGCGCGGGCGAATCGTGCTCATCGGGGTGGTCGGCCTACAACTCAGTCGGGCGGATTTTTACGAGAAGGAGCTCAGCTTCCAGGTGTCCTGTTCCTATGGCCCGGGCCGCTACGATCCAAATTACGAAGGCAAAGGGCTGGACTATCCGATCGGATTCGTCCGATGGACGGAGCAGCGAAATTTCGAAGCCGTGCTCCAGATGATGGCCGAAGGCAAGCTCGACGTGAAGCCGCTGATATCCCACCGGTTCGAGATCGACAAGGCCCTCCAGGCCTATGACATTGTCGCCAGCGGGAAGGCCATGGGCATCCTGCTGGAATACCCGGACCCGCCAGCGTCCGCGCCGAGGCGCACGGTCCCGTTACGGGAGGTCCTGCCCATTCCTGTCGCGGCCTCGGGGAAATGCGTGATCGGCATGATCGGCGCGGGTGGCTTCACCGGCCAGGTGTTGTTACCCGCGATCGCCTCTACCCCTGCGGTTCTCAAGACGATCGTGTCGCGTGCCGGTGTATCGGGTACGCAGCTTGGGGGTAAATTCGGCTTCGCCGCATCCTCCACCGATGTCAACGAGGTGTTCAATGACCCGGAGATCAATACGGTCTTTATCACGACGCGTCACAACAGCCATGCGAGCCTGGTGCTGCGGGCCCTGGAGGCGGGGAAAAATGTGTTTGTGGAAAAGCCCCTGTGCCTCACGGAAGACGAGCTCGAGCAGATCGAAAAAGTGCTTGCGGTTTCCGATCATCCGCTCTTGATGGTCGGGTTTAACCGGCGTTTCTCGCCTTGCGCCCAGGCGGTCAAGGGGGTCTTGGAGAAAACCCATGCACCCGGGGCCATGGTGATGACGGTCAACGCCGGAGCCATCCCTGCAGAGCACTGGACACAGGATGCTGATGTGGGGGGCGGTCGTATTCGCGGAGAGGCGTGCCACTTCATCGATCTCCTCCGTTACCTGGCGGGGAGTTCCATTAGCGCGCACACGATTCAATATGCCGAGGGCTCCCTGCGGGACACCGCCACCATACAGTTGACCTTCGAAAATGGCTCGATAGGGACCATCCATTATTTCGCCAATGGGCATAAAGGCCTGGCGAAAGAACGTCTGGAAGTGTTTTGCGAAGGCAAGGTCGCCCAGCTGGATAACTTTCGCACGGTCGAAGGGCACGGATGGTCGTTTAAGGTTCCAGGGGGCCGCCAGGACAAGGGGCACCAGGGGGAGGTGCGTGCCTTTATCCATGCGGTCGAAAACGGTGGAGCCTGGCCCATCCCCCTGGATGAACTCCTGGAGGTTACCCGGGTGACGCTGGATTTGGCCTGAGCGATGGAAAACTTTCTTTTGCGGTAAACGGGATGAAACTTGCGCAACTCTACCACACCCTGCGCCATTGCCGACGCGAGCAGCTGCTTGGACAGGCCGTGTATCGGTTGCGCGGTCATCACGCGCCCTCCAGGGGTGTTTTCCCGCCCTTTCCCGGTTGCCGACGGGACCCCGGCTGGCAGCCTCCGGTACCACTAACCGGGCTGAATACCGCCTCGTCGATGCGCGATGGGCGGTTTTCTTTTGTCAACCAGGAGGCCCAGGCTGGCTGGCCGCCTGGCTGGCAGGCGGTGGACATGCCGATGCTCTGGCGCTACAACCTGCATTACCTGGACGGGATATGGGCCTTGGAGCTCGATGAGGCCCGGGAGCTTAGCCGTGACTGGATGGCAAAAAATCCCCGGGTCGAGGGCGGTATCGGCTGGGACCCGTATCCCGTTTCGCTGCGCCTGGTTAATCTCTGCCTGTACTTTTTTCAGCGCCATCGGGAGGCCGTGCTGGCCGATGCATCCTTCCGGGATGGGCTGTGGGAAAGCCTTTACGCGCACGCGCACTGGCTGCAAAAGAACCTCGAGATCCGGTTGATGGGAAATCACCTGCTGGAAAACCTGGTCGCGCTCGAAGTCTTCGCCTGTTGTTTCAAGGACCAGGACAACCCCGACCGCGATCGTTTACAGCGGGAGCTCGACGAGCAAATCCTGGCGGACGGGATGCATTTCGAGCGTTCGCCCATGTATCATTTACGCATCGTGTTCCTGTTGGAAATCCTCGCAGGCGTTGGGAGTGATTGCGTGAAGGACCTACTGGAGCCGGCTCGTCAAGCCGCCGCTCGGCTTCAGCATCCGGATGGCGAAATTGCTTTGTTTAATGATGCGGCCTTTAACGTCTATCCCGCCGTTACTCCATCGGAAGAACAGGGTGCCTGGGCACTTCCGGATGCCGGGTATTATGGCTGGCGGGATGCGGAGGCGAATTACCTGGTGTGTGATGCCGGGCCTATCGGGCCGGATTACATTCCCGGGCATGCACACGCCGATATGCTTTCTTTCGAGTGGTCGATTTTCGGCAAGCGCTTCATCGTGGACAGCGGCGTGTACGATTACGTGCCGGGTGAAATGCGCGATTACTGCCGTTCCACCGCCGCCCACAATACCGTGGAGATTAATGCCGCGGACCAATGCGAGTGCTGGGGAGCTTTCCGTGTCGCCCGCCGCGGGTATCCGACGGTCGACGAATGGAAGCCGGTCGATGCCGGCTTTTCCCTTTCGGCCTCGCACGACGGGTACGCCCGCCTGCATCGCAGCCTGCGGCACCGGCGATGCTTCTCCTGGCAGGCACCCGCTCGATTGACGATTACCGATGAGGTGGCGTCCGCGTCACCCGCCCGCGCGGTCGCGCGCTTTCACCTGCACCCCGATTGGCAAATCGAGCGCCTCGACGGCCTTTGCGCAACCCTGCGTCGGGAGCAGTTTACCGTGACGCTTCGCATCGCAGGCGAGGGAGTCCTCGCTCGCGAACGGAGTTGGTACTGCCCGGAATTTTATCGGCGGGTCGAGAATGACTGCCTGGTTTTTACCAGTTCGGGGCCCGGGCAGTGGACAACAACCTTTGAGCTGCAGGCGACCTGATGCAGGAAGCAAGCTTGCCCTTTAGCCCCGTGAGGGTTCCTGGAGATCCAGGTCTAGGTGGTATGTGATGGATTTTTTTCTCCTAAAGAAATTGGTTTCCCGCGCCCTGTTTCCCTTGCCCCTGTGCCTGGGTTTTATGCTCCTGGGTTTCATTCTCCTGCGCTTAACCCGCCGGAAGAAGACGGGTTATTTCCTCCTCGTGTCGGGTGCCGTACTCCTTCTCCTGTTCAGCAATGCAACGGTTTCACGGGGATTGTTGCGTCCCCTGGAATATGCCTATCCCGCGTTTCATCCCGATTTTCAGCCCGGGCAGGATGCTCCCATGGCGGGACCGGTGTGGATTTGTGTCGCCGGCTCGGCCTGGACCCCGAACAGGTCCATCCCGCTGACCTCCCGCATGGATCCCTTTTTTGCCGAGCGCATGCTCGAGGCCGCGCGGGTCAGTCGCATGTTCGAGGAGGCGCGCCTGGTGGTCTGCATGGCCAGCCCGGGGACACGCGAACAGAAGCAGGCCTTCCAGGATGCCTACGCGGAGTTGACGGGCATCGCACCCCGGCCGGAGATCCTGGTGGAGGTGATCAATACGGAGTCGGAAATTGTCGCCCTGCAAAAACTGGTGGGAGAGACGCGGACGGTCATGGTCAGTTCTGCCTCGCATATGCCGCGCGTGATGGCCCTCTGCAGGCGCCATGGCGTGCGGGCCGAGGCGGCCCCCTGTGGGCACCGTACCCTGAAGGCCCCCCAGACCAGGCACCGGCTGCGCCTGGACGAATCTTATCCCAACGCCGCGTCATTGGCCCGGAGTGAGCGTGCCGTGTACGAGTATCTCGGGAATGCCTGGGAAGGCCTGAAAACCTGGTGGTTTTCATTACGGGAAGGGCCCGACAAATGATTTTCACCGAGCCGGCATTTTTATTCCTGCTCCTGCCCTTGGCCCTGCTGGTCAACTTCGTGGGCGGTCATCGCTTCCGCAATCTCTTCCTGCTGGGACTCAGCCTCCTGTTCTATTTCATGGGTG
Organism: Kiritimatiellia bacterium; assembly: GCA_029936175.1. Classification (GTDB taxonomy): domain Bacteria; phylum Verrucomicrobiota; class Kiritimatiellia; order SS1-B-03-39; family UBA6053; genus JAPYUI01. The sequence goes on from JAPYUI010000048.1 coordinate 8,647, forward strand.
AGCGCGGCTTTGTGCTCCTGATGATCATGTCCTGCGGCATGAACTACGGCCTGGGGCGCTGGGTTGACCGCCAGCGGGGCCTTCCCATGGGTCAGCGGGTTTTGGCGCTTTCCGTGGCCCTGAACCTGGGCCTTCTTGGGGTGTTCAAGTATGCGTCTTTCCTCGTGGAAAGCATCAACCCGGTGTTGGCGCCTCTCGGATGGGCTCTCCCCCCACTGGACATCCACCTGCCGATCGGGATTTCATTCTTCACCTTCCAGGCCCTGTCGTACCTGGTCGATGTCTATCGCGGCAAGATTCCGGTTGAACGCAAGTGGTCTGATCTCGCCTTGTACATCAGCCTCTTTCCACAATTGATCGCAGGCCCCATCGTTCGTTATGGCGACCTTGTTCGTGAACTCCACCAACGAAGCGTCAGGCTGGGTCCTTTCGTCGCCGGGGTGGAGCGGTTCATTCTCGGCCTGGCGAAGAAAACAATCATTGCCAATACCCTGGCCGTGACCGCGGACGGGATCTTTGCCCTCGCCCCGGAGCAACTCAGCACCCCGCTGGCCTGGATCGGCCTGCTCGCGTACGCCTTCCAGATCTACTACGACTTCTCGGGTTATTCCGATATGGCGATCGGGATCGGGATGATGCTGGGCTTTCGCTTCCCCGAGAACTTCAACTACCCCTATATCAGTCGTTCCATGTCTGAATTCTGGCGACGGTGGCATATCTCGCTCTCCACCTGGTTTCGCGATTACCTGTATATTCCCCTGGGCGGCAATCGAAAGGGTGGACCCCGTACCGCATTCAATTTGCTCCTCGTCTTTTTCCTGTGCGGTCTCTGGCATGGGGCGAGTTGGAACTTTGTCATCTGGGGCCTGTTTCACGGGGCTTTCCTGATGCTTGAACGCGTGGGGGTCTTCCACCGGTTTTTGTCGAGGTACGCGTCGCTCGGCCTGGTGTACACCTGGGTCGTGGTCCTGTTCAGCTGGGTGTTCTTCCGCTGTGAAACCCTTGCGGCATCCCGGTCATTTTTTCAGGCCCTGCTGCTGCCCGGTAAGGGTTCTCCTATCCAACCCGGCCTCTACCTTGATGCATTAAGCCTGGCGGTATTTTGTGTCGCGTTTATTTTTTCCACTCCCGTATACCCCTTGCTGCGCAGCAAGCTTCAAAGGTCCCGCACCCCAGTGCTGCAGGGCGTCTACGTCATGGGGCTCCTCGCGGTATTCCTGCTCAGCCTCTCGCAGATAGCGGCCAATACCTATAACCCCTTTATCTATTTTCGTTTTTGATGAAACCTGAATCGCCCACCTTCCACCCACTCAGCCGACCGCTTGCCGGGCTGCTTGCCGGGCTGTTTTGCGGCGTCTTGATTCTTCCGGGACTGGTTAACTTGAGTGGCCTTGAGCCGTCCAGCCCCCTGGTGGAGAAGCGCTCCAGGAAAACATTTCCCGACCTCCGAACCGTGCACCCGGTACAGCAGTTGAGGAACATCCTTGCCCTCCGCAGCTATTTTAATGACCGCTTTGGCCTGCGAGCACCCTTGATCGAGTTGAATGCCCGCCTGCGCGTGAAGACTTTTCGGGTCCGCGTGGCTGACCGGGTGGTCATCGGCGAAGCACCCTGGCTTTTTCTTAAGAACGGGGCGGAGAATAATCCTGTAACCATGCCGGTCCACCCCTTTTCCGATTCCGAGTTGAAGGCTTGGCAGGGCCTCTTCGAGCAGCGTCGCGATCGCCTGCATGAGCAGGGGATACCTTACCTTGTCCTGATTGCCCCCAACAAGGCGTCCGTCTATGCAGCGTACCTGCCGGATAGCTTCAGGGGCGTTGATCAGGGTGGAAGGTTCCGCCAGTTGAAACAATGGATGGCGAGCCATTCGGATGTCCCGATTATCGATCTACATGCCGTGATGGAGGCACACAAAGGCGAGGCTCGTTTGTATTACCCTGCAGATACCCACTGGAATGCACGCGGCGCTTTCTGGGTGAGTCGTCGCTTGCACCGGGCCATGGGAATGGCAGACTCCCTACCCGCTCTTGATAGCTACATCGTGCAGGTGGAGGAGAAGCGGGCTGACGACCTGGTGAACCTGCTGGGCCTTCCCGGGTCGAGTGCTTCGCAAAAATTCAGCCTGGTGCCCGCGGGCGGAGTTAACTGGGTGCAATCAACGTGTACCTGGGACACGCGGACCTATGCAGTGGCCCAGCATAAACCCTTCGCGACGGAGGTCCCCGGGAAAACCCTGCGCATGCTCGTCTATAGGGATTCGTCTGCAACAGGTCTGCAACCGTTCATTTCTGAGTTTGCGGGCCGCGCGGTGTTTGTCTGGAGCTATGTTCACGACCCCGCTATCGTCGAGGCCGAGCAACCGGACTGGGTGATCGACGTGTTTGTTGAGCGTCGCCTGACGGCCGAGCTTCCAGCATGTGACCCGGCCTCCGGGGGGGAGGGGTGATCCCCCGGGAGGTCTTGGCTCCCTGTCTGGTTAAATTATGCGGGTAAGGGTAGGCATTAACACCTATGCACATTCTTTTTTTAAGCCATTATTTCCCACCTGAAGGCAACGCGCCCGCTTCGCGCGTGCATGCCTGTGCACGGCGCTGGGTGGAGCAGGGGCACAAGGTCACGGTCATCACCTGTGCGCCGAATGTGCCGGGTGGCGTGGTGTATCCCGGGTACCGGAACCGCCTGGTCCAGCGGGAAGTCATCGACGGGATTACCGTCATACGGGTGTGGACCCTGCTCGCCGCCAACCAGGGAACAATGAAGCGGGTGCTGAACTTCCTCTCCTTCATGGTTGGTGCCACCTGCAATGGCCTGTTCCGCCGGCGCCCCGATGTGCTGGTAGCGACGTCGCCGCAGTTTTTCTGCGGTTGGGCAGGCCTGGTGCTGGCTAAGCTCAAGCGGGTGCCTTTTGTGCTCGAGATCCGTGACTTGTGGCCGGAATCCATCCTGGCCGTCGGTGCCCGCTTGCCACGGCCCGCATTGCGTCTCCTGGAATGGATGGAGCAGCGCATGTACCGGGGTTGTGATCGCCTGGTGACCGTGGGGCAGGGGTACCACGACCGCCTGCTCGGGAAAGGGGTCCCGGCCGGGAAAATGAGCATCATTATGAACGGCGTGGATACCGGGTTGTTTCAACCCCGGGATCCGGATGCGGCTTTCCTCGAACAATGGGGCCTGACCGACCGTTTTGTCTGCAGCTATGTCGGCACCATTGGCATGGCCTGTGGACTGGATGTCGTGCTGGCCGCGGCTCGGCGTTTAAAGGCCGAGGGGAATACCCGGGTTGTCTTTCTCCTCGTCGGCGACGGTGCGGCGCGAGCGCGCCTGCAGGAGGAGGCGAAGTCCGGCCAGCTCGATAACATCGTGTTCACCGGTCGCCAGGACAAGGCCTTGATCCCGGATTTCCTGGCCGCCAGCCAGGCCTGTCTCGTTCACTTGCGGGACACGGAATTATTTTCCACCGTGATGCCGTCCAAGATCTTTGAGGCCGCGGGGATGGCGCGCCCGATCATTATCGGCGTACGGGGGCAAGCCACGGATATCGTGCTCGAGGCGGGTGCCGGGTTGGCCATGGCCCCCGAGAGCGTGGACGACCTGCTCGCCGCGTTGGAAATCCTGGTCGCGGATCCGGCCCGGGCCCGGTCCATGGGCGAGGCGGGTAGGGCCCATGTATGTGCGCACTACGAGCGGAACCGATTGGCGGATACCTACCTGGCCTTGCTCGAGGAAACGGCGAAGGGCTGATCACCCGTCCGCGGTGTATCTCCCCCATTTTTCCGGGCCTTTTTGATTCTTCCCTTCGCTCGTTGAATTCTATTGGTCTGCGTGATTCCATCCTGCCATGGACCGTGGGCAGGAGTGGATAGACGCGCGAGGCCGGCACGGGCTGCTGCTGGCCTCTGCGGCGTTATGCCTCTGGACCCTCTGGCCTTTCCTGCGGATGCTGGCAGGGGTCTACGAGCACGTGCCGGACCATTCGCACGGGTATTTCGTACCCCTCGTTTCCGGCATCATCCTCTACCAGCTCTGGCCGTTTCGGCACGCGGCACCCGTCCGGACGAATGCCGTCGGTCTCCCGATTTTTGCCCTTGGCCTGGCCGGCATGACCTTTGGCCTCTGGTATGAGATCGCCCTGTATCCCGCCGGAACGGGCCCCGAGGTCATCGGGGCCGCCGGCCTCTTCCTCACCCTTTCCGGGGCCGCGCTCGCCCTCTTTGGCACCGCCCGTCTTCGCTTCTTTTCCTTCCCCCTCTGTTTCCTTCTCCTGGCCGTGCCCTATCCGGACCAGGTCAGTCGCCTCATCACCGGACCCATGCGGGAGCTGGTCACCGTCCTCGCCGAGCGCTCGCTCCAGCTCTCCGGCTACAATGTTTTCCGGGAAGGCAACCTGCTTCATCTCGCCACGGTCTCCCTCGGGGTGGAGGATGTCTGCAGTGGGATTCGCTCGCTCTGGGCCTCCCTTGCCGCCGCGTTCGCGATTGCCTGGTTTACGCATTGCCGGCGGTGGAAGCTCCTGCCCATGGTCTTGTCCGGGATCCTGCTCGCGATCCTGCAGAACGGGGTGCGGATCTACCTCACCGCCATCCTTGCCCATCGTTTTGGCGAACCCTGGGCCGAGGGCTGGCGGCACGAGACCCTGGGCATCATCACCCTCACCCTCGCCCTTTTCGCCTTGCTCGCGATCGGCCTGCGCATCGGCCGGGATGAACCGTCCAAGCGCCCTGACGATCCCCACGGGATGAGCGAATCGGTCGACTACCTGCTGCAGCACCGGCGGATGCTTTTTGCCTTGCTGGGCGGGTTCCTGCTGGCCCTTGCCGGGCGCTACCTGGTCCAGGGCCATTACGACGCGCGCGATCGTTACCTGGGCTTCCTCGAGGAGCGGCGCCAGCCACTGGAGGGCTTTCCCGATCGCATCGGGCCCTACCGGTGTATCGATCGAGTGATGCCCGAGGTGACCGTGAAACAAACCACCTCGCTCCATTTCACGGACGCTTTTTACGGGACCTTCGTCGGCCCGGAGCGGATCCCCTTCGAGGTCCTGGTCATGTACTGGGACCCCTTGCAGATCCGGCACAAGCGCCAGTGGGTGTATCCGCACTCCCCGGATGTCTGTTTTCCCTCTTCCGGCTGGGAGGTCGCGCAAAAATACCCGGCGGATCCGGCACTTTTTGACGTGGACAGGGAGTGGCTGCTTACGCGCCTGTACCGGAAATCCGACGCGGGGCGCATCATCTATTACTGGAACAACAAGACCTTTGCCCAGCGTCACCCCCATCGCAAACCGTCCTACCGCGATCGCTTCGCGGGGGTGTTCAAGTCCTGGAAGCAACCGCGTGACTTCATGGGGGTGCAGTACAGCATCGCGATCTACACCGATGCCGGGGCCCGGGAGGAAATGACCCGGGCTGCGGTGCGCGATTTTGCCCGCGAACTCAAGCCCGCGCTGGTTCCATACGGTCCCGGCCACTTCCGGCCGGAGGGCTCATGAGGTATCCGCCGGCCCGCGAATGGAGGTACGTGATCCGGCGAATCGGCCTGGTCGCCCTGCTTTCTTCGGTTTCGCTTCGCGCTGGCCTCGCCCCGGAAAACGTGGCCGTATGCGTCCTGCCCGACAGTTGGACCTCGTTGACCCTGGCCAACCATTACGCGGAACTGCGGGGGATTCCCGGCGACAACATCGTGCGGGTGAAGGGCCGCGGGCAAAGTGTGGACGCCTTTCGGAGCACCTGGTTGAGTCCCGCCCTGGAGGAGCTCCAGCAGCGCGGCCTGCAGCGCCAGATTCGCTGCATTGCCTGGTCCGACGGCTTTCCGCTCAAGATTGGCCTGGCCGGGGACCTCAAAGCGCTCCAAAACAAGCCGAAGGTCATTACCAATGAAGGCTCGATCAACGGATTAACCTATCTCTACCAGTTGGTGGCCCAAACCAACCTGCACTACGTCAGCCTGCGATCCAACCCGCTCTACGCGGGGCCGGAGGCCGGCTTTGTGCCGAGCGAGCCGGGCGAAAGCGAGACGAGCTACCGTAAGCGGGTCAAGGGAAAGGGGCTGGACATGGAGGCCGCCTGCGCGCACCGGGCGGCCTGGGGTTTTGTGGATGAACCCGGCCTGCCCTCGGTTGTGCTCGGGGCGACTGGCGGAGAGGGTTTTCCGCTGTCGCGCTGGATCGAGTTTCTCCGGCGTGCCCGGGCGGCGGACGGCACGCGACCCGAAGGAACCTTGTATCTCATGCAGGGCGGGGATATCCGCTCACGGACCCGGGAGTGGGCCTACCACCCGCTGAAGTACGCGATGGAAAAACGCGGGATCCGTACGCGCATTGAAAAGGGTACCCTGCCCCGGGAAAAGAAGGATGTCGCAGGGGCGGTACTGGGACGTGCGACCCTGGATTGGCCGGGAAGCGGCAGCACGATTCTTCCCGGCGCCATCGTGGAGAATCTCACCAGCTTCGGCGGGTTTATCCGGCGCCCGGGATCCGGGCAGACCTCCCTGATCCATTTCCTGGCAGCTGGTGCAGCCGGTTCAGCGGGAACGGTGATCGAGCCCTATGCTATCCAGGAAAAGTTTCCTTCGCCCTTTATCCACATGCATTATGCGGACGGCTTGCGCCTGGCGGAGGCCTTTTACCGCTCGATCCATGCGCCGTACCAGTTGCTCATCATCGGTGACCCGCTTTGCGCGCCCTGGGCGAAAGAGGTCAAGGTTGCGGTCAACGGCTTGTCTCCCGGGGAACAGCTCGATGGTCCCCGCGCGGTTTCTTTTAGCTCCGCAGGACCTGGAGAGGTCGCCTATGCGGAGTGGTTCATGGATGGTCGGTATCTCGGGACCAGTGGGGCGGGAACGGTTTTCCCCCTGGATCCATCCGGTCCGGAAGGGACGCGTCAACTGGTCCTGCAAGCCGTTCTTTCCAACCGGACAACGGCCCTGGCCCCGGTCGTGATCCCGTTTCGATATAAAGACCCCGGCCCCGCCCGGCTCGAGATACCGGAAAGCCTGTATTACGGGGAGGCTCTGGCGATCCGTGTCAGCGGTGTCGAGCTCCGCCGGTTCGAGGTCCGGCATTTTGGCGAGGTGCTCGGTACCAGCAACCGCAATGCGGTCCGGATTTCCACTCGCCAGGTCGGCATGGGGCCTGTGCGCCTGGACCTACGGGCATCGCTCGCCGACGGCCGGGAACTGCGTTGGATCCGCCGGGTCGTGGTTCGGGCGCCGCGGCCACTGCGTCCGCTGGCCCAAAAGCCCCCCCCCCGCCTGAAACCCGGCATCCGGCTGGCTCCCGGCCTCCGTAAAGAACAGGTGCTCAAGACGGTGAGCGGGGAGGTTATCAAGGAACTGGGTGGGCTGAAGGCGAATGAGCGAGCGGTTTTCGAGGGGTACCTGGAAATACCCGAGACGGGCCTGTACCGCATCCAGGTCTCCGGGGCCGGCGTTGCGCTGTTCATCAACGGCCAGGCGCTTCTACCCGAACCGGCTTCCCGGGAACAGGACCTGCCGCTCTCCCTGTACATGGGATTGTACCCTTTCCGCCTCACGGTCCAGCGTGCCCAACCGCGGGCGGCCCTCGCGGTGCGCTTCGGGAAAGATCGGGTGAGCCCCCTGGACGCCTCGTTTTTGCGCTATGCCCCGTGATTGCCTGTCGTTTGACAGCGAAGGCTCCATGGGATAGTTTCATCAAACGTCCCTTTTAGACCGTTCACTACGGGTATCCCCGTTCATTATGAAAGAATATGCTTTCAGTTTTCTGTTCGCCTTCTGCCTGACCTACGTACTCACGCCCCTGATTCGCAGGCTCGCACCGGCTATCGGCCTGATGGACCTCCCGGACGACCGGAGGATTCACGCCCGGCCCACCCCGCGCGGCGGCGGTTTGGCGATCTTCCTCACCTTTCACCTGGGTTTCCTCCTGCTGTTCAAGCTCCGTTGGCTGGATGCCAATACCAAGCTTGAGATGACGTGGTGGAGCGGATTTGTCATGGCCTCGGGCATTCTCCTGCTCGTTGGCCTGATCGATGACCGTTTTGGCATGAAGCCGTTTTTGAAGCTGGCCGGGCAGGTTCTCGCGGGATGGATCATGGTGCAGTTCGGGGCCAGCGTGGGAACCCTTACCGGCTTGCCCTTGCCGGAATCCGTCAACGTGGTGATTACTATCTTATGGTTCCTGGTCCTGACCAATGCGTTTAACCTGATCGATGGCCTGGATGGCCTGGCCGCGGGATTATGCCTGATTTCCGCCGTGGGCCTGTTCGGGGTATCGCTCCTGCGGGGAATGTCAGGTGAAGCGCTCATCCTGCTCCTCCTGATCGGTTCCTGTCTCGCGTTCCTCCGGTACAATTTTCACCCGGCATCCATCTTTCTCGGGGATACCGGGAGCATGTTTCTCGGGTTTACCCTGGCCTCCTTTGCCCTGGAAACCAGCTTGAAGGGGTCCCTTGCGGTAACCCTGGCCCTTCCCTTCCTCGCCATCGGCGTCCCGGTCTTTGATACCATGCTCGCCGTCTGGCGACGCTCCCTGCGCAAGTTTTACCGGAAGGCTTTTCCCGATGCGCCGGCGGATGGCGGGTTGATGGTTGCGGACAAGGAGCACCTGCATCACCGGATCCTCCGCCACGGCCTCAAGCAACACCAGGTTGCGATCCTGCTGTACCTCGTGAACGCCGGCCTGGTTGCGGTGGGGGTGTTGTCCCAGCTTTACAAGAGCCGGGCGATCGGGATTGTCCTCCTCGCCTTTCTCGCCGGCGTCTTCGTGGTGGTTCGCCACCTGGCCCGGACCGAACTCTGGGATACCGGGCGCGCCATTATCACGGGTTTCCGACGCCCGCCCGGGCGGGTGGTGGCCTTCCTTTTTTATCCCGTGCTCGACGTGTGTGCCTTGACCCTCTGCCTGGTCTTCGCGTTGATGGTGAGTGATGCCTACGATCCAACCCTTCAGTTGCACCACGCGCTGGCCCAGCATTTCCCGATCTGGGTGACCACCGTTTTCCTGAGCCTCATTGTTTTCCAGGTTTACCAGCGGGTCTGGTCGCGCGCCCGCTTTGGTGACTTCCTGTTCTTGAGTGTGGCTATCTTCAGCGGTTGTGTGATCGGCCTCGGCTTGAGCTGCATGCTTTTCCCTGACGAATTTGACCGGAAGGTGGTTGCGCTCGCGGTGGTCTACGGGAACCTGGCCCTCACCCTGATCGGGGGCTGTCGGCTCCTCCTGCGTGGCGTACAGGACGTGATGTCCCTGGTGAAGCACTCCGCCCGGTTCAACCGGAATGACGAGACTGCCGAGCGGATTCTGTTGTACGGTGCCGGTGGCCGCCTCGCGCTCTTCCTGCGTGAGAAAGCGCTGCGGACCCTGCAGGTTGACGGGATCCGCATCATCATTGGGATCGTGGATGATGACCGCAACCTGCGTGGGCGCCTGGTCAACGGCTATCGCGTACTGGGTAATCGCCAGGAGATGGTCCAGATCATCCGGGACCATGCGGTGGACCAGGTCATTGTGACCATGGAGTTAAGCGCGGAACGCTATGCCGCCATCCAGAACCTTTGCCTGGAGGCCGAGGTACCCCTCTCGGTCTGGGCTTACGATGAAGTCGAGGGGGAAGTTTTTGCCGAGACCCTCCGGTCTCGTCCACCCATTACCCAGGTGGATCCCGACCCCGCTAGGGCTGGTTGATCGTTTGCAGGGACGCGGGGCCTGCGGTATGCGTCGTCGTCCTTCCATCCGGCCAGCGAATCACCCATTCTCCGTGTGCACCTTCCGGGAACCCGAACCAGAGCCGTCCGCTCGATTGGCTCAAGTACCCCTCTCCCCCGTACACCTCCGCGGTCTGGCTGGTCGACCCGAGTTGCAGGGTGACCCGTGACCCGATGCCGGTCAAATTGCCCTTGGCCCCTTTCAGCCGGATCGAGACCAGGCGGCCTTTGTCCGGGGCACGCCCGCGGTAGGCCTTGAGGTGATCGTCATTCACCCCGCAGAGTATGTCCGGGTATCCGTCCTCGTCGAAGTCCTCAATCACCAGGCTGCGTCCGTTTCCGGTCATCAGGATGCCGCTCTCGGCCGGGTCGACCGGGTCAAAGGCATGCTTCCCGATGCCGTAGAGAAGCATGCCGGAACCCCCGTCCTGCTGGGGCAGAAAGGGGCGCTGGTTGGCATGATTCTGGGCCAGGACCACATCGGGAAACCGGTCCCCGTTGAGCTCGGTAATCGCGATACCCTGCACACTGGAAATCTGCGCGCGCAGGGGGAGGGGTTTAAAGGTGAAGCCACCTTTCCCGTCATTGATCATCCAGCCGCTGTCGACCGTATTGAGCATGAGGCGCCGGGCCCGCTTGAGCAGCTCGACGCCATAGATCTCCGGCAGGGTGTCCTCCGCGTAGTCGCGGAAGGCGGTGTATTTCTTGAACAGTGAAGGCATGGCCGACCCCGCGGTGGCGACACCCTGGACCGGCAGGAGCCGGTCGCCTTCGAAGTAACCCTGGACCATGTGTACGGCCTTATCCTCAAGCGTGGCATAAAACAGGATTTGCGGGCGCTGTTGATGAGCCGGGAAGGCGGAATTCCTCCCGATGTTACCCAGCAGGTAATCGATGTCGCCGTCCCCGTCGATATCCCGTCCGGCCAGGCTGCTCCACAGGCCATTCAACCCGGCCGTGCCGGTTTGCGGGGTTGCATTCGTAAACTGGCCCTGTCGATTGAGCCAGAGCTGGACCGGCCCCCATTCAGTCGCCAGGATCAAGTCCGTCCAGCCGTCGTCGTCCACATCGCTGAACAGCGAAGCGGTGACCATACCGCAGCGGCTTAAGCCGGGCGCGCGCGTGTCCGTCACCTCGGTAAACACCCCGCCCTCGTTTTCCCACAATACGCTGACAGGGCTCACGGGATAGGCCGCCGGTACCAGGCGCCCGCCGATGAAAAGGTCGAGATCGCCATCCCGGTCGAAGTCGGCGCAAGCTGCCGAAGCGCCACTGACGGTATTTGTCGGGATGACCCTTCGTCCTTCGCTGAATCGCCCTTTCCCGTCGTTGAGGAACAGGGTGTCCCGGTAGGTGGGGGCGTTCGCAATAGATTCTGTGCCTCCGCCGACCACGAACAGGTCCTGGTCCCCGTCCGAATCGGCATCCAGCAACAGGATGCCGATATCTTCGCGTTCCCGGTTGCCGAGGATCGCCTGGCGACCCGGGCGATAGCGCCCCCGGCCTTCGCACAGGATGACCTGGGTATCGAATCCCCGGGCACCGCCGAGCACGATATCGAGGTCACCGTCGCCATCCAGGTCGCCCGTGGCCAGCGCGGGCCCCTGTCGGCTCAGGGCATAGGGCAGGGAGGGCTGGAGCGCAAAATCGTTGAATTTGCGCTCGTTGTGCCGCGCGAGCTGGAGGCTGCTGTACTCGGTAAAGCGGGTGGCGGGTGGCGGGATCTCCCCGCTCCTCAGGGGCTTTCCCCGGGGCTGGGTCACGGTGAAATGCCGGTTCACCTCCAGGTCGGCAAAGGCCTGCCGGTGCCCCGCGGGCCAGTGCACCACCAGGTGCGCAATTTTTTTCGCCTCGCCCAGGCCCAGGTGTACCACGGCTTCCTGGCAGGCCATGAATCCATGGTTGAGGAACATTTGCCGGGCGTGGGTGCGCCCGGTATCCGTGGTGAGTTCGATATGGGCCCCGATACCCTGGGGGTGGTCCGAGGTTCCTTTCAAGGAGATGCTTACCCGGTTGCCGGTGCTGCCCGTGTTGCGGTAGAGCGCAACCGCTTCGTCCATGTTTACCACGATCAGGTCGAGATCGCCATCGCGGTCCAGGTCTGCATGTACCGAGGCGAAACTCATGCCCGCATGATCGAGTCCCCATTCCTTCCCCTGTTCCTCAAACTCCAGTCCGCCGAGATTGCGGTAGACCCGGTTCGTTTCAATCAAGGGGGGGCTCCCCAGCCTTGTGTGGCGATCCCACAGGGTCTCGCCGGGTCGGGGGCTGAGAACCTCCAGTTTATCCGAGTCCAGGAAGGGGCGGGTCATGCCGTTGGCAAAAAACACATCATCCCAGCCATCGTTATCCATATCCGCGACCTGTACGCTCCAGGTCCAGTCGCTTGCCCCCATCCCGGTCAGGAAGCCCGCCTCGAGGTAGCGCTCGCTCCCCGTGTTCAGCAGGACGGTATTCTTCATGTGTTGCTTGGGATCCGCCGCCTGGAGAAAGGGGAGCTCGCGGACCATGAGGCCCGCCCGGAGGTTTCGGGTACGGTGATGCTGTCCGGCGATGTCGGTCGTGATAAAGTCGAGCTGACCGTCCCCGTCGAGGTCGCCGACATCTGCGCCATGCGTATGCCAGCTCAGGTGTGGGAAGGCCTGGCCGATCACGTCGGTAAAGGTTCCGTCGCCGTTGTTGCGAAACAGCTGGTCCGGGTCATTTACATCGTTCCCGAGAAAAAGGTCGGGCCGCCCGTCGCGGTTGTAGTCGACCCAGAGGACCGAGCTGCCCTTGAGCTTCGATAGAAGCCCGGATTTGCGTGTAGCATCCTGGAATTGTCCCTTGCCCTTGTTCTCCAGCAGGTAGGCCTGGTCGCCGACTTCGGCCAGTGCCACGATCAATTTCCCCGTTTCGGGATCCTTGCGCGTATCCGCGAGTCGAAAGTACTTGTTGTAGCGGGGCAGTACAAAGGCGCGGCCCTTCGGGCCGACCTCGTGGATGCCTTCCGCGCTAAGCGCCGTGCCTTCAGGGTAAGAGAAGCGGCTCGTGAGGAGGAAGATATCCAGGTCCCCATCGCCATCGTAATCCGCCAGGGCCGGACTGAGGGACGCGGCCCTCACGTTGGCCTTGCGCACCCGGGCTTCATCGACAAAGGTCGGAATACCCTCCGCGTCCAGGCCCTGGTTGATCAGCAGGCTGTTCGGTTCATCGTAATGGCAGACGTAGATGTCGAGGTCCCCGTCGTTGTCGATATCGGCGATGACTGCCCCGGTGCTCCAGGCCTCGCGGATCTCGATGCCCGTTTTTGCCGTCACGTCCTCAAAGATGAACGTATCCGTCTGCAGGTACAAACGATTCCTGTCTGCCCCGCTGGTCAGGAACAGGTCCGCTCGGCCGTCCCCGTTCAGGTCCCCGACCGCCACCCCGCCGCAGGCCATGGACGTCGCGTAGAGGCGTCGGTCCGGGTGTTCGGGATCGATGCGGTTTGTGAAGTCCAAGCCGCTTTGCCCCGGGTCCACGCGCTCGTAGAGCGGACCCGTGGCCGCTTGGCGCGGAGCCAGGGCCCGCCCCTCGATGGACCCCGGATCGGCCGCGTGCTTTTTCCCGCATCCCGCCAGCAGGAAGAGGGCGAGAAGCGGGATGAATGGGAGCGTGCGCATAGCACCTGCATAGGTGAGCACAAAGCGCTTGCAAAGCAGGAAAATCGCCCAATTTTACGCGGCGCTATCGGTCGATCGCTTCTCGCAGCAGCTTCGCGGTCAAGACCGTCGGCAGTTGGATCGCCGGGCCTTCGGGCGGGATCACCAGATTGTAAGGGATCCCGGTCATCCCGTAGGCCTCCAGGGTCTTCTGTCCGATGGGGTTCTCGCGGGTGAAATCAACGCGTACCAGCACGTAATCCAGTTCCGCCATGCGCTTGAGAACCTGGTCTGTTGCCTTGAAGCACACGGCTTCATTTGCCAGGCATTGCTGTCACCAGTCGGCGGTGAAATCGATGAACACCCGCCGTTTCTTTTTCCGGTGTTGCACCATCCGCTCGGGCGAGAAAAGTTCCCAGTCCACGCCGAAATGTTTTTCCATGGGGACCCCGTTCGCCCCGGAAAGGGTACGCGGGTCGGGTTCCATCTGGCCGGAGCTGTGGGCCACCCAGCCGTAGGTGCCCAGCATCGCGAGCGCGGCCACCTGCCCAAAGCGCCGCTTGCCGACCTTCATGGCCGGGGTGGCGTACTTGCCGTAGAGCCAGGCGCCGATCGCCAGGGCGAGCAGGCCGAAGAGCATCCAGACCATCCCCCGCTGGCCCGTGACCTTTCCGTATACGCCGAGCAGCCAGATGGCCGTGGCAAAGAGCGGGAAGGACATTAATTGCTTGAAGGTCTCCATCCAGGCCCCCGGCCGGGGCAGCTTGTTGACCAGGGCCGGTATAAAGCTGAGGACCACGTAGGGGAGGGCTACGCCGACCGCGAGTGCGGTAAAGATGATAAAGGTGTTCAGGGGCGGCTGCCCCAGGGCATAGGCGATGGCCGGGCCCATGAAGGGGCCCGTGCACGGCGTCGCCACCAGGACCACCAGGATGCCGGAGAAAAACGAACCGGAATACCCCTGCTTGTGCTGCAGCTCGCCCCCCACGCCGGTCATGCTCATGCCCATCTCGAACACGCCGGCCATGCTCAGGCCAAAGACGAACAGGAGGGCGATCATGAAGGCCAGGAAGGCGGGAGACTGTAACTGGAAGCCCCAGCCCGCCTGTTCGCCGGCTGCGCGAACCGCCAGCAGCACCGCCACCAGGACCCAGAGGGAGACGATTACGCCGGCGGCAAAAACCAGCCCGTGCTTCTTGACCAGGGCATGGTCCTCGCCCGCCTGCTTGACGAAGCCCATGATCTTGATCCCGATCACCGGGAAGACACAGGGCATGACGTTCAGGATCACTCCCCCGAGCAGGGCGAAGACCATGATCATGAAGAAGCCCCGTTTTTTTCTTTCGGCTCCGCCGATGTCGACCACGCCCCAGGACACCATCTCGGCAATGGCGGCGTCGACGCCGCCGCCATCCGCGGCAGGCACTGCGGCGGCCTCGGGCACCGGTGCGGATTCGGGAAGCGCATCTGCCGGTCCTGCCTCGCCGGACCGTACCTGGATCGCCTGCACCTCGCCCTTGGTATCGAATCCGCCCTCGCGGTAAAGGAGTCCCAGCAGGGGCCTGGGCCAGGCCTCGTTGTACTCGGAGATCGGCATCGTCACCGTGTACCCCTCGCCGACCTTGGCGAAGGCCTGGGGCTTTTCAAAGTCGATCACATCCGCTTCCTGTGGGAGGTACATCGCGTCCTCCATGCTGCCGGACCAGCCCGCCGGGGGAACAACGGTGATGACCAGGTCCTTCGCGCCCTTTTCCGAGCGAAAGGTCCATCCGTGGCCTTGCGGGATCTCCGCCCGCGCCCGGGCAAACAGTTCGGCCCAGGTGTCGTCGGCCTCCGGCTCCGTGCTTTTCACCGGCAGGTCCAGCGCCAGGTCCACATGCCCGAGCAGGCACTGTACCTTGCATTCCTGCCAGTCCACCTGGGCCTTCAGGCGCAGCGATGTTTCAGCCAGCTCCGCGGGGGGCGTGATTTCAATCAAGAGGAGGTTTTCCCCCTCGTAGCCGATGGTAATGTAGCCATCGGTTAGGTAGACGTGCGGGGCCGGCCAATGGATTTCCGAGGCGGTGAAGCCGGCGGGCAACTCCCAGGCGATTTCCGTGGGCAGGCCGGTGCCGGGAAAACGCCAGTAGGTATGCCAGTCCAGGTCGCGATTCATGCGCAGGCCAAGCCAGAAGGGCTGGCCCGGCTGGATCGAGGCCTGCTCGGCGACCAATTCGACCTCCGTGTGTTCGCTGCGTTGAACATCCGCGAGGGCTGCGTGGGCCAGGCACAGGAAAACAATGGTGGACAGGGATTTCATGGTATCTGCTTAGACGGCCAAGTATCGGGGTTCTTTCAGGGGTGACGTATTTTTTTCACAGTCTGTGCGTGGAGTTCGCCTGTTTGAGAACTTAAAACCGGCCCTTTTCACAGGCTGATCCGCTTCATCTTTTTCTTGGGATCGAGGTTCCGGTTGATTTCTTCCACGTCCAGGGTCGCCGACTTCAAGCCGCCCCCCGGCACCGGGGCCCCGGCCATCCAGAGCATCGTGTTCAACACCAGGTTCCGTTGCTGGTCGTTCGCCCAGTTCCGGTGAAAATGCCCGCCGGTGAAGCCGACCCCGCGTCCCCCATCCTCGCGCTCCACGGCCCACATGATGGTTTCCATCCGCCCGGAGGCCTTCACGATATGATCCTTCGGTCCCCGCGGCCAGCTGGTCGAGCCCGAACGGGCTTCATCATCCGGGCGTGCCTGCAGGATCCGGATGACCTGGCCCGCATCTTCGCGGAAACGCATATTGTAGTACCACTCGTCTGTCGCCTGCCAGGGTTTGACCCCGGCCGTCATCGGCTGGTCCCCGGCCAGGGTGGTTTCGCGGAGTAGCCAGTGCGGGTTGATCGACCAGCCGGACTCGTAATGGCCGCCGATCCATTTTTTCCAGTGTTCTCCCGGCCGGCCGGCCGGCACCTCGACCGCGTAGTGCATGCACATCAGGCCGACGCCCTGCTCCATCAAGGCGTCGATGGTATCGATGTGTGGGATAAACGGATGCCTCCCCCCGCCGTCGGAATAGAGGACGATCCCGTCCGCGTTGTCGAAGGCGGTGGGATCCTTCGGCCAGCCCTTGTCATGATAGCTCGTGGCGATCACCGCATCGTGGTCCTGCAGGCGGCGGGTCAACAGCTTGATCCCCGCATTGTGCTCGTGGTCGCCCGAGCCGTGGCTCGGTGCACCCGCAACCAGCACGATTTTCTTCCGCCCGTCCAGCCGCGTGCGCTTGAGCTGAATATCCTTGAACTGCACCTTCATGGGTGGCCCGGAATGAATCTGCAGGGCCAGCTTGCCCTGGAGGTCGCGCTCACCGTGCTGGTCATCGATCACCTCGGCGGTCGTGTGGCCGTTAATCTTCAGGGTGATGTGCGAGCCCCGGGCGCTGATATGGTATGCGTTCCAGCCCTCGAGATCGACCTTGGCCTGGAGGTCCGCCGGGTTCGCAACCTGGTCGGTTTGTCGTTTACCCGCCTCGTCGATGGTCGTTTTCTGGCCCCGGCCTGCCAGCAGTTTGCGGCCGGTGTGCTCGTCGTACAGGGCGCCCAACCACTGGCCCGCGCGGTCCATGTCGGCCTGGTACCCGGTGGCGTGCCCGTCTTCCTGCACGGTACTGCGGATCTGGATGCCGGAGTTCGCCCCGGCCTGGCCCTGGATGCGGAAATTCAGCTTGAGGTCAAAGTCATCCAGCTCGCCAAGCTGCCATACCAGGAACTGGTTTTTCCTACAGGGCACCTCCTCGCTCGACGTCGCGGTAATCGCCCCGTCCTCTACCGTCCAGTAACGCATGTCCGGGGCGCTCCAACCTGCGAGCGTTTTACCGTCGAAGAGGGGTCGGAATTCACCGGCCCACAGCAGGCCGGGAAACAGGCAAAAAAGAAGGAACGTTGTTTTCATGGGTTTTCCGTGGTTGGGCATCGACCCGGGTGTATTCTTACGTGCCCGCGACGGATGGGCAATAAGAAATTCCCATATGCGTGGCCTTATGCGTATACTGGGGCATGCAGCAAAAAGAGGTATGGTTCTGGGTGGGGTTGGCGGCGTTGTACTTCGCCTTCCTGGTGGGCCTGGCCGCGCTTTACCATGCGGGCGCGGGCGTTTCACAGAACCCCGTGTTTGCGACGATACAGGCGGAGGTAAACGAGGTCAATGTGCAGGACAGCCTGGTCGAAATCGAAACAGCGCTGGCGGCCTGCAAGCGGGATTATGGGCGTTACCCACCGGCGGCCACCTGGCTTGAAGAACTCAACCCCGGTTCTGATGGTGGGTACGAATTGGAGGTGAATATCAACCGGATCACCTACCTCACCCTGGAGCCATATGATCCCTGGGGAAACCCGTATCAAGTGG
>JAPYUI010000515.1 GCA_029936175.1 Kiritimatiellia bacterium
TGGGCCCGGATGCGGGCGTGCGACATGCCGGGTAGCCCGTTATCTTCCAGCGAGGGCCGCTACAACCGCGGACGGGTCAAGCCGCCGTCAATCATGATCACCTGGCCGCTTGAGTAGGGCAAATCCCCCCGGCTCAACATGGCGACCGCCTTGCCGCAATCAGCCGGTGTTCCCCAGCGCGGCTGTACGCAGATGCCGGACGCGATCAGGGCGTCGTACTTGTCTTTTACCGTCTCGGTCATGTCGGACGCCGTCAAGCCCGGCTGGATCTCAAAGACGGGAATCCCGTATTCACCGAGCCGGCAGGCGAAGAGCTGGGTCGACATGGCCATGCCGGCCTTCGAGATGCAATACTCGCCCCGGTTGACCGAGATTACGCTTGCGGAAATGCTCCCGACATTGACCAGGCAGCAGGGGCAATCGGGATCGTCTTTACGTTGCTCGATCATCCACTTTGCCGCGGCCTGCATAAGGAAATGCGGCCCGGTCAGGTTGATGTCCATCAGCCAGGCATAATCGGCTTCCTCGGCCTCAAGCAGGTCCTTGCGTTGGCGCGGTGCGACACCCGCGTTGTTGACGAGGAGGTTCAGTTGGCCGAAGTGGCTGCGGACCTGTTCCAGGACGTGGTGGCGCGCCTGGGCGTCCCCGACATCCCCCCGGCAGTAAATTACCTCCGCACCTCGCTCCCGCAATCCGTCCATGGCCTCCCGGACATCCTCCTCGGCTCGCACGCCGTTGGTGGCCAGGTTGTAGCCTTCCTCTGCCAGTGCCTGTGATATGCCCAAGCCGATGCCGCGCAGGCCACCCGTTACCAATGCTGTCTTTTTCATGCCTTGCACCTATCCTTATTGACGCCCACGGATTGGCCGCTGCGTCAGAGTTCCGTCACATC
The DNA here is from genome assembly GCA_029936175.1 of Kiritimatiellia bacterium. GTDB lineage: Bacteria > Verrucomicrobiota > Kiritimatiellia > SS1-B-03-39 > UBA6053 > JAPYUI01. Next base: position 893 of record JAPYUI010000515.1, read on the forward strand.
CATCCACTTGCGCTGGGCCCAGGAGCACAGGGCCAGCTCGGCCAACTGGACCCCCTTTGCGCCCTCCTTCAAGGACCAGCGGAAGGGTTCATCCTTCACCACGTGGCGCAGGAAAAGCTCCCA
>JAPYUI010000516.1 GCA_029936175.1 Kiritimatiellia bacterium
TGACGATGGCGGCACTCGAGAGGGTGTAGTCGGTTCCGCTCCCGGTGGCGGTGCCCGAGGTGCTGAGGTTAACCGTGACATCACGCCCGCTGGCGGCATCGAGGGTGGCGGTGAAGGTGGCCACGCCGCCGGCCTCCACAATAGCTGCGTTGTCGACGGCCAGGGTAACGTTCGGTTCGGTGTCATCGTCGGTGATGGCGGTGCTTTCCTGCTGGGTTCCGGTTTCACTGCCGTTGCTGACCGAGGCGATATCGACGATGACGGTCTCATTGTCCTCGTCGAGGAGGTCCTGGTCGGCGGTGACCGTGGCGGTGTTGCTGAGGTTTCCGGCGCTGATGACGATGGCGGCGGTCGAGAGGGTGTAGTCGATCCCGCCGCTGGTGGCGGTGCCCGAGGTGCTGAGGTTGACGGTGACATCGCGCCCGCTGAGGGCATCGAGGGTGGCGGTAAAGGTGGCCACGCCACTGGCCTCCGCGATCGTGGCGTTGTCAACGGAAAGGGTAACATTTGGCTCGTTGTCATCATCCAGGATGGTGGTTGTTTCCTGCTGAATTCCACTCTCTGAACCGTTGTTGACGGAGGCAATATCCACGATGGCGGTTTCAGTGTCCTCGTCGAGGAGATCCTGGTTTGCCGTGATGGCGGTGGTGTTGGCGAGGTTCCCGGCACTGATGACGATGGAAGAAGTTCCGATGGTGTAGTCGGTCCCGCTCCCGGTGGCGGTCCCGGAGAGGGCGAGATTTACGGTAACATCGCGCCCGCTGAGGGCATCGAGAGTGGCGGTGAAGGTGGCCACGCCCCCGGCCTCCGCGATGGTGGCGTTGTTGACGGACAGGGTAACCGAGGGTTCAGCGTCATCATCGGTGATGGCGGTGCTTTCCTGCTGGGTTCCGGTTTCACTGCCGTTGCTGACCGAGTCGATATCGACGATGACGGTCTCGTTGTCCTCGTCGAGGACATCCTGGTCGGCGGTGACCGTGGCGGTGTTGCTGAGGTTTCCGGCGCTGATGACGA
>JAPYUI010000049.1:0-3647 GCA_029936175.1 Kiritimatiellia bacterium
CTGGATTTACTCTCCGCTCCGCGGGTAACCACGATTAACGGGGTGAATGCCGTCATCGAAATCGTGCGCGAAATTATCTACCCGACCGAGTTCGACGTCAGTGAGAACGACGTTAATTTTAATAATAATGGTGGTGGCGGTGGCGGCGGCGCAGGGGGTGTGGCGCCTCCCTTCATACCGCCCACGGTCATTCCGGGGGCCTTCGAGACGCGTGAAGTCGGCGTGATTCTGAACGTCACCCCGACGGTTAGCCCGGACAACTATACGATCAATCTCACGATGCTCCCGGAAATCGCCGAGCTGGTCGACTGGATCCAGTATGGCACGTCGATTGGCCTGCCGGACGGCAATACCTTTGAGGTGAATATGCCGCAGCCGATCTTTGCCAGTCGGAATGTCACCACGAGCCTGATCGTCTGGGATGGCCACACGGTTGTCATGGGAGGGTTAATTCGTGAGGACCTCACAAGCATCGAGGACAAGATCCCGCTGCTCGGTGATATCCCGATCCTCGGTCGTTTCTTCAGGAATGAGGCGACCAGAAGTGAAAAGCGTAACCTCCTGATCTTCGTGACCGCCCGCCTGGTGAACCCGGCCGGTGAGCCGATTAACTCGCGTAGTGAAAAAGGCCAGATGACGATCGGGTCATCTGGCGGAAACTAGTCCCGGGGACCAGGTTTAGCGAAAAAGGTGGGGACCTTCCCGGCCTTTTTGATCCGGCGATCCGGGGCTGTACACGGTGTCTCGTCTTGACCGGATCCTGACACCGCTCGTGGGCGATTCTTCCCCGCCATTTCACGGTTGACATTACGTCTTATCCAGCGAGATTACCACTCTTCGCGGTGCTCGCCACGGCGTTCCCAATTACCTCCAATATGCAGACCAAGCTTTCTATCTGGTTGACCGTTACCGGTTTAGTCGCCCTGTTCCTGATCGGGGTCGGTATGCGTCGCAACATCTACCATGCCCAGGAACGCATGGCGGGTTTTGAGATGCCGTTCACGTTGGAAAGCGCCTTACAATTCCGCATGACCCGGATGGTCGAGGAAGATGGCACGTTGCCGAAAATAGATGGATCCGTCGAGTATCCCCTGGGGGTTGATATGCGAAAGACGTATTCGGTCGGGGCCGAACAGGCCTACGTCTTACTGGCGCGTCTAATGCCGGATGCGTGGAGCTTCGCCGAGCGGGTGCGTTGGGCGGCCGTGCTGATTTTCTGCCTTGGGATTCCCGCGATCGCTTGTTATGCGGGGATCCTTTTCCGGTCAAAACCTGCCGGTTTTGTGGCAGGGTTTATCTACGCCGTATCCATCGCTTCCGTGCAGCGGTCCACCGGCCAGGAGCTTTCTCGAGAGAATTTTGCCCTGCCTTTCCTCCTCGCTTTCTTTGCCCTGGACGTGTTGGCCGAGCGGGAAGCCACGGGACGGCGATTCTGGATATATTCGGGGCTTTCCGGCCTCTGTATCGCCCTGGCAATGATGCATTGGGACATGATTCAGTACATGCTTGGCCTGTGGGTGATCCTGCAGTACGTACAAATCACCTGGCTGGCGCGACCCGAACGCGCCCAGGTGGTGATGCGTAAAGTAAGTGTGCAGGCGCTCTGTCTGTTCTTTGTGGGGGCAACGAATCCGTACCTGGGTACGCATGGTTTCCTGCTTTCACCCGCAATGGGCTTGGTTGCCGGCCTCCTGCTTGCGGGGTGGTTGGTGCGGCCTCGGCCCCGTGTGTATGTACTGGCCCTGCGCCGGGGCGTACCGCTGCTGATCGTCCTCGGCTTCGTGCTTGTCGGGGCGCATTACAATGAGACGTACGGCCATTTTGGTGAGTTATTGAAGGCCAAAATTGTTCACATGAACATCAAGCCGCAGGACCCGGAATTACTCAGCTTCAACCAGCGTATCCTGTGGACACCCTCCCTCCACTCAGCAAATTGGCAATTGACAAAGCAGACCTTCCCCGGTATTCTTTGGTTAACAGGTATCGGAGTGGTTGTTCTTGTGATCAGCCATTCAAGGAAATCTGATTTCACGTTGCTGCACCCGATAGTCTACTGCTTCGTTTGTCTGGCCACATACTTTCTCTTTTTCCGGTTTAATGTGTTCCTGATTATAGCCATGGCGGTAATCATCGGAGGATGGACCGCCATTGCATGCAGCAGCCAGGATTGGAAATTTCTGATCTCCGTGGTGGTATTGCTCATCGGCCTGGGAGTCGAAGTTTACAATACCGGGGTTAACCCCGGTCGATGGGGACGCTTTGGCAACTTCAAGGTGAAGGAGCGTTATACCTTTATCAACGAATTGACGGAGTGGTTTAAGAAGCATGCCCCCGAAGAGCCGGTGCTGGCGAACTTCGGTATCAGTGGCCCTATACTGGCCTATGCGGGTTGTCCGATAATTCTGCATCCGAAGTTTGAGGGCCGCGAAATCCGCGCACGCGTCGAGAGTTATGGAGAAACCCTGTTTAAGGGATCAGAAGAAGATTTTAAACACTGGGCAGATCAGTACGGGGCTCGCTACCTCGTTTTTTCGCCCGGTGAGTTCTATGAAAAACAAATAGACCAGCAGATGCGTTATATGGTCAATGCGATAAACCCCTCGCCTGAATCAGCAGCCTTCAAGCTGCATAAAAAAACCATTGAGGAATTCCTCGTGGCGAAAGGTATGGAGCGTGAATTGCCCCGCGATTTCCTTCGGTACTTCAAGTACGAGTGGGGAAACGGAAAATATAGCGTTTTCCGGATCGTGACCGAGGAGGATCAGGATATGGCGAAGCAGCATGTAGCCCTGGCCCGTACGCATCTCCAACACGGCGATCTCGATCGTGCCCGGCGGCGTGCCTTGTCGGCTATCCAGCATGACTTTCTCGATTCGGAAGCCTACTGGGTGCTGGAGAAGGTCCAGGCCTTGCAGAATGCGGGCGTGCGGAGCGAGTTGCCCTGATGCAGACGCCAGGCATTGCGATTGGTATCACCGGAGGCATCGCTTGCGGCAAGAGCACGGTCGGGGGGATCCTCGAAGCGGCGGGCCTGCAGGTGCTGGACACCGATCGGGTGGCCCACGCCTTGATGGTCGCCGGGAGCGAGGTGCATCGACAGGTAGTCAAGGTCTTTGGTGGGGAGATTCTTGATGCCGGTGGCGAGGTCGACCGGAAGAAACTCGGAGCGATTGTTTTCAGGGAACCCGACCGGTTGGCCGAGTTGAACCGTATCGTGCATCCAGCCGTAGGCCAGGTCTGGCGCAGATGGTCGGCCGAGCGGATCGGTGCGGGTGAAGATGTTGCGGTGATGATTCCGCTGCTGTTTGAAGTGGGTGCGGATGAAGGCTGGGATGCGATCCTGGTCGTCGTTGCGCCTGAAGACCAGGTTCTGGTCCGGTTGGCGGCACGCGGTCTGTCTGAAGCAGAAGCCCGGTCGCGCATCGCGAGTCAGATGCCGCCGGATGAAAAAATGAAACGCACAAATTTTGTAATTGAGAATGACGGATCGATGATCGATCTGGAAAGGAACACCCTGCGAATATGGCAGGCGATACAACGTGAAAGGAGAGTACATTCATGAGTGACGAGCAACCAGCAATAACGCGTAACAAATCTTCCCGCCGCAGCAGCGGCAACAAGGGTGGCGGCAACAAGGGTGGCGGCAA
>JAPYUI010000049.1:3747-13696 GCA_029936175.1 Kiritimatiellia bacterium
GGTGGCGGCAATAAAGGTGGCGGAAACCATGCTTCCGGTAACCGTCAGTCCGGCAACGAAGGGGGTCCCCACAAGTCGCAGCGCCGACGCAAGGAAAATAACCGTGCCGACCTGGACGTCGTCCGCGATGGCCCCGTCCTGAAGCTTTTTGAACTCCAGGACGAAACGGTCCCCGACTTGGTGAAGCGTGCCGACGAACTGGAAATTGAAGATCCTGCCGGCCTGCGCAAGTCGGAGCTTATTTTCGAGATCATGCGCGAAAACGGCAAGCTGAATGGTTCGATGTTTGGCCGGGGCGTGTTGGAGATTCTACAGGATGGTTTCGGATTCCTCCGTTCACCCGTGTATAATTACCTGGCCTGCCCGGAAGATATTTATGTGTCGCCCTCCCAGATTCGTCGTTTCGGTCTGCGTACCGGGGATCACATCGAAGGTGAAATCCGCACCCCCAAGGAAAAGGAGCGGTTCTTTGCCCTGCTCAAAGTCGACCGGATCAATGGTGACGAATCGAGCACCGGCAAACGGAAAATCCCTTTCGAGCACCTGACCCCGCTGTTTCCAAATGAAAGGTTGACCTTGGAAGACTCATCGAACACCGATGTGTCTATGCGCGTCATGGATATTCTAACCCCGATTGGCAAGGGGCAGCGCGGCTTAATTGTGGCACCTCCCCGTACTGGAAAGACGGTTCTGCTCCAGATGATCGCCAATGCGATTTCCGCGAATGACCCTGACGTTGACCTGGTCATCCTGCTGATCGACGAACGCCCCGAAGAGGTGACCGATATGCAGCGGACCACCAAGGCGGAAGTTTTGAGCTCGACCTTTGACGAACCACCGGAACGTCACGTTCAGGTGGCGGAGATCGTGATTGAGATGGCCAAGCGCAAAGTCGAAAACGGAAAAGACGTGGTAATCCTGCTCGATTCGATCACGCGTCTCGCCCGGGCATACAATACCATCCAGCCTCACTCGGGTAAAATCCTGTCGGGTGGTGTAGATGCCAATGCTCTCCACAAGCCAAAGCGTTTTTTTGGTGCTGCCCGGAATATCGAAGACGGGGGTAGTTTGACGATCCTTGCCACGGCCCTGGTGGATACCGGCAGCCGGATGGACGAAGTGATCTTCGAGGAATTCAAAGGCACAGGCAATATGGAGTTAGGCCTCGATCGTGCGCTGGTCGAGAAGCGGATTTTCCCGGCTATTAACGTGGAACGCTCTGGAACGCGGAAGGAGGAGCTTCTGCTTCACCCTGACGAGTTGAGCAAAATCTGGATTCTTCGCAAGGCGTTGAACGGCGTGCCCTCGGTGGAAGCCATGGAGCTGCTCATTAATCGCTTGAAGAAAACTAAAACTAACATAGAATTCCTGATGACGTTACAGCAGTAGTGGTCCCCTGAGTGGTGGCTGAATGGAAAGCCCTGCGATGGAAGGTCTTGAGGTGGACATCCGGTGATAACAGATATCAACAGACGAACGCGGCGGCGGTATTTTACCGCCGCCTCAGCCGTTTCTCTTTCTGCGTTGATGCACTTTGCGCTGATCGAATACCTGCCGGCTATTCCCCTGGGCGCCTTTGGTGCTCCCGAAAATGAAAGTCGGGAAGTCCTCCCACCCATGCACGTGGACGAGGTGCGGGCGTTCCAGGAGATGCCCAAGTACCCTTCAATCGACGAGTATGTACCCTCGGATCCCAATCGGGTGGCCGATCTGGACGAACAACTCGGCACCTTTAAAACCGACACGGATCTTGCCAGGCTGGAGGATCCGGTCCTGGAGACCGAGCCGCTGGCGGGGCAAAACGCGTTGACCGCCGAGGCCAAATTACCCGAGCTGAATTCGAATTGGGATCCCCGGCAGGAAATCCTTGCGATTGAGGATCGCCTCTTCCACGATGAAGTCAACGCCGCACCGCGTCGGGTGACCCCTGCTGTGCCCCGGATAAATCAGGCCCCGGATGTGAGTGCGCCTATCGAAATTACCTCGAGTAAAGTCCTGGAAGAAGCCGCAAAGATCGTTGCGGCTCCGGCATGGAAAGGACCCCTTCCATCGATTGAGAAAATCCTGGTGACCGTCACTGAGCCTGGCAATAAGGGGGGCAACGCGGCGGGTCAGGAGAAGGAACTGGTGGACCAGGTGAATGACTCAGCCAGTCTGATTGACGAGGCGCGGGAGGACATTACCAGTATTCATGCAGTCGAAGGCTTGCTTGGAGTCAAGGTGCACACCTTCTCCGATGCGAGCACGCCCGACTACGTGTATTTTAAGATTGAGATCTATCGCCAGGGTATCGAGGCGCTTCCTGTGCTGCCCAAGGAGGTCATCCTCATTCAGGATTGCTCCGAGAGCATGACCAACGCGAAGCTCAATCGCTGCAAGACAGGATTGCTCTCCTGGGTCAACAGTCTCCGGGATGGAGACAAGTTTAACATTATTAGTTTCCGTAACAACGTGGATTTCTGCTTCCCGGACAGCCGGCTCGTCAACGCGATTTCGCGCGCGCGCGCGCGCGGGTTTATCGACTCCCTGGAAGCGAGGGGAAAGACCGATGTGCATGGTTCATTGGAGAAGCTGCTGGATGTCGAGGCAGAGTTTGGTCGTCCCGTGATCGCGGTGCTGGTTACTGACGGTCGCCCCACCATTGGGCTGGTGGATAGCTCAGACATTATTGAGCAGTTCAGCCACCGCAACAAAGGCCAGGTATCGGTATTTTCCCTGGGTGGCGGGTCGAAAGTAAATAAGTACCTGCTCGACCTGTTGAGCCACCGCAATCGAGGCGATTCGTTGATCGTGACCCGCGATCTCGACCTGCCTCCAGCACTGGAGAATATGAGCCATCAGCTTGCCAGCCCGGTCCTCGCAGACATGAGCTACCGTTTTTCCAACCTGGACGAGTCGGAGGTCTTTCCGAAAACCTTGTCTAACCTGTACCTCAATCGTCCGCTGGTACTCTATGGAAAAGCCCCGGCGGGCAATCCCGAGGTGGCTTTCCAGATCGTCGGTCAGTCTGGCGTCAAGCCGCACGACATGGTGTTCAGCCTGGACTTGAGGAATGGCAGATCGGGGGACAGCGAGTTGCGTAGGCAGTGGGCCTGGCACAAGGTGTACAACCTGATCAGTATTTATACCGCCACCCGCGCGCCGGCCGCGTTGAACGCAATTGTCCAGATGTGTGATCGCTATGGCCTGGATGTGCCCTATGCGTACACGCTTGATTCCCCGGCCAAGCCGTAGGGGAGATTTCAACAGCCTGCCAGGGGCGGGATCGATTGCGGAGTGCGGCACTTCGTGTTTTATGGAATTTCAGGTTTCCCTATGAAGGGAAAATATCCATGAATGGCTTCCCGGAGAAGGACCTTTCATCAGGTGCGTAAGAGATTGACCCGGAAGATGGGATGACGTAGGTTCTGCGGTTTTTGCATGCCGAAAATGCTCAGAAAAGAGACGCTAATGGATGTTCAAGTAGAAGATAAGGGCAAGTGCCGCAAAGCGGTAAACATCAAGGTGCCCGCCGCGGATGTAGACGAAGAAATTAAGCGGGTCGTCAACTATTTTAGACAGAATGCCAGCCTGCCGGGCTTTCGCAAGGGCCGTGCCCCCGAGCTCCGCATTCGTTCGCATTTCAGCAAGGATATCTTGAAGGAAGTTCGCGAAGTGCTGATGGCCAAGAGTTATCGCGCGGCCCTGGAGCAGGAAAAGCTGAAGATCGAACATCTGCTGGAGATGAAGGAGGGCGAGGTGCAGGATGGCGAGCCTTTCGAGTTGGACCTGGAGATGGATACCCGCCCGGATATTACCCTTCCGAAATACATGGGTATCGCGCTACAACGCGAGGTTGTTGAGGTCACGGATGAACAACTTGAAGAGGCGTCGGTCGCTTTCCGTAAGCAGTACGCGCGTTTTGAAGACCTGGAGGATCCCCGGCCGTTGGCTATCGGAGATCTGGCCCAGGTGAATTACACCGCGACGATCGATGGAAAGCCCATCAAGGATATTTCACCGGCATCCGAGGCGATGGGTGAACGTAAGAAGTTCTGGGTGCGCATGGACGAGAATGCGTTCCTTCCGGAATTTCGTGATGGCCTGCAGGGTGTCGAGGTCGGTGGATCAACCACGATTACGGCAACCTTTCCGGACAGCTTTGCCGATGAGGTCCTGCGCGGACAGACAGCGGAGTATGTCGTTGAAGTGATTGCCATTCGTGAGCGCAAGATTCCGGAGATGGATGAGGCTTTTGTTGAACAGGTGGGGGAAGAGTCGGTTGAAGCCCTGATGGTCAAGCTGCGCGAAGACCTGGACCGGCAGGTGAAGCAGGAGCAGGACAACAAGCTTCGCCATGAGGTAACGGAGTTTCTTTTAGCGCACGCAGAATTCGAGCTGCCGGAATCGGTGCTGTCGATGGAGACCCAGAATCGCATCCGGAATATCGTTCGGCAGACGTCCATGTCCGGTGAGGCCAAGGAGTCGATCGAAGGGCATAAGGATGAAATATTTATGAATGCTGAAGCGGAGGCTACGAAAATCCTGCGGCTCCGCTATATGCTGTTGGCTGTGGCTGAAGCGGAGGGCATAGAGGTTTCGGAAAATGAATTGGAGTCTGAAGTACAGCGTATGGCCACGATGTATGGCATCCCGGCGGATGAGCTGAAGAAGGTGCTGGAGCAGAATAAGACCATGGATGACGTGAAGCTGGATGTACTCAGCCGTAAAACCGTCGAATTACTCTTTGAAAATGCGGACATAAAGGACTAGCTTGAGCCATGAATAAAAATGACCCGCAAGGTGGTGAGGCTATCACCGAACAGAATGTTTTGATTCCCTTTGTCATTGAGCAAACCGGCCGAGGTGAACGTTCGTATGATATTTATTCGCGGCTGCTGAAGGATCGCATCATTTTCCTTGGTACGCCGGTGAATGATGATGTGGCAAACTCGATCGTGGCGCAGATGCTCTTCCTCCAGAGTGAGAATGCCGACAAGGATATCAACCTCTATATTAATTCGCCGGGTGGATCGGTAACTGCCGGTCTTGGAATTTATGACACGATGCAGTTTGTGAAATGCGACGTTGCCACCTATTGCGTGGGCCAGGCGTCGAGCATGGGAGCTTTGTTGCTTGCAGCGGGTGCGGCCGGTAAGCGGCACTCCCTGCCGAACTCGCGCATCATGATCCACCAGCCCTGGGGTGGTTTCCAGGGCCAGGCGTCGGATATCGATATTCACGCGAAGGAAATCTTACGCTTGAAAGCGAACTTGAACGGGATTCTTTCCCACCACTGCAATCAACCGATTGAACGCGTGGAGAAAGATACCGATCGTGACAACTTTCTTTCCGCGGATGAGGCCAAGGATTTTGGCTTGGTGGATGTGGTTGTTTCGCCCATGGGCGATAAGGGCGATAAGGGCGGCAAGGGTGAGAAACCCGGTAAAAAATAATCGACTGAGCATGTGAGATGCTCCGGGTTTGTCCCGGGGCGGGCGGAAGTAGTATGGCGAGTAAAACTGACACACCAAAGTGTTCCTTTTGCGGTAAATTGCAGAACGAGGTGGACCGTCTGATTGCGGGACCCGGCGTCCAGATTTGCGATCAATGTGTGGAACTGTGCATCGCGCTGATCGAGCGGGAGAAGACGAAGGGCGAAAGCCGCAAGCCGGATACGGCCAGCGCTCCCAAGCCGCATGAGATTCGGGCCCAGCTTGATGAATATGTCATTGGTCAGGAGCAGGCCAAGAAGGTCCTGTCGGTCGCGGTGCATAATCACTTTAAGCGCATTAGGGAACCTGGGCGGATCACGCCGGACGATCCGTATCGTGATGTGGAGATCGAGAAGAGTAACATCCTGATGATCGGGCCAACCGGCTGTGGGAAAACGCTACTGGCTAAAACCCTGGCGCGTTTCCTGGATGTACCCTTCAGTATTGCCGATGCGACGACCCTGACGGAAGCCGGTTATGTGGGTGAGGATGTGGAGAATATTCTCCTGCGCCTGCTGCAGGCTGCGGATTTCAATGTTGAGCGCGCAGAGATGGGCATTATTTACGTGGACGAGATCGACAAGATCGGCCGGAGGACGGAGAATGTATCCATTACACGCGACGTCTCGGGTGAAGGGGTGCAACAGGCGCTACTGAAGATCATGGAGGGGACGGTCGCAAACGTGCCCCCGCAGGGCGGTCGCAAGCATCCGCAGCAGGAATATATCAAGTTTAACACCGAGAATGTTTTGTTTATCTGCGGTGGGGCCTTCGTGGGGCTGGAGGAAATTATCCAGCGCCGGCGCGGAAAAGGTGTTGTTGGCTATAATTCCGACACGCCTGAAAAAGCGGTTACCTCTGCAGGGCAGGTGGAGCCGCACGATCTCGTGCGTTACGGCTTGATTCCCGAGTTCATCGGCCGTCTTCCGATTACAGCCGTGCTTGACGAGCTGACGGAAGACGACTTGATCCAGATTTTAACCAAGCCCAAGAACGCGATGGTGAAGCAGTATGCGAAGTTGCTCGCAATGGAGGACGTTGAACTGTCCTTTACCGATACGGCTCTCCGGGAGCTTGCGCGCATTGCGGTGATGCGCAAAACCGGTGCGCGTGGTTTGCGGGCGATCCTTGAGCATATCATGCTTGATATCATGTACGATATCCCGTTGAAGGGCGACACGAGGGAATGCCGGATTACCAAGTCCACGATCAACAGCCAGTTGACCGCCCTCGGAATCTCCCGCGAAAACCGCCGTATTGCCTGAGGTAAAGGTGGTACGCGGCTTGGCCCTCAGGATCCTCGGCTTTCTCTTGTCGACGGTGGGTTTTCTTTTTGCCCGGCAGGTGCCGATTACGATTCTGCATACCGCAGAGTTACACGGACAAGTGTTCCCCGCTGATGCGTCGGATGATCATCCACTTCAGGGAGGTTTGCTGCGTGCAGCACGCTACCTCGAGGAAGTCCGGGAGGAGCAACGGAATGTCCTCCTGTTCGATTCCGGCGACAGTCTGGGAGGGGCGGCGGAAAGCGAAGGGGAGCCCTCCTTGATCGTGTCGGCGATGAATCATTTATCCTACGATGCGATCGCGCCTGGCGACCAGGACCTCGGCCGTTATGTCAAGCGCCTGGCGGGTTTGAATGCGCCGATCCTGGCAGCCAATGTCCAGGGCCTGGATGTGCTTCGCAGTCATCAGGTCGTGCAGGTTGATGGGGTGCGGGTGGTTGTGCTTGGATTAACCTGGCCCGGGTTCCACCATCGCTATTTATCTTCTCCGATCTGGGTGAGACCTGGGGTCGAGGCCTTATCGGGACTCATGGCGGAGGTTAAGCAGTTGGAGCCGGATGTAATCTGCCTGCTCGCGCACCAGGGCGCGGGTGCCGGTCCCTTCGGGGAAATTCGTGACCTGATCCAGCGATTCCCGGAAATCGATGTCGTGATCGGGGGCCACACCGGGCAGGCGGTTCCGGAAGCCCTTTACGGTGAGACCCTTTTTACGCAGGCGGGGGCAGGGGGGCTGCGAGTCGGTCGTGTGGACCTGGTCTGGGATACGGTTCGCCGGAAACTGATCAAGCAGGAGTCCCGGCTCCAGAAAATTGGCACCCGCTTTGTGGCAAGTGCCTCGTTGAAGAAGGCACTCGAACCCGCCCTGGGCGAAGCGCGTGCCCACCTGGGGCAGCCGATCGGCGAATTGCGCGGTCGTTTTGCCCGGCGGGTAAGCGGCCGGAACTCCGGCGAGGAGCGCTTGATTGGAAGGGCCCTCGCCGAAATGACCCAGGCGGAAATCGTCTGGTGGGCAAAAGACCGAGTGCGTCTTCAGGAAGGGGTCCTCACGGAGCAGGGTCTGGCGGCGGCGGTTCCGGAGGATGAAGTCCTGGTCAAGGCGCACCTGACCGCAGCCGACTTGCGGGAAATGATCACGGAGGCCCTGCGCGTGGAGTCTCCCCTGGTCTGGGGTATGCGGTGGGAGGTGACTGCGCAGGGCGTTTATCGGGTGTTGGACGGGGCGGGGAAGGGGATGCACGCACGCAAACGATTCGCAGTGGTTCTGCCGGAATCCCTGGCGGCCTCGGACGGGGGTCGCTTTCCCGTACTGCGCCGCGTAGTGCACCAGCCGGTTGCCCGGCTGGCGCCCAGTAGCCATAGCCTGCGATCGGCCTTGCGTGCTTACGTGGAAAAGCATACTCCGATAGAACTGAGGGATGAATAAGGCGGACTCTATTTGGCGGATAAATGGCTGGGTACTCACCCTGCTCTGTTTGTGCCTGCCCATCTCAATCGTGTTGATCCAGTTCTTCGCGTATCTCGGGGTGCTGATCTGGCTGGCCTGTTGTGTCCTCGATCGCCGCCGCGCTTTCGTGTGGACCCCGCTTTTTACCTGGGCACTCATTTTTGTCCTGCTGGTGGGCGTGGGTATCCTGACCGGCGAGCGTGCTGAACGAAGCTTGGGGAAGGCCCATCGACTCCTCCTGCTCCTGCTGCTGGTCGCTGTGCCGGCGACCCTGTCCATTCGCCCCGAATGGATGAAGACCTGGTTTGTGGCCTTTGTGGTCGGCGCGAGCGGTCTGGCCCTGTACGACCTGGTTCGAATTCCGCTGGAGTGGCGAGCCGCGGTAGCGGCCTTGCCGGCGGGGATGGAGGCGGGTGCGCACCGGGAAGCCGTGGCATTGGCGCTGTACGACCAGGGGAATATGCGTGATCCACAGTTTTACCTCGTGGCATTGTGCATGTTGCTGCCGGTCTGGTTCGCGGTGAAAAATCGTCGCGTGCGGTGGATCCTCCTCGGGGTTGTCGTCTTGATCGGGGTCAGCTTCCTCCTGCACTACAAGCGCGGTGCCTGGCTTGCTTTTGGGGTGGTGGCCGGGGGCTATGCCGTGGGTACACGAAAATGGAAGATGATTATCGTTCTGGTCGCGGTTGCCGCTGCAGCTCTGCTTGTTCCGACAATACGACTGCGGGTTGTCGGTCTGCTGGCGCTGTTTGACCCGAACCATGGCGGCCGTTGGGAATTGTGGACCGTGGCCTTTCTTCCGTTCATGGGTGAACATCCCTGGGGGGTGGGTTACCTGGCGGTAAAGCATGAGGATTTCCTCGCTTACACCTCGGATATTTCCTTCACCGTAAAGAATCACTTCCACAATAATGGGTGCCAGATCGCCGCGGAGATGGGGTGGATAGGTCTGTCCGTTTGGCTCGCCTGGATGGCTTCGGTGTTCACCTGCCTGATCCGCGCGCTTCGCCGGCGTGGAGAAAGCGAGGGAGACGATGGCTACGGCTCAATAGCCCCGGTCTGCCTGCTCTGTGCCTTTACGGGTTTGTTCCTGAATGGCATGGTTGAGTATAATTTCGGCGACAATGAGATCTACACCATGTATTGCATCCTGATGGCCCTTGCCTGGACCGGGTGGTCTAATCGACCAACAGATTCTTCGTCCAGCGCCCTGAACGGATGATTTGCCCGCCCGGGTTCGGCCCTTCCTATCCCGCACCCCTTCCCGGCACCGAAAAAACGCCTGAATATTTTGTCATTCGCTCCAGTCTAAACGTATAATTAAGACGGAATATGCAAAAGCTGACCAGATGGGTAATGTTTTGGCTGCTCTTCACGGGGATGGGTGCGGGGATGCTCTGGTCTGCGCAAATCAGCGCGCAGGCCGATCTCGACCAGCAACGCGCGCGGGCCCAGGGAAACCTGCGCATCGCCAAGGCGACGGAGGCGCGGATCAAGGCTGACCTGGACCGACTGGAGGCCCGGGGAAAGGTTGATCCGGAGGTCATGGGGGATTATACCATCTACCTTGAACGGGTACGTGGCCTCGTCGCTGAATACGATCGAATCGCGCGTGAGCTGGAAGCGATTTATGCGAGGACGGTTCCCGCCACGCCGACGCCGGCAAAACCCTCCGACTCACCGTTCTCGGTGGTCGTTCCGGAAGCAGAGGACGAGTTGAGCCAACTCGACCGCGAGTTAAATGA
>JAPYUI010000049.1:13796-26296 GCA_029936175.1 Kiritimatiellia bacterium
CCGGAACCCGGGGAGGAGCCTGGCGTGAAGTTGGAACCCGCCGGCGAGGAAGCGGGCGGGGATACACGCGGCACAGATTCCAGGGAAAAGGCACCGGGGGCCGAGGTGGCCCACGATGCCGGTGCGCTTGGTGGTGCCCCGGGGAACCCGGAGGCGAAAGCGGGCCGCATCGAAAATCATGGTTCACCCAGGGACGATGACATCGTGGCACGCCAGCTTCGCGAAGCTGCGGAGAATGAAACCGACCCGGTCTTGAAGGAGAAGCTCTGGAAGGAATACGAAGCCTACAAGAAGGGCTTGTAGGTTACTTTTTACGGGGACGCCATGTCGCTTTCAACTCGTTATCCCAGCCTGAAGAAGTCGATTTACCTGCTCATGCGCCTGCTGGTGCCCGTGCTCGGGTTCGTCCTCTTGGGGTCGGGCTGCGCTTCCACCAATGGCTATGCCCGCCAGAAGGTGATGCGGACGGAGACGATCCAGCAGGCCGAGGAGGAGCTTCCTGAAGAGCAGTTGATGGATGTCGGGTTGACCCCATCCCGGGTGCCTGAGTTGACGGAGAAGCAGCTCAGGAAACAGGGGAGCTCCCTGGAAATTCGTGAGGCGGAGAAGCACTTTGTTCCCTATCACCTGAAAAACACCATGCAGAACAGCAGCAACTGGGGGGCGGTGCGCGTGGTGCCGGCCCAGGCGGACGACCTGGACCTGCTGGTGCATACCGAGGTGCTGGAATCCAACGGTGAACACTTTAAACTTCGCGCGAAAGCCGTCGATGCGACGGGCCAGGTATGGTTTAAGCGCCAGTACGAGTCCCGGGGCATTTCCGAAACCTACGAGAATAACAAGCCGGGCGAGAAGGGCCCCTACCAGGAGGTATATAACCGGATAGCCAATGATTTGAATGCGTTTCGGAAGCGGTTGACCCCGGCGGAAATCCAGCTCATTCGGCGCACCGCGGAGATGCGCTTTGCCGCGGAGTTCGCACCGGATGCCTTTGGTCATTACGTGCAGGAGACCGGCAAGGGCCAGGTCATCCTCAAGCGGGTGCCCTCCGACGAGGACGCCATGATTCAACGCGTCCGTCGGGTTCGCGAGCGGGAGCTCATGTATGTCGAGACGGTGAATGAGTATTACGAGGGCTTTTATACCCAGATGTGGGACCCCTACGAAAACTGGCGGAAGTTCAACCTCGTCGAGCGACTCGCGGTCCGACAGGTCCGCCGGGATGCATGGGTGCGTACCACCACGGGTATCCTCATGATCGCGGCGGCCATTGCCCTGGAGGCGGGTGACGTGGACAATACAGCTTCGCTTCGTGACCTCCTGATCCTCGGCGGCGGCCAGGTCGTGATCAGTGGCATAAATATCAGCCAGCAGACGGAGATGCACCGCGTCGCGATTGGAGAACTCAGTGAATCCTTTGGCGCGGAAATGAAGCCGGTTACGATCGATTTCGAGAATAAAACCTACGAACTGTCCGGGAGCGTGGATGAACAGTATACGCAACTGATGGGCATCCTCCGTCGACTCTATCTCAAGGAGCTCGGCATCGACGAAGACCTGGCCGAGCCGCTTCCGCCCGCCGTCCAGCCATGATGCCCGGGCTCCAATCCGGCCAGGTGGTGCTTGGTCGATTCCGGCTGGATACCCCCCTGGGGGGGGGGCTCTGGCGGGTCGAGGATACCCGGCAGGGCGGTCTGTGCCTCCTGTCCTTTCTGCCGGGTGAGGACGTGGAGGCTTCGCGTGCCCGCTTGTTGAAGCTGCGCGATGTGGAGCATCCCTCGATGGCCCGTATCAGCGAGGTCTGCCTGGCTGAATCGGGTAGCGTGGTTGTCCTGGAAAATATTGACGGCCAGCCGCTCGTGGCGCACCTCGAGCAGGTCGGCCCCATGCCGTATCGCTCCCTCCTCCGTGCAGTCGAACCCGTGACCCGGGGGGTGCAGGCTATCCACCAGGCCGGGCTCGTGCATGGGGAACTCACGGCGGAACGCCTGCTGCTGGACGCAGAGGGTCGCTTGCTGCTTTTGCCCCCGCTTGGCCCGATCCTCCCCATGGGCGATGTACAACAACTCGGGAACCTGATGCGCTGTGCACTTACCGGGAATCGGCCGGTGGATGGAGAGTGCGAACTGAATGACGTGCCGGATAGGCTCTGGGAAGGCCGGACCCTCCCGGCCCTGCTCAACCAGCTGGTTACCGACATGTGCGCAACGCATACCCACCAGCGGCCGGCCGGGACGGGCGAGGTGTTGAACCGTTTTCAACAGATCGAAAAGGTCATTGCGGAGCCCGCAGAGATTCCCTTGATTAGCGATCCGAGCCCGGCTTCGCTGCCGGCCGAGTCTCCTACATCCAATGAGTGGATAAAATGGGCCCTGGGATTTGGGCTGTTCCTCGTCCTGGCCGCGATGGTTGCGGGGGCTGGTTTCGGCTTCGTGTATTTCAGGAAGATGCAATACCAGGAGAGGCAGGAGCAAATTGCGATAATACGGGAGTTTGAACGGGACTATGCGCCCACGGAGGAGGGTAGCCCGGAGCTCGAGGTCATGCCGGCGGTTGACCTGGTCAAGTTGGCGCTGCAGAAGGCCGAGGCGGAGGAGGCGCTGGATGCCTACCTGCTCGCCAAAAAGGATGCGGAATCCGTGGGTGTGCCCCGCTGGGCGGAAGAGGCCTTTGTGGATCAGATGCGCGGGGCGGCCCTTGCGGACCAGGCCTTTATGGACAAGGACTATGCGACGGCCACGGAAAAATATGCCGGCGTTGCGCGGGGCCTGCAAGGCTTGGGGGAAGGTAAGCTGGATGCCCTGGGGGAGCTTCTCTTAAAAGGTGGAGATGAGTTGAAGCGGGGCACCTCGGCCTCCGCCACGCGTGTTTTCGAGACCGCGCTGTTGATTGATGCCGCGAATGTCGAGGCGCAAAGGGGTTTGCAGCGGGCGGGGACCCTGGATGAGTTAAACCTGCTCCTGGCCAGGGGCCGGGCCCGGGAAGAGGAGAAACAATGGGCCTTTGCACATACCGATTATGCGGAGGCCGTGGACTTGGATCCCTTGAGCCAAGAGGCCCGGGCCGGGTTCGAGCGGATGAAGACCACGATTGCGGAGGAAAAATTCCAAGGCATGATGTCCCGGGGTCTCAAGGCCTTTTCGGCCGACGATTACGACCAGGCCCGGGTGCACCTGGAGGAGGCAAAACGTTTTCGCCCGGATCGCAAGGAGGTCGATGATGCCCTGGAGATGGTCGCTGAGGGTATTCGCTTGCGGAAGATCAAGGCCCTGGAGCAGGAAGCCGGTACCGCGGAGCGTGCGGAAGATTGGCCGGTTGCCCGGAAGGCCTACCTCCAGGTGCTGGAGATCGATCAAAACATCGCATTCGCCCAGGAGGGCAAGGAGCGGGTTGAGCAACGTATCACCTTGATGACGCAGCTGGACCACTACCGGGCGCGCTCGCAGTTGCTGATCACTCCGCAGGGGCGGGAAGCCGTGAACCTGGTGATTAGCGATGCGGAGGCGGTAAAGGATCCGGGCCCGAAGTTGAAAAAGGCCTACGAGGCGTTGAACACCCTCGTGCGCCAGGCGAATACCGAGGTGAAAATGACCCTTCTTTCGGACGGACAGACCGAGGTCACCGTCTACAAGGTCGGCAAGTTTGGCGCCCTCACCACGAAGATGCTGGAGTTGCTTCCCGGGGTGTACACCGTGCTGGGTCAGCGGGATGGATTCAAGGACGTGCGGCACAGCCTGAAGCTTGAACCGGGAACGGCCGAGGTCCGCCTGGAAGTAATTTGTACGGAGCGGTTTTAGTGCCCGACCCGGTGGTGATCGACGTGCGGCCCTTTCGCTCGGGCAAGCAAGCGCCGGACGGGGGTGGATTCCCCCTGGGGAAGCTGTTGGGTTTCCTGCTTCTCCTGGGCCTCATTTCCGCGGCGGCCTACGCCTGCTTTTTCTTCACTTCCAGGACCTTTGTCACCGTGGAAACCCTTCCGAAGGATGCCCGGGTTGAGGTGCGGAGTCCGGGGGGTTCAAGCCTTCCCGTGTCGCTCAAGGGCCGTTCTTTCTGGGCGAAATCGAGGAAGGCCTACGAGGTCCTGGTCGAGCGCCGCGGCTACCTATCCGCCTCCACCAATTTTAGCTGCTGCGCGGAAGTGGAGATGCCCATCCGGATACACCTGGAGGAATTCCCATGGGGCCTGTTGCGCCTGGATCCGCCGATCGATCCCTCGCCTGTGGTATTCGAGAACGGCGCGCCCGTGGATGAGTCATTTCGCTGGGAAGAAGTAGGGGATGATTTGGTCTTTTCGGCGGGTGAACACGAGCTGGAATTTCGTTTGGCCCGCCATTTTTCGGTGCTGACAAACATCGTGGTGCCCGCCCGGGGGGAGACGAACAGCGTGGCCCTCAACTTTCAAGCGAACTGGGCCCCGGTGCGGATCGCCACGATTCCACCGGGGATCGTCTACACGAACGAGGCCCTGCCCGGGGCGACGACTCCGGCTACCCTGGAATTGATCGAGGGCCTGCACCCCTTGACGATCAAGGAAGACGGCTACATGACGCTGCGCACGCAGGTCGTGGTTCGCGCGGGGATCCCCCTGGAGTTGCCCGTGATGGTGCTGCAGGAAACGAACGGGCTCATCCGGGTGAGCAGTTCGCCGGGCATGGCCAACGTGAACCTGGCGGATACCTTTGTCGGGCAGACACCGATCACGATCCCGGCTGAGCCCAATACGGAGCACGTGGTCCTCATTGCAAAGGCCGGCTTCAAGCCTGCGCGGAAAACGGTGGCGGTTTCTCCCGGAAAAACAGTGGGGGTCGATGTGAAGTTGGAGCCGCTGGAGGGGACGATTCGTTTCCAGGTCAATCCGCCGGATGCCGAGTTGTTCGTCGATGGAACCTCCTTCGGGCAGGTTCCGGAGGAGATGATCCTGACCGCGGTCGAGCATCAGCTCCGCATCGCCCGGGAAGGATTCAAGGCCTACGAGGTGACGCTCAAGCCGCGCTCGGGATTCATCTCGTCGATTAAAACCGACCTCGTCTCCAAGGTGGTCGCGGCAGGCAACACGGCCTCCCCGGAGATCGCCACCGGCGGCGGATACCCATTCGTTCCCGTCCTGTCGGCCGTGTTTCGGATGGGATCCTCCCGGCGCGAGCAGGGTCGGCGCTCCAATGAGACCCTGCGCGACATCCGGTTGAGCCGGTCGTTTTATATGGGCAAGCGGGAAGTGACGAATGCGGAGTTCCGCAAGTTCAAGGCGGATCATCACTCGGGATCGGAGGGGGAAGAGACCTTGAACCGGAGTGCCCAACCGGTGGCGGGGGTACATTGGCGGGATGCCGCGCGTTACTGCAACTGGCTGAGCGCGCAGGATGGCTTGCCTCCGGCATACCGGGAACGGGGGACGAACGTGGTGGCGGTGAGTCCGATGACTACGGGTTATCGCCTGCCGAGCGAGGCCGAATGGGCCTACTGCGCGCGCTCGGATGCTGCCGGGGGTCTGTTAAAATATCCCTGGGGCGAGGGCTTTCCACCAAAGGAGAAGCACGGTAATTATGGGGATCAATCTGCGGTGGACCTTGTTGCGTTTCCGATTAAGGGTTACACGGATGGCTACCCTGCAACGGCACCGCCCGGATCCTTCGCGGCGAATCGCTTGGGACTGTTTGACATGGGGGGGAATGTCGCGGAATGGTGCCACGACGTGTATCGCATTTATTCATTTACGCCTGGCAAGGAGGTCACGGATCCGCTCGGGCCCGGCGAAGGCTCCTTGTGGTCCATTCGCGGTTCGAGTTATAAAAGCGCCCATATCCGGGATTTGCGCTTCGCTTTTAGAAATTATGCCGGGAAGGCGAATCCGGATGTCGGTTTCCGAATTTGCCGGTATATTGAATAGGTACGTTGCGACACACGGCTGGAGTCGGTATGAGAAATAAAATGACATCGATAGGTTACCTGGGTTTGATCGCGGGCCTGGCGGGACTGATCTGGTACCTGAATTTTGGACCGGGAGCATCCCCGGTGAATGCACAGGGCGCCAAGGGTTTCAAGGCGACTGAACAGATCGGGGTCGAGCAGGCCGTCGACTTTCCCATTGATATTTAACCTTTGCTAATCCCATGAAAAAAAACGCACATACGATCGAATTCCTATACCAGCTCGGTGCCTTGATCATGATTACGATCATCATCCACGCCTGCTACGCCAGCATGATTCGGCCGCGTGCCGATGCGCACCTGAAAAAGGAGCGCGAGGTGATGCTACAGGACGAGGGGTATATCCAAGAGCGCAATTTCTTTGTGTTGATCCGGGATTATGAGCAGGAAGCCTGTTTCATCCTCGCCTTCTGGGCCCTGACGATCATCGCGTACAAGGGTGCGGTGACCATCGGGGAGTGTAAATTGATGCAGGAGAACCTGATCCCGCTCGATGAAGGTATACGTATCCTTCCCGAGGATTCGCGGGAGCTCTCCCGAAAGTTGGAGGCCTTTCCCGAAGGTAAAAAGAAGTCGCTTCTGCCCCGCGCCCTGCTCGCGGCACTCCACCGCTTTGATTCCGCCCGTAACATCCAGGACGTAGCGCGTGCAGCCCATACGATTTGTGAGTCGGAGGGAGAGCGGTTGGAATCGGAGTTGTCCATGATTCGCTACATTGCCTGGGCGATTCCATCGGTGGGTTTTATCGGTACGGTTCGCGGGATTGGCGAAGCCCTGGGCTATGCGCATACCGCGCGGACCATGGGGGACATGAGCTTCGTCACCCAGAGCCTGGGTGTGGCCTTTAACTCGACCCTGATCGCCTTGTTGATCAGTATCGTGCTCATGTTTGTCGTGCACCAGCTCCAGTTGCTACAGGAGCGCTACGTATTGGATGCCGAGGCCTACTGTGAAGAAAACCTGATTCGTCACCTCCACACGCACTGATGAGCGAACGGATAGTAGACCTGAACGATGTCGGGATCCGGGTGGTGCAGCCCGGGGCGGATCGTCCGCTCGCGCTCGAGGGGGTCGAGGATGAAAGTCCGGGCTATGCCCTGGTCACGCGTAAACGGCTGGTGACCGGCCTGGCTGCTTACCGGCAAGCCCTGTTGCAGCCCCTGGATGTGCAAAATCGTTTCTGGGATCAACTGGGAACAGACCCGGCTGCCGAGGGGTTCAACCAGGCCGAGTTGGCCTTCGCTCACCTGAAGCACATCTGGGCGCAAATGGATGGCGGGGTGGGCCGGGTCTGGATGGTGGTTCCCGCGATCTATGAGCCCTTTCAATTGGGTGTATTGCACGGTATGTGCCGTGAACTGGGATTGCCCTTGCAGGGTGTGGTTGCCGCCCCCGTATTGGTCCAGGGTGATTTCAATCGTGCGGTGCATCTCGACCTGAGCCTGCACCGCTGTATTTTTTCCCTCCTGGAGCAAGGCGAGCGGATTGATCTCGTGCATGCGACCTCTGATCCGAACATGGGCTGGCTGAATTTGTCCCGGCAATGGGTGAAAGGCCTGGCGAATGAGTTCGTCCGGAACACGCGCTTTGACCCCTTGTATCAAGCGGAGTCCGAGCAGCATCTGTATGCCCGGCTGGAGCCCCTGTTGCGTTCATTGCTGGAGCACGACTCGACCGCAATCGAGGTGTCCGGTCACCGCATCACCCTGATGCGGACCATGATGAGCGAATGGGTTCACAGCCTGCTCACGCGGATGACCGCCGCGCTTCAGCTTTGCCTGGGCGAACGCGGCTGGGAGCGCGTGGACCGGGTCTATCTCTCGGATCGCCTTGGGCTCATTCCAGGTTTTCCGCGCCTGGTGGAGCAGCAGGTCGGCGGGCAGGTGGAGACCCTGGGCGCGAGTCCCGCCCTCGGGTTGGCGGGGGTGCTGGACCTGTTCGAACCACCGGATGCGGACCAGGTGATGTACCACACGGCGCGCATGCGTGGCACATCGGCCACTCCCCCTTCCTCCCCACCTGTTCTTCCGGTGTCCTGATGGCCAGGCGAAGGGAAACCCCTATTTTCAGCATGTCGTTCCTGGACTGCATCTGTTGTGGATTCGGGGCGATCATTCTACTTTTCGTGATTAACGACGCACGGATCCACGATGCCCGCAAGGAGGTGATGAAAGATCTCCGCGGCGAAGTGGCCCTGGGGGAGTTGGAGGTGTTGAAGGAAAAAAAGAACCTGGTCCGGGCCAGGAACCTCCTCGAGGACATGACAAAGGAACTGGTTAAAACGGAGGGCCGCGCGCGGGAGATCACCCAGCGTATCGAGGAGATCAGGCGTGAGCTGGCGAAGGCCGATAAAGATACCTTTTCCAGCAAGGAGCACGTCAACAAATTGATGTCGGACCTTAAGGCCCTGGAGGAGGAGCTTAAACGCCTGCGGGCGGCGGCCGTGGTTGCGGAAAGGGAAGGCGAACGACTCAAGGGGTTCAAGGGCGTGGGCGATCGCCAGTATTTAACCGGGATGAAGATCGGTGGGGACCGCATCGTTATCCTCGTCGATTGTTCGGCGAGCATGCTGGATGACAATATCGTGGGTATTATCCGGCGGCGAAACATGGCGCTTGAGGAAAAGTTGAAGAGCCCGAAGTGGGTGCAGACCGTGGCAACGGTGGATTGGATCCTTGCGCAGCTTCCACCGACCAGCAAGTTTCAAATCGTCGGATTTAATGACAAGGCTTTCCCGGTGGTGGCCGGAACGGCGGGCACGTGGCTGGAAGGCGGTTCATCCGAAGACCTCGACAAGGCCGGCAAGGCGATGCATGGGGTTGAGCCTGGAAAGGCGACCAGCCTGATCAGTGCCTTTGAGGCCATTCGCAGTTTTGAAGGCGGCCCGGATAATATTTTTCTGCTCACCGATGGTTTGCCCACGATGGGCTCGAAAAAGTCCTGGGGTAGCCGTGTATCGAGTAAAAAGAGAAAAAGTATTTACGCGGCAGCGGTGGCAAAGTTGAGTGCACGTATCCCGGTCAATATCATCTTGTATCACATGGAAGGGGATCCTGGGGCATCGCCCGCCTTCTGGCAGTTGGCGAAAACAACCCAGGGTAGTTTCTTCTGTCCGGCACGGGATTGGCCCTGAGCCGGGGTATCTGTAATGGCTAAACGAAAAAGAGATGTCTCGGCGTTCAGCATGTCGTTCCTGGATTGCATCTGTTGCGGTTTTGGGGCGATCATTCTGCTGTTCGTGCTTTCGAAATCGGGTGAACCCGTGGTGATCGAGCAGGTGAGCGAAGACTTGTCCTCGGTACTGGCCAAGCTGGAAAAAGAGTTGTCTGAGATACGGGGCGAAACCGCTATTTTAAATCGCGACCTGGAAGGAAAGGTGGAGCAGCTTTCGGCTGCAAAGGGAAAGTTGGTGCGCCTGCAGGGGGACTTGTCCGATATCAAGGGGGCCTTTTCGGGTTCTGCTTCGGACGCGACGGTGCAGAATAAAATAGAAGGTACCCTGGCCGAGGCTCGCCAGGACCTGACGGAGGAAATGAAGCGCCTGTTGGCCAATATTCCGAAGAACAAGCAGACGGACAGCGTGGCGGGAATTCCCGTGGACAGCGAGTACATCGTCTTTATCATCGACACATCGGGATCGATGAAAGGCAATGCCTGGCCGATGGTCATGCGCAAGATGAGAGAAACCCTGGACCTGTACCCGCAAGTCAAGGGTATCCAGGTGATGAACGACATGGGGAATTATATGTTCAGCCAGTACCGGGGTACATGGATCCCGGACACGCCCGCCCGGCGGAGTGCGATTTTAAAGACCCTGGCTACCTGGGAGGCGTTCAGCAACAGCAGTCCCGTCGAGGGAATCAACGCGGCGATCCGCGACTTTTACGACAGCGACAAGAAGATCAGCCTGTATATCTTTGGGGACGAATTCAGTGGGAATGCCATGCAGCCTGTCATGGATACGGTCGCGGGCCTGAACAAGGCCAATGCCCAGGGCGAGCGGCGTGTGCGGATTCACGGCGTCGGTTTCCCCGTTATGCTGGACGCGCCGCCGGGGATGGGGATTACGGGTTATCGTTTCGCCACCTTGATGCGCGCCCTGTGTGAGCGGAACGGCGGGACCTTCGTGGGTTTGAACAGCCTGTAGTGCCTGCCTCCGCAGGCGGGTGGTGTTGTATTTCCCTTGAAAGGCCTATGCGTCCAGGTCCACGCGTCCGTGCTCACGCGTGTACACGGGCGTGAATGCATGCTTGCTGCGCTGCTCGGCCATCATTTCGTTTGCCACCGATTGCCAACGGGCGTAATGCGCGGACTGCCGGTGCGCATCGATCGCGGCTTCGTTCTCGTAAATCTCCACCAGCTCAAAGCGGTCCGGTGCATCGTTTCGGCGCAAGACGTCGAAGCGATGGCAGCCCGGTTCCTGGTTGCTGTTGCTCGCGTTGTCGATGGTGGCTTCGATGAAGTCCGCGATGCATTCGGGCTTAACCTGTATGTAAACATGGATGCAGTACATGGTGGATTCCTTTTTGGGGTGAATGACTTGTAATTCAGGGTCCGTTGAAGCAGAAAATCAGGGTCGAAGCCAATAAAAGGCGAGTTAAACCCCGATTGGAACAAGTCATGAAACAGATTCTTGCAGGTATGTTGGCGCTTTCCCTTGGCTCCCTCTCGGAGGGAAGCGAGTGGACGCACTTTCGTGGGCCGAACAACGATGGGATTTCCCCGGAGAAAGGCCTGCTCAAAAGCTGGCCGGAAGCGGGCCCCCGCCTGGTGTGGAAGAGCAGCGGCCTGGGCAAGGGCTATGCGAGCCTCTCCATCGCTGACGGGAAGATATACACCACCGGAAATACCGGAAGTGGCCAGGCGGTCATTGCCGCCTCGCTCACCGATGGGAAAATACGCTGGACGAGGAAGCTTACGGACACCGATCCCAAGCACGGGTACAGCGGTTCCCGTTGCACCCCGACCATCGATGGGGATTTCCTGTATGTTGTCCCCTCGGATGGCCAGATCGTCTGCCTGAAGGCGTCCGACGGAGCCATCGTCTGGCGTCATGCCTTCAAGGAGTGGGGGGGTAAAATGATGTCGGGCTGGGGCTATGCCGAGTCGCCGCTGGTGGATGGCGAGCGGGTGGTTTGCAATCCGGGAGGCAAGGAAGCCATGCTGGTGGCACTTGACAAGAAATCCGGCAAGGTTATCTGGAAAAGCAACGGTTCAGCCGAGGGCGACCAGGGAAAGGATGGCGCTGGCTACGGGTGCATCGCAATTTCACAGGCCTGCGGCATTAAGCAGTACGTGGCGATGACCGGGAAAGGCCTGGTCGGCGTGCGTGCCTCCGACGGGGAGCATCTCTGGGGCTATAACCGGGTGGCTAACAAGACCGCCTGTATCCCGACGCCGATTGTCGTGGATGATTTTGTGATCACCTCCTCCGGTTACGGTGATGGTGGAACCGCCTGCCTTGAACTGGTCAAATCAGGAAAGGGTGTCGAGGCAAAGGAGCGCTGGTGGAAAAGCAATATCGAGCTTCAAAATCACCACGGGGGCATGATCCAGCTCGGCGATTACGTTTACCTCGGCCATAAGCACAACAATGGGTTTCCCACCTGTATCGAATGGAAGAGCGGTGCGATCAAGTGGGGTGGAAAGGATAATCGTGGTGCCGGAAAGGGCTCTGCCGCGATCCTCTATGCCGATGGGAATATCATCTTTCGTTATCAAGACGGCCTGGTCGCCCTGG
Source organism: Kiritimatiellia bacterium (assembly GCA_029936175.1). GTDB lineage: Bacteria > Verrucomicrobiota > Kiritimatiellia > SS1-B-03-39 > UBA6053 > JAPYUI01. The sequence goes on from JAPYUI010000049.1 coordinate 25,464, forward strand.
TCGGGGCAAACCCGAACGCGTACGAGTTGAAAGCGACGTTTAAACCCGTGTTTCAGGAAGGGAAGACCTGGGCACACCCGGTGATCCTGGATGGAAAACTCTACCTGCGCGAACAGGATGTCCTGATGTGTTACGACCTGCGTGGCTGAATGGGCATGTTTTAGCGGACACCGGTAACGCCGGAAGAAGTTCGCGCAGCGTAACCGGCTAATGGATCAACGAACGATAATCATAGGTGATGTCCACGGGTGCATCGATGAATTGCAGGAGTTGATAGCAGGCCTGGACTACCAACCCGTGTCCGACCGCTTGATTTTTGTAGGTGACCTGGTCAACAAGGGGCCTGCCTCCCGGGAAGTATTTGACTATTTTACCACCCTCGATGCCGAGGCGATCCTGGGCAATCACGAATGGCAACTACTCGAGCAGGCCCGCGCGCCGAAGAAGACCCGACCCGGGTACGGGACCTTGAGCGAGGTCTTTGCTGAGACCTTTGAAACCTTTATCGAGACCATAGAGGCCTGGCCGTTGTTCATCCGGGGTGAGGGATTTTCCGTGGTGCACGCCGGGAAGGTTCCGGGGGAAGCGCTGGAGGACTCGAGCGCAAGCGACCTCACGAGCATTCGAACCTGGGGAAGGGAGGAGAAGCCCTGGTTTGATTATTATGACGATCCCGGGTTGATCGTGTTCGGGCATTGGGCGGCACTGGGAGGATTGGACCGTCCGAAGGTTATCGGCCTGGATACGGGTTGTGTGTACGGGGGCGCTTTATCCGCCCTCCTCCTCCCCGAGCGAAAGATTGTCCGGGTAAAGGCGAGGAAAGCCTACTGCCC
>JAPYUI010000517.1 GCA_029936175.1 Kiritimatiellia bacterium
CCGGTTCTCCACTACGATACGAAAAACCGCGGGAAAAACCTACAGGCCTACGCCCACCATCACGCGGCGCGGGAAAGCAACGACTACCACGGCATGAACAACACCTTTGCCCGCCTGGAAAACCTGGCCGCCGACACCGCGTATTACTGCGCCATCGCAGACAGCGAAGGCCTGTCCAGGACCTTCTGGTTCCGCACCGCCCCGGACCGGGCTAAACCCTTCAGCTTTGCCGCCGGCGGGGACACCAAGTCCGAGCCCGGTGCCCGGGAACGCGGGCGCCTCAGCAACACCTTCATCCCGAAACTCCAGCCACTCTTTGTAATCTACGCCGGTGACTTCGTGAGCGGCAACGGCCTGAACGCGAGCTACTGGCAAAACTGGCTGGCGGACTGGGACGCCGATACCACGGCCGGGGACGGACGGGTCTTTCCCCTCGTGCCCGTTCGCGGCAATCACGAGGAACACCAGGACATCCTCTATAAGCTCTTTAACCTCCCCGACCAAAGCGGCTATTTTGCCTTCAACCTGGGCGGCGATTTACTCCGCGTCTACACGTTGAACTCCGAAATCAACATCAAGAATCCCGCCACGCGGAAAAACCGGAAGAAGAACTCGGCGGACCTTCGCCGGCACACGGCCTGGCTGGAAAAGGACCTCAAGGCGCATCCTGAAACCCGCTTGAAGGTGGTCACCTATCACAAGCCGTTCCGCCCGCACACGAAGGGCAAGTCGGAGAATGATTACATAGCAAAATCCTGGGCCCCGCTCTTTGAGAAATACGGGGTCGATGCCGCATTTGAAGGAGACTCCCATATGCATAAAATCACCTACCCGGTACGCATGGACGCAGGAGAGGGGTCCGATGAGGGCTTCATTCGAGATGATCGGAAGGGCACCGTGTATATTGGAGAAGGCAGTTGGGGCGCGCCAACCCGTGCCTGCGACGATGATAAGGACTGGACCCTTGCCAGCGGGCGCTTTGCCCAGTTCAAGTGGGTCCATGTGTATCCA
>JAPYUI010000262.1 GCA_029936175.1 Kiritimatiellia bacterium
AAATAGTGGAGGCGGGGGGAGTCGAACCCCCGTCCGAACAAACGTCACGGGCACATCTACGTGTGTAGTCCATCCTTTAATCTTATCCAGGCGCCACCGATGGACGGGCTACGACTGGACCAGGCGCCACGAAAGTTCTCGACCGCGTCCCGGCACCCCGGAGTATGGTCCAGCCTGCTGTCGTCGCCCCGTTTCCCTAGCAGACATCAGGAGCGGGACGCGTTGCCCTATTTAGGCAGCGAGTGCATAATCAGTATCAGCACTTATAGTTTCCCAACAGGGTTTTACGAGGTCTGCCGGGCTCCTCGACACGCAGCAACCGCTTCGTACTTGTCCGTCGAAGCCAATCGCCCCCTTCTTTCCATGGCCCCCAACCGGGGACAAAGGGTTAGCGGTAACCTACGCAGAAAAGAACGATTGTCAATCCATGTCGAGGCCGGCGTGCGCTCAGCAGGCGTCGAGGGCCGAACGCAGGGCCTGCAACTGCTCCGCACTCAGGGAGGGGAGGCGGGTGGCCGCGATGGCGCGCTCGTAGTCGGCCAGGGTCTTGGCCCCGAGGCAGATGCTGTGCTGGCCGGGCTGGTCGAGGGCCCAGCGGACGGCCAGCTGGTCCATGGTCCAGCCCGCGGGGACGGCGCGGGCGAGCGGGGCCACCGCCCCGAAGTCCTTTGCTCCCTGGCTGCGGCGGTCGTCCGCAGGCCACTGCGGGGCCTGTTCCAGGTACTTGCCGCTGAGCCGCCCCTCGGCCATGACCCCGCGGACCTGGGTGCCGGCACCGTGCTCCACCGCGAGGCGGCGGAGCGGCTCGTTGGGGTCGAGGAGGTTGCTGGGGAACTGCAGGACCTCGAGCATCTCGTGCTCGGCGAGGAGCCGGGCGAGGTCGGGATTCCCGGTGGAGATGCCGTAATGGCGGATCTTTCCCTCCTCCCTGGCCCGCTCGAGGACGGCTTTCGCCTCGGGGAGCTCCCCGGGCCGGGGCGGGCAGTGGTAGAGAAAAATATCGATGTAATCCGTGCGCAGGCGCCGGAGGGATCCCTCGAGGCTGGGCTGGATCGTCCCCGGGCTCGCGTCGTCCTCCCGGGCCTGGCCCGGGCCGACCCGGTAGCCGAACTTGGTGGAGATGACCCAGTGCGCGCGCTGGCCGGCGAGGGCCTCGCCGGTGCGCCGCTCGGCCTCGCCCCCGCCGTATTGCTCGGCCGTGTCGATGAAGTTGATGCCGCGCTCCTGCAGGTCCCGGATGAGGCGGATCACCTGCGCCTTTCCCGGGTCGGGATGGCCGTCGGGCCGGCCGTCCAGGGCGAGGGGGCCGGCGAGCTGCCAGGTGCCGATGCAGATGGGTGAAACGGCCAGGCCGGTTTTCCCGAGGGTGTTTTTCATGGGTGCATGGGTTTGCTTATCACTCCCATGCGATCTATAGGATCCACTGAGGAATGCCAATGGAATACCAGACATTGAATAGCGGTCGCGAGCTGCCCATGGTCGGGTTGGGCCTGTGGAAAATTGAGCGCGAGAAAACCGCGGACACCGTGGTGGCGGCCATCGATGCGGGCTACCGCCATTTTGACAGTGCCTGTGACTACGGGAATGAAAAGGAGACGGGGGAGGGGCTGCAGCACGCCTTGACCTCGGGCGCGGTCACCCGGGATGCGCTGTGGGTCACCTCGAAGCTCTGGAACACCTACCACCGGCCCGAGCACGTCCGCCCGGCCCTGCAGCGGAGTCTGGAGGACCTGCAGCTCGACACGCTCGATCTCTACCTCATGCATTTTCCCGTCGCGACCCGCTTCGTGCCCTTCGAGACGCGCTACCCGCCGGAATGGATGTACGACCCGGCGGGGCCGGAGCCGCGGATTGAAGCGGACCCGGTGCCCCTGCTGGAGACCTGGCAGGCGATGGAGGAGCTGGTGCGCGAGGGACTGGTCCGGGATATCGGGGTGTGCAATTTCGGGACGGCCCTCTTGCGGGACCTGGTGAACGCGGCCGAGACGCCCCCGGCGGTCCTGCAGGTGGAACTGCATCCCTACCTGTGCCAGGAAAAGCTGTTGCGCTTCTGCCGGGAGTCGGGGATCGCGGTCACCGCGTTCTCTCCCCTGGGAGCCCAGTCCTATTTCCAGCTGAACATGGCCGAGGCGGACGAGGCGGTGATCGAGCAGGAAACGGTGCGGACGATCGCGGCCCGCCTCGGGCGCAGCCCGGCCCAGGTCATCCTGCGCTGGGGCATCCAGCGGGGGACCGCGATCGTTCCCAAGACCTGCCGCCCGGATCGACTGCGGGAGAACCGGGCCCTGTTTGACTTCGCGCTGACGGAGGCGGACATGGCGGCGATTAGCGGGCTGGACCGCCACCGGCGCTTCAATGACCCGGGCGACTTTGCCGAGGCGGCCTTTAACACCTTCTTCCCGATCTACGACTGAGCGCCTGCGCGGGGTCTTTGCGGTTGCATTCGCGCCGCCCAGTTCGCATACACGGGGCATGAAAATTATCCATGCCGAAGAAGTCCACGATGCCCTCAGCTACCCGCAACTGGTCGATGCCCTGCAGGATGCCTTCTCGAGACCGTTCAACATGCCCCCCCGCCAGGTCTTTCTCCTGGACGAGGAGGCGGACAACCACGACGCCTTTGCCCTGCTGCCTTCCTGGCATGATTCGCTGATCGCGGTAAAGGCCTTCACCTACTTCCCGGACAACGCGGACCCGTACGCATCCCTGTATTCCAAGATCATGCTCTTTGACCGTGCACACGGGGAGCCGCTGGCCCTCGTGGACGGCACCAGCGTGACCTTCTGGCGGACGGCGGGGATTTCCGGGCTCGCCACGCGCCTCCTGTCCCGGGAGGATTCGGAGACCCTGCTCGTGATCGGGACGGGGAACCTGTCCCCCTATATCATCCGCGCCAACGCGAGCGTGCGCCCGATCCGGAAGGTCCTGGTCTGGGGTCGCACCCCGGCGAAGGCCGAGGCGGTCGTCCAGCAGGTGAGCGCCGGGCTCGACGGGGTCGACTGTACGGTGGCCACGGACCTGGAGGCGGCCTGCGGCGAGGCGGATATCGTGGTCAGCGCGACCGCGTCCCACGAGCCCCTGGTCCTGGGGGCGTGGATCGGGCCGGGCACGCATACCGATTTCATCGGCAACCATCACCCGACCAAGCGGGAATGTGACTCCGACCTCGTGGTGAAGGCGAAGGTCTATGCCGACAGCTACGTCAACCTGTTCAAGGAGGGGGGCGAGATCCTGGTCCCGATCTCCGAGGGCGTATTCAACAAGGAGGACGTGGCGGGCGAGTTGCCGGAGATGTGCGCGGGAACCTGCCCCCTGCGGGAGAGCGACGAGGAGATCACGCTGTTCAAGTCGATCGGGATGGCGTACAGCGACCTGGTGGGTGCGGGCCTGGCCTACGAGGCCGTGGTGGGGAAGGCCTAGGCGTACCCAGCCTCAGCCCGCGCTCGGCCGCGTGGCCGCGCTGTCGCGGATGATCTTGAGGATCTGCTCGCGCTCCTCACCGACCAGCTCCAGTCGGGGCGGACGGACGGTCTCGGTGCCGAAGCCCATCTCCGCGCAGGCGACCTTGATGTACTGGACCAGCTTGGGGTGGCTGTCGAAGTGCAGCATGGGCATGTACCAGCGGTAAATCTCGAGTGCCCGCGGGTAGTCGCCCGCGATCGCGGCATCCCACATCATCCGGTTTTCCTGGGGGAAGGCGTCCACCAGCCCGGAGATCCACCCGGTGCAGCCGAGCATGATGCACTCGAGGGCCACGTCGTCGAGGCCGGAAAAGATAAGGTAGCGGTCGCCGAGGCGGTTGAACAGGTCGGTTACCCGCGGCACGTTACCGGAGGCCTCCTTGATGCAGACGATGTTCTCCACGTCGGCGAGGTCCTGGAACATCTCGGGGGTGATGTCCACCCGGTAGACCGGGGGGTTGTTGTAGCACATGATCGGCAGGGCGGTGGAGGCGGCGACGCTGCGAAAATGCTGCACGGTTTCCCGGCGGTCGGAGTTGTACACCATGGCGGGCATGACCATGAGGCCGTCCACGCCGGCCGCTTCCGCGGCCTGGCTGGTCTCGCAGGCCGCCCGGGTGGTGAACTCGGCCACGCCGTTGAGCAGGGGCACCCGGCCCCGGTTCACCTCGGCCGTCGCCTTCAGCACCTGGACCTTCTCGTCGAGGGTGAGCGAGCAGTTTTCGCCGATCGTGCCGAGCATGATCAGCCCGTGAATGCCGCTGTCCAGCAGGGCTTCCACGTGGGCCTGGGTGGCGGGCAGGTCGAGGGAGAGGTCCTGCTTGAATTGGGTGGGTACGGCGGGGAAAACCCCGGCCCAGTCTACGTTTAGCGGCATGGTCACAGTCTTTCGGTTGGCAGGTGCATGGCGAAGGTCTAGCGCAGGGCCTCGATCCGGTAGTAGCCGCGCGGGTTCACGGGGAGGTTGACGGTGTTGGCCGGGGCATCGCCCGCCGCGACCAGGGTGTCCACGGTGAGCCAGGTCTGCAGGTCCGCCGAGAATTGCA
>JAPYUI010000518.1 GCA_029936175.1 Kiritimatiellia bacterium
CGCGCAGGTTCTTGACGATTTCCGTCGCCTGCGCGGCATCAGCATGGGACATATTCAAGCGGGCCACGTTCATTCCCGCGTGTACCAACTGCTCCAGCATGGCCGGATCCGAAGTAGCGGGCCCAATAGTGACGACGATTTTTGTTCGGCGTTGCGACATAGGCATGGGAATATGCCCTAAAGCGACCTAATGAAATAAAAATGAGTGAAGAAGAGAAAATCACGGATTTTAGCGCGATCAACTGGGCCACGTGGAATCCCCAGGATCGCGCCACCCTCTTGTTCGTCGTCCGTGATGGGAAGATCCTCCTGATCGAAAAGAAACGAGGACTGGGTAAAGGGAAGGTCAATGGTCCCGGCGGTCGCCTGGAACCCGGTGAAACCACCCTGCAGGCGGCTATTCGCGAGGTGCAGGAGGAGCTCTGCGTGACCCCCACGGGAATCAGTGAACGAGGTGCCCTCTTCTTCCAGTTTGCTGACGGGTATTCCCTGCATGCAACCGTGTTCACCGCCGAGGACTGTGAGGGGACGGCAACAGAAACCGAGGAGGCGGTTCCGCTGTGGACGCCCCTGGAGTCGATTCCCTATGACCGCATGTGGGCGGATGACATTTTATGGATGCCGAAGATGCTGGCGGGGGAACATTTCAGTGGGCGGTTTCTTTTTGATGGCGACACGATGATCGGGAAGAAACTCGCGTTTTATTAGGGTTTTTCCGAGCCTGGTTTCGCCCGGGCCCGGCCTGAGAAAACGCCCTACTTGTCTTCTTTCGCCGCTTCTTCGAGGGCCTTCTTCGCCTTCAGGATTTCTTCCCGGATGCGCTTCAACTTGTCCCGGGTGCTTTCATCGAGCGCAGGCTTGGGATCGCGACTGGCTTCCGGCTTGTCGGCCTTCGGCTTGGCTTCGTCCGGCGCAGGATCGTCCGGCTTTTCAACCTTGGGCTCATCCGGCTTCTCGGGCGCGGGTGTCTCCGGCTTCACCGATTCGGGCTTGTCCGGCT
>JAPYUI010000263.1 GCA_029936175.1 Kiritimatiellia bacterium
GTGGAGCACAGCGAAGAGGCGGTGGGGCCGAAACAACCGTTTTTCGATCACGACTTCGATGGAGCCCGGTGGATCTGGACGAAAGACCTCGCGTTGGACAACACGGTGATCTTCCGGACCACGATTCCGACGCCGCCCAATGGCGGAACCTCCGACGACTGGCCGCGCGGCGATTTCGGGGATCCGAATACCGTGCAGACCCAAGCCCGGTCCGTGCAACGACTGGTGTCGGCGCGCGAACCGGCCGTGCGCAGCTCGGGACGCCATACATTCGGCGATGGATCGCCGGTCCCGGAGACCGCACGCGCATTCGAACCGCTCCGCGACCAGGTCCAGGTCAGCTGGGACGATACCTACGTTTACGTTCGCAGCGACAGCATTCCGAACCACCGGATGATGGTCGGCATCAAAGCCTGGAACCAGCAGGTGCCGATTCCGCATGACTTGGAATTCAAGCTGCCGATCCAACCCAAGCTGCTGGAAACGCCGGCGCCGACGACGCTGATCGGACCGCTGGCCATCACGGTAAACGGCATCCCGATTTTCGACCCCACCACCCAAGGCGGCAAACACGACGCCTACGAACACGGAGAGTTGGATGAATTCGGCGGACACGCCGGGCGCGCGGATGATTACCACTATCACATCGCCCCGTTCCACCTGGTCAAAGAGGTCGGTGAAGGAAACCCGATCGCATACGGGCTGGATGGACTGCCTATTTACGCCAGCACGGAAAAGGACGGTTCGCCCCACGGTAAACTGGATGAAGCACACGGGCACTTTCACGCAGACGGCAGCTATCACTACCATGGAACGAAGGAGAAGCCTTACTACATGAGCGGCTTTCGCGGCGAAGTAGACCTCGACGCCCGTCCGCGCACACAGGGTGTGCGGGAGTACACCCGCCCGCTCCGCGGCGCGAGCATTACCGGCTTCACCGGCAGTCTGGCAGAGGGCTACACGCTGACCTATGATCTGGACGGGCAGAAGAATCAGATCGCCTATCAGGCCCAGGCCGATGGCGTCGTCGATTTTACCTTCATCGACCCGGACGGATCACGCCGCAAAGAACGTTATCAGCGCCGGGTCCGGGTCCGGGGCGGGGGTGGCGGGCGGCCCGGTGGCAAGGGCCCGCCCGCTCCGCGGAAAGGCTCACCACCGGAAGGCGAACGCAAGCCCTGGATCAGTCAGCACAAGGACGAACTGGATACCGATCGCGACGGCAAGGTCAGTGCGCTCGAAATGCTGCGCGAAGCCAAACAGACCTTCACCAACGTCGATACCAACCAGGATGGGAAGATCAGCGAAGTGGAGAGCCGGGAAAGCCGGTCCCGCAGTGCGATGGGCGGATTCGTTCGTCAACATTTCCAGGAGATCGATCGCAACAGCAGTGGTTGGATCGAAGGCGAGGAACTTGTCGCTCTGGCCAAGCGCATGTTTGACAAGTCCGACCGGGATGGGAACGGCCGGGTGGAAGGGGCAGAGTTTGAACGCGGCTCCGGTGGCGGCGAACGACGCGGCGAACGGAATCGTGGAGGCAAAGGAGAAGGCCCACCACCTCCACGGAAAGGCGCGGAGCTCCCAGCGACCAAACCGGCAACACCCTTGATCGCCCGGAGCGCAAACCTTGACCGCAGCGCCGCACCCCCCCCCAATATCATCGTCATCCTCATCGACGACATGGGCTGGCGCGATATGGGTTTTACCGGCAACACCTTTGTCGAAACCCCGCACGCGGACCGGCTGGCCCGCGAAGGAGTCGTGTTCAGCCAGGCCTACAGCAGCGCCCCGAATTGCGCACCGACCCGGGCCTGCCTGATATCCGGCCAGTTCCCGCCCCGGCACGGAGTCTACACGGTGGTGGACGAGCGCCACGCGCCGGGCCTTCCGCATCATAAACTACTGGCCGCGGAGAGCCGGGCGGAAATGGCCACCGACGTGGTTTCTATCGCAGAGGCATTGAAGCCCGCCGGCTACGCGACCGGCTGCTTCGGCATGTGGAATCTCGGCCGCGGGCACCATACGCCTACTTCGCCGGAAGGCCAGGGCTTCGATGTATTCAAACGCCCACAGGATCTCGGCTTCGAGCGGAACACGTATTTTCACGAGGACGGGGGCTACCTGCCCGACCGCCTGACCCTGGAGGCGGTCCGCTTCATGGCTGAGCACCGCGATCAGCCTTTCCTGGTGTACTTCGCTCCGCACTCCGTGCACGCGCCTTTCGACCCCAAACCGGAATTGCTGAAAAAATACCAGGGAAAGCCCGGAGCAGATAAAAATGACCCCGTGTACGCAGCCACCATCGAGGCTCTGGATATCAACGTCGGCCGATTGCGTGAGGCCCTGCTCCGGCTTGGACTGGCACAAAACACCACCATCTTTTTCACCTCCGACAACGGCGGCAATCCGCAATACACCGCGCCGCTCAAGGGCGGCAAAGGACAACTCTACGAAGGCGGGATTCGTGTCCCCGCCTTTGCCTGGGGCTATGGGGTAAGCGCCCGGGGCACCACCTGTCCCGATCCCATCAGCAGCATCGATTTCTATCCCACTTTATTGGAGCTGGCCGGGTTGCAAGGGATCAACGGACATCGCCTGGACGGCATCAGCCTCGTCCCGGCGCTGAACGGGCGACGACTGAACCGGCAGAATCTCTATTGGCACTTCCCCTGTTACATCGGGCGGTCCTCACCCAGCAGCGCCGTCCGTTCCGGAACGTATAAACTCATCGAATTCTTCGAAGGTTCCCGGTTGGAGTTGTACGACCTCGCCCGGGACCCGGGTGAACAACACAATCTAGCCGCATCGGATCCCACGCGCACCGCGGCCCTGCATCGACAGCTCCAGGCCTGGCAGCAAGCGACCGATGCCGCGATGCCACCCGGGGCCAATCCCGATTACGATCCCGCTGCCGTGCCTATCAAGGGCACAAAGGGCGGAAAGAACAAAGGCCGCAAGGGCGGAAACAAACGCATATAAATACCAACTGACGTACGAGGAACAGCTCTCATGAAAACGTGGATTACCTTCTGTTGTCTATTCGCTGTCGCCCATGCGGCACCTCCGAATTTCATCTTCATGCTGTCGGACGACCAGGACTGGACCGGTTTGTCGGTACAAATGCATCCCGATGTTCCGAGTGCGAAAAGCGATGTAATCGACACCCCTCATATTGCGCGCCTGGCCAGGGAAGGTATGCGCTTCAGCGCGGCATACGCCCCGGCCTCGGTTTGTTCTCCTACCCGGATCAGCCTGCAAACGGGCAAGAGTCCTGCGCAGTTACACTGGACAAAGGCGGGACCCAGCGTCACCGCAGCAGCCAACTACAAGATGATCGCCCCCCGGCTGAAGCGTGCGCTGGATGAAAAAGAAACCACGATTGCCGAGCTGTTGAAACCCCTCGGCTACGCCACCGCGCACTACGGCAAGTGGCACCTGGCCGGCGGTGGTCCGGAGCGGCATGGCTATGATGAGAGCGATGGCGATACGAGCAACGGGGACGCGGCGCCGCACAAGGATCCGAACCCGGTGGACATCGTCGGCATGGGCAGACGTGCCACAGCTTTTATGCAGAAGCAGCAACAAGCCGGAAAACCGTTCTTTATCCAGCTGTCCTATCACGCCCTGCATTATCCGGAAAACGCATCGAAGGACCTCCTGGAAAAATACCGGGCCAAGCTCCCCCGCAGTAATCCGAAGGAATACCAGCGCGCGGCCATCAGCGAAGACCTCGATCGCGGTGTGGGAATGATCCTGGCGGCGGTGGAAAAACTCGGGCTGAGGGAAAACACCTACCTCATTTACATGTCGGATAACGGCGGAGGCGGCCGGCGCAACCGGCCGGTAAGGGGCGGAAAGGGATCGGTCTGGGAAGGCGGCATTCGAGTCCCCCTGATCATTCGCGGTCCTGGCATCGCGGCCAACAGCTGGTCGCATCAGCGTGTGGTGGGCTACGACCTGCTCCCGACCTTGTACCGCATGGCTGGCGGACGGGCCTCACTGCCAGAGGGTGTCGAAGGCGGGGATTTTCAGCACTTGCTTCGCGGACAAAACCGACCGATTCGCCGCCCCCATCCGGGACTGGTGTTTCACTTTCCGCATTACCAAGGCGCGGACGGACCACACACCGCCATCATCCTGGACGATTACAAGTTGTTACACTTTTACGAGACCGGCGAAGACAAGGTCTTCCAGTTGAGCAAAGACCTCGGCGAGGCCGAGGATCTCTCCAGGCGCCTGCCGGAAAAAACAGCCGCACTGCGGAATAGCCTCGATGCGTATCTGAAAGCGATCAAGGCCCAACTCCCGGCCGTGAATGCTTCGTATGACCCTAGCAGACCCTCGGCGGAGCGAAAGAAAGGGGGCAAGGGGAAGGAAAAAAAGCCACCCCGAAAAGAGCGCAAAGGCGCGTAAACGATTGGTGTGATCTGCGATTTTCACCC
>JAPYUI010000264.1 GCA_029936175.1 Kiritimatiellia bacterium
CATGGGATCAGCCATAAGTATCCGCCAACTGGCTTTCAGCTACCCGGGTGATCCCTTCCAGCTACGGATTGACACCCTGGATATCGAGGCGGGCGAGCAACTCGTCCTCACGGGAGCCAGCGGCTGTGGGAAGACCACGCTGGCAAACCTGATCAGCGGCATCATACGCCCGGAAAACGGAACGATCGAGGTGCTGGGCCAGGCGATTCACCGCATGAGTGATGCGGATCGGCGTGCGTTTCGCATCACCTCCGTGGGCTTTGTTTTCCAGCAGTTTGAACTTCTCGACTACCTGAAAGGACGAAATAACCTGCTCTTCCCCTACGCCATTCATCCCGCCTTGAAACTGGATGCGGGCATCCGCTCACGGGCGGAGGAACTGGCGGAGGCCCTCGGCATCGAGCACCTCATGGACAAACACCCACGGGCGATGTCCCAGGGCGAACAGCAACGCCTCGCGATTGCCCGCGCGCTCCTTCCCCAACCCCGCCTCCTGATCGCGGATGAACCCACCGGCAACCTCGACCCCGACAACGCCCACCGTATCATGGCACTCTTGCACGAGAAGGCCCGGGCAAGCGGCGCGACCCTGCTCACGATCAGCCATGACCCCGGCATCCTGCAAGGCTTCGACCGCAGCCTGTCCCTGCCGGACCTGAGCGGAGGTGCGGCATGAACGGCCTGCTGCGCTTGACGTGGAGTTACCTCCTATTCAACCGATGGAAATCGCTGGTCCTGGTATTTTGCCTGGCGATCACGATCTTCCTGCCCTTAGCCCTGAATACCCTTATCCGCGTGTACGAGACGCGTTTAACCGCCCGGGCCGCTTCGACGCCCATGATCGTCGGGGCACGGGGTGACCGCTACGACCTGGTCGTGAACAGCCTGTATTTCACCACCGAGTCGCCGGAAATGATCACGCTGGAACAGGAAGTCCTCATCGACGAAACCGACCGGGCCATCACGATCCCGATTCACGTACGGTATACCGCAAGGAAGCACCCGATCGTGGGGAGCACCCTGGAATACTTCACCTTCCGGAAACTGACCATGGCCCGAGGCACGCTCCCTCTCCGCCTGGGCGACTGTGTACTCGGTGCGGAAACAGCACGGGCACTCGAGCTCCATCCCGGGGATCGCCTGCTGACCGACCAGGTCAGCTTGTATAACATTGCCTCCACGTATCCGGTGAATATGCGGGTAAGCGGCATCTTGAACGCCCGTGCATCACCGGATGACCGGGCTATCTTCACCGACCTGAAAACAACCTGGCTCATCCAGGGCATGTATCATGGCCATGAAGAGCTAAGTGATCAGGAGCAGTTGATACTTGCCCGCGAAGGCAACACCGTCCGCGCAAATGCCGCCGTGGTCGAGTACACCGAGGTAACCGAGGAAAATATAGGCCGCTTTCATATGCACGGCACCGCGACCAATATGCCGGTCACCGCAATCCTCGTGCAGGCGCACAGCGACAAGGACGCAACCCTGTTGAAGAGCGCCTACAACCGGTCCGAGCGGTACCAGATGCTGGTGAGTCGTGGGGTCGTGGACGAGCTCCTGCACATCGTGTTCCAGGTGAAACGCTTTTTCGACACGAGTTTTGGCCTGATGATACTGGTCTGCCTCCTGTTTGTCTCGATTATCGTCCTGCTCTCGCTGAAGATTCGACGCCGGGAAATGGAAACCATGTATCGCATGGGCTGCAGTCGCGGAACCATGATCTGCCTGCAGGGCCTGGAATGGATCTTCCTCGCGAGCGGGGGATTGCTCCTTGCAAGCCTGGCCGTCTGGCTTATCCTGTTCCGGTTCCCCCTATGGAAATGGTTATGAGGATTCACCAAAGCTTGTTGATGCTGACGACGGTCCTGCTCGTCGGATGCGGCCGGGAGCTCCCGGTCAAACCCGACCCCCTCATTCCGCTTGGCTCCACACCCTCTAAACCGGTCATCATCGCTACCTTTTATCCATTGGTCTACCTGGCCGGGCGCATAGCGGGTGATTTGGCGGAGGTACATTGTCCTCTCCCGGCCGATGCTGATGCCGCGACCTGGATGCCGGGGGATCAAGCGATCGCGGCCATGCAGGCTGCTGACCTGGTCCTGATCAACGGGGCCTCTTTCGAATCCTGGACCGCACAGCTGAACCTGCCACCGACGCGGACCGTTGACACGACGGCGATTCTCAAGCCGACCTTGCTCACCTACGATCATGCCCTTGAACACAGCCACGGGCCTGCCGGGGAACACGCCCACGAGGGTATCGATGGGCACACCTGGCTCGATCCGATCAATCTCAAGATGCAGGCCTCAGCGATCCACCAAGCCGTCTTGAAGAGATTCCCGGGGCAACGCGAGGCCATCGACGACCGTTTCAAGCAGCTCATGGATGACCTGGACGCCCTGCACCGCAGCCTCCTGTCCGTGTCTGGCGACTTGCCCATTTTGGCCGCACATCCGGCCTACAACTACCTGGCCAGGCGCTATAATTGGAATTTGCGCAACCTGGACCTGGATCCACAAACCGTTCCGGACCCCATCACCCTGCAGGAAATCAAGCGCACGCTCAGCAATCATCCCTCGATCGGGATCCTGTGGGAATCGAAACCGCTACCCGAAATCGAGGCCCTCCTGAAACGACAATTCGGGCTGACCTGCTATGTATTTTCGCCCTGTGAACACGCCCCGGAAAGCGATTACCTTGCCGTCATGCAAGCGAATGTCGAAGGGATTCGCAACCTGCTGAAATAAGCACCCGCAGCGACCGGAAACCACCAATCGAAGCCCCTGCAGGGCAGCGCAGCACCACCCAATCACCCTGCTCTATCGTGCCGGGAACCCGCCACCGGCAGATGAACAGCTACACCGGGATAAATATACCTTGTATTCGTTGCGTATTTCGGCTTTTTTGCCCGATCCGGAGTCATCGGGACGCTATGGCAAGTATGGATATTAACGATATTTTTGAGGTTTTGCCTCACCGGTACCCCATGTTGTTGGTCGATCGTATCACCGACAGTGATTTCGAGACCTATATCATCGGGGAAAAGAACGTGACGTTCAATGAGCCCTTCTTTGCCGGTCACTTCCCGGGCAACCCCGTGATGCCGGGCGTCCTGCAGTTGGAGGCTATGGCCCAGGTTGCGGGCATCCTGCTGAACAAGTCTTCAGGCCGTGAAGGTAAGATCGCCTATTTCACCAGCATCGATAAGGCGAAATTCCGGCGCATGGTGAAACCGGGTGATACGCTTCGCTTGGAAGTACATTTTATCCGGGCCCGGCTCCAGATGGCCAAAGTCATCGGCAAAGCTTTTGTCGAAGATGAAATGGTATGCGAAGCCGAGATGTCCTTTACTTTCAGTAAAGACTGATGGCCGAGATTCATCCCACCGCCATAATCGACCCCGACGCGGAGCTGGCAGAGGGTGTATCGGTCGGCCCTTATTGCGTCATCGGCAAACAGGTTAGCATCGGGGAAGGCACCCGCCTGATCTCGCACGTCTGCATCGAAGGCCCCACCACCATCGGCTCTTGCTGCACGATCCACCCTTTTGCGAGTATCGGCTTCATCAGCCAGGATTTGAAGTATAAAGGAGGCGCACCCGGTGTCATCATCGGCGACAACAACACCATACGCGAGTACGTCACGATCAACACGGCCACCTTTGATGGAGACAACACCCTTCTCGGGAATCGTTGCCACATCATGGCGTATTGCCATGTTGCCCACGACTGCACGGTGGGCGACGAGGTCATCATGGCCAACGCCGCTACGCTCGCCGGCCATGTAACCGTGGAACACCAAGCCATCATCGGCGGACTCTGCGGGATCCATCAATTTGTCCATGTCGGGCGTCTGTCCATCATGGGCGGTTGCTCCAAGGCGGTGAAGGATGTGCCGCCCTTCATGACCGCCGATGGCAACCCGCTCGAGATACGCGGTATCAACGCAATCGGGCTCAAGCGACACGGTATTGACCGCGAAAACATCACGACATTGAAAAATGCCTTTAAAATGCTCTATCACCAGGACTTTTCGGTCAGCCAAGCCGTAGAAAAAATGAAAGCGGAACTGGAAAATACGCCTGAACTGACGCATCTTTACGCATTCATCGAGCAATCCGAACGCGGCTTAACCTGATGCATTTCCCCATGATTTATACCCTCGCCGGTAAATGGCAGAAGACCCTGTTGATCCTTGCAGGCCTCTGCCTGGTATGCGGCCCCGCCCTGGCCCAGCAGGACAACCCGGCAAAAGCCGGCCCCACCATAGGGGATTTCAACATGCCTAATGCCGATATTCGCAGCGTGGCGTTTTTCGTCCAGAG
>JAPYUI010000265.1 GCA_029936175.1 Kiritimatiellia bacterium
GTCAACAAGGTCTTCTTTGAGGGCGATCCCGCTTACAACGACGGGAAACCTGTTCGCCAGGCCCCGGGACACCAGGAAATGGAACTCGCATTGGTCAAGCTTTACCGCGTCACGGGAAAGACACGCTATCTCGACATGGCCCGAAAGTTCCTCGAGATCCGCGGCGTGACCTACATCCCGGACGGTGAAGGCGTCATGTCCCCTACCTATGCCCAGCAGCATGCCCCGGTACTGAAGCAAAGGGAAGCCGTTGGCCATGCTGTCCGGGCCACTTATCTTTACTCGGCCATGGCAGACATTGGAAAACTCACAAAGAACCCCGCTTACGCTAAGGCGCTCGACCATATATGGGGCAACCTCGTCAATTCCCGAATGCACATCACCGGCGGACTCGGTGCGGTGCACGGGATCGAGGGCTTTGGCCCCAAGTACCTTCTTCCCAACGCCGACGCCTTTAACGAGACCTGCGCGGCCGTGGGGAATGTACTCTTCAACTTTCGCATGTTCCTCGTGCACAGGGATGCCAAGTACCTGGACGTTGCCGAGGTCTCACTCCTCAACAACGTCCTCGCCGCGGTCAACCTGGAAGGCAATCGTTTCTTCTATGTCAACCCGCTGGCGGCCGATGGAAAATACCCTTTCAATCACGGTACGGCCGGCCGAGCACCATGGTTTGGCACCGCCTGCTGCCCCAGCAACATGGCCCGCCTTCTTCCGCAAGTGCAGGGAATGACCTACGCCCATGACGACCAGGACCTCTACATCACCTTCTACGCGGAAACGGCAACGCAAATCGAGATGGCGGGCACGGAGATCGGCATCCGGCAGAAAACGGCCTATCCGAACGAGGGCCGGGTCACGATTATCCTGGACCCGAAGAAATCCGCGACGTTCCGCTTGCACCTGCGCATTCCCACCTGGTCTGGAAAACAATTCGTTCCCGGCGAACTCTATCATTACGCCGACTCCTCAGCGGAAGCCTGGACGCTTTCCGTCAATGGAAAGCCTGCAAACGCTGCGATTGAGCGCGGCTTTGCCGTCCTTGACCGCCAATGGGAGAAAGGGGATCGCATTACCCTCGATCTCCCCATGCCCGTACGGTTCAACCGGTGCCACGGGAAGGTTGAGGATAACCAGGGTCGCCTTGCCTTCACCCGCGGCCCCTTCGTTCTCTGCGCCGAGGGGCTCGACAACGGGGGTGCAACCCAACGTTTTTTCCTCGGGGATACACCCGCAACCGGGGAAGCCAGGGTATCATCCATCAAGATCCCATCCGGTTCCTTCCTTCAGGTCCGACTTCCCGTGCAGGCTGTAACGGCCGACGGGGGCACGGAAGATATAGAAAGCCTGTCGCTTATCCCCTACTACGCCTGGAACAATCGGGGGCCGGGCTCCATGACCGTCTGGTTTCCACGGGATAAGGCCCTCTGTGTGTACGATCCACACGCACTTCCGGAAGGGAGTACCTTTTCAGCGGTCAGCGCCTCTCACACCTCGCCACTCGACACCGTCTCCGCAATCGGGGACGGCAAGGAGCCTCGCTGGTCCAGCGGAAAGAAGGTGCCCCGGTGGACCAGCCGACCGCAAAACGGCAAGCCGCAATGGGTCGTGGCTCGTTTTCACGAGACCCGACAGATTCGCAGTATCGGCGTCTACTGGATGCAGGATCGACAAGACGTTCGCTTTCCCAAGCAATGGTCCGCGGAAGTCGAACAGGACGGCAAATGGGTACCCTTCCAACTCTATACCACCGACCGGTATGACCGGCGCGCGAACCAGTATAACATCGTGCACCCGGCAGCCCCCCTGCATGGCGATGCCGTACGCCTTCACATGGTCCCGGAGGACGATAGCTGCCTTGGCATCCTGGAACTGCAAGTAGCCTTTGAGGGCGTATCCAAGCATCCACCCGGATCGAAGAACGACCCCCTCAAGTGACCCCGAAACAGCGGTCCTTTTTATCTTTTCCATTGGTTGCGGTTTTTCCGCAGCCTGCTATAGAAAGCCCATGGACAACCCGTATCTGATCTTCGTACTCGGCCTCATGCTGTTTTCATACCTGCTGGACCTCATCGTCGAGACCCTCAACGTGAGGCACATTCGTTCCGACATTCCCCATGAGTACGAGGGGTATTACGAAGCGGATAAATACGCAAAATCACAGGATTACCTGAAAACCAATACCCGCTTCGACCTGCTCAGCTCCAGCATCATGCTGCCCATCTCCATTGCCTTTATCCTGCTCGGTGGATTTCCCTGGGTGGACGGCATCGCCCGGAGTGCAGGCCTCGGACTCATCGGAACCGGGCTGCTCTTTACCTTGATCCTCATGGGCCTACAGATGCTGCTCAGCCTGCCCTTTTCCTATTACTCGACCTTCGTGATCGAAGAACGTTTTGGTTTCAACAAAACCACCAAGGCAACCTTTGTCCTGGATTTTATTAAAGGCCTGTTGCTGAGCACGATTCTGCTCGTCGTTATCCTCTCGGTCATTCTCTGGTTCTTCGATACCGCGGGCGCGAATGCGTGGTGGATCTGCTGGATCATCACGACCGCTTTTGTCGGGATCCTGACCTTTCTCGCGCCGGTAGTGATCCTCCCGCTCTTCAACAAGTTTGAACCACTGGAAGAAGGTGACCTGAAACAAGCGGTACAGGCATACGCCGAAGGCCAGGGCTATAAGATCAAGGGCATCTTCCAGGTCGATGGCTCCAAGCGTTCGACCAAGGCCAATGCCTATTTCACGGGCTTCGGTGCTACCCGCCGGATCGCCCTGTTTGACACCCTGATCAACAATCACTCGGTGCCGGAACTCGTCAACGTGCTCGCGCACGAGATTGGCCATTGCAAGTTGAATCACATCAAGAAGATGATGATCGTCCAGCTCGGTACCTTTGGCCTGATGTTTTTCCTCCTGAGCATCTTTATGCACCGTGAAGGAATGTATGCGGCCTTCGGGATGGACTACGGCAAACTCGCCGGCGGAAGCCCCCCGATCTACGCCGGCTTGATTTTTTTCCAGTTTTTATTCGCCCCGATCAACCTCTTCCTCGGCATCCTCCTGAACAGGGTTTCGCGCAAGCATGAATTCGAGGCCGATGCCTACGCGATCACGACCACCGGAGACTCCGAGAGCATGATCCACGCCTTGAAGAAATTGACCGTGGACACGTTGGGCAACCTGTACCCGCACCCCATGAAAGTCTTTCTCGAATACAGTCATCCCCCCATGCTGGCGCGCATTAAAGCCATGCGTGCGGTAAAAAGCTGATATCATGAGCCTGAAACGATTGGTCAACGCCCTGCTCGCACCGCTGCATGCGGAGGTGGTTCGCAAGGAAGATACGAAAGAAAAACCCTGGGACCACACCTTCAAGGAAGGCGTGAAAGCTGCCCGAAAATCGGGCGAGGATCC
Organism: Kiritimatiellia bacterium; assembly: GCA_029936175.1. Classification (GTDB taxonomy): domain Bacteria; phylum Verrucomicrobiota; class Kiritimatiellia; order SS1-B-03-39; family UBA6053; genus JAPYUI01. Next base: position 3,416 of record JAPYUI010000265.1, read on the forward strand.
CAACGAGGCCGTGCGTGCTGCCTGGGGCGATCCAGACTGGTTGCGCTACTACGAGCCACTGGTTAAGGAAGGTGATGTGGTCTGCGAAGTAGGCCCCGGTGCCGGACGCTGGACGCAGCCGATCCTCGACCGCGTGAGCAAAATCTATCTCGTCGACTACTCCGCCTACGTCTGTCAACTCTGGCGGGAAAAGAAGGATCCCCGCATCGAAGTCGTGCCATGCGCCAATGCGCGTATGCCCACGATCCCCGATGCCTCCGTGGATTTTTTCATGTCGCTGGATGTCTTCGTGCATCTCGAACTGGAAGACTTCTACGGCTACATGCAGGAGGCCTGGCGCGTGCTGAAACCCGGCGGCAAGGCCGTTATTGACTACATGTCCATCCAGAACGATTATACGGTGCAGTACTTCAAGGATGAACTGGAGAGTTCCGGCATCTATTCCGGAACCGAAACCGAGCGCCTGGTTTTCCGCTTCCATGACACGGCCACCCTGCAGCGCCTGGCCGAGGACCTGGGCTTCCAGTTCGAATCCGAAATCGACACTTGGCCCACGCATGCGTTTTGTACGCTGACAAAGCCGTGATCAAAGGCGGATTCGGCCGGCGGAAACCGGTGGCCTTCGTACGGGGAAGACAACCTAATCCCTGAAGGATCACCCTCTGCGGCACGATCAGTGCTCATCAGGTCGAAGCCGCCCTGCCAACTCGACCTCCCGGTCCATCGGCTCCCCATCCAGCATATGGTCCGCCAGTTGCCGGGCATAATACGGCGCATACAAAACACCTTTGGCTCCGAATCCATTCAAAATACCGATCCGTGGATCACCCGGAAGAAAACCCGCGACCGGCACCCGCTGCTTAGCCACCGGCCGGATCCCGCCCTGGTTATCCACCAGTTCCATCGGGGC
>JAPYUI010000266.1 GCA_029936175.1 Kiritimatiellia bacterium
AAGTTTAAATAGTCGTTGGCCCTGTGATAAAGCCCGAACAACATCTTGAGGCGGGTAAGGCCGGCGAACCTTGCGGTGTGGCCCCGCCTTGACAAGCCCGCTATACTTGGGAGATGTTTACCCCCTAACCGGGTGACCGCCCAACATCAAGGGGGCGCTCGAGGAGCCAGGCCAAGGTATGGCCCGTAACGTATTGGATAAGCAAGCTGTCGTGACCACCGCCAACGCATTCCTGACCGCACGATGGCTCCTGGCCCTGCTGACATCCGGGGTGCTCGCCGGGCCCCTGCATCGACAGATCGACCAGCAGCTCGCTACCGCTGCGTCGTTCTCGCCGCGCAGTGACGACGCGGAGTTTTTCCGCCGCGTCAACCTCGACTTTACCGGCCGGATTCCCGACCCGGCGGCGGTTCGTGCCTTTCTCGCCTCGACCGCCCCGGACAAGCGCAGCCTGCTCATCGACCAGCTAATCGCAAGCGACGCCTTCGCCACGCACTGGACGGACCGCCTGTCGGTCATGCTGCTTGAACGTCGGGACGAGGGCAAGGTGACCGATGCAGCGTGGCGCGCCTACCTGACCGGCTTGTTGCGCGAACATCCGCGCTGGGATAAAATCGTGCACGACCTGCTCGCCGCCACCGGCGAGGGCGAGGCGCGGGCGGCAATGAAGTTCTGGGGCAAAATTGACCATCACGCCGCCACCGAGGACATCGCCCGCCTGTTTCTCGGCATGGACCTGAAATGCGCCAAATGCCACGACCACCCGTCGGTGAAGGATTGGGAGCAGCGCCATTACTGGGGCCTGTACGCGTACCTGAACCAGACAAAAGAGGCGACGAACACGAAGGACAAGCAGGCCTACCTGGTCGAGACCGTGGCCAGCAAGAAGGTGGACTTTGAATCGGTTTTCGAGGTCGGGAAGAAGCAGACCGGGCCGCAGCTTCCGGGGCGCGACGAGGTGCCCATCCCGGCCTTTGAGGAAGGCGAGGCATTCGAGCAGGCGGCGGCGGACGGCCTGCCGGGTGTGCCGAAGTTCCGTCCGCGCGCGCTGCTGGCCCGCGACATGACGGACCGGGATCACACGGCCTTTGCACGCAACAGCGTCAATCGTTTCTGGGCCCTGCTGATGGGTCGCGGGCTGGTGCATCCACTGGACCAGCTGCACGGCAAGAATCCGCCTTCGCACCCGGCCCTGCTCGAGCTGCTGACGCGTGCCTTCGCCGACCATGCCTTCGATATCAAGTGGCTGCTTCGCGAGATCGCCCTGAGCGAGGCCTACCAGCGCAGCAGCCGGCTGCCGGAGGGCGTCGACCGGGTGGAGCCGACCAGTTACCGGGTGGCCCTGCCCAAGGCCTTGACGCCGGAGCAGCTCTTGTACGCGCTTCTCACGGGCACCGGAAACCGCGAGTGGGTCCAGGCAATGCAGGCGGATCCGGGGGCGGAGGCCTTCGACCTGAAAGGCTATTTCACCGGTACCCACGCCGAGCTGCCGCCGAGCTTTGCGGAGGTCCGCAAGGTCTTCCTGCAGGCTTTCGCGGCACCGCCGGGTGAGGCGGAAGTGGACTTTGTGGCCGGGGCGAGCAAATCCCTCTTCCTGATGAACGACCGCCTTATCCTGCATTGGCTCCAGCGTCACGGGAACAACCTGGTCGATCGATTGGCGACGCTGACGACGGCCGGGTCGGTGGCGGAGGAACTGTACCTGTCCGTGCTCTCGCGCCCGCCGCTTGCGGTGGAGACGGAAACGGTGTCGACGTACCTGGCCCAAAACGACAAGCACCGCGAGGGGGCCCTGGCCGACCTGGCCTGGGCCCTGCTCACCTCAACAGAATTTCGCTTCAATCATTGATGAAAAACGCGCCTCACCATCACAGCTGTGGCGGCCTCGACCACGGCATCACGCGCCGCCGGATGCTCGGTACCCTGGGCGGCGCGGCCGGCTTTGGCAGCCTGCTGCAACCCTCCGTCGCGGCGGAGATCGCCAAGCAACACAAGCAGGTGTGCCTGATCTGGCTGGACGGCGGCATCAGCCAGTACGAAAGCTGGCACCCGCGGCCCAACACCCCGTTTGCCGGGCCCTTCCGCAGTATCAAGACCCGCATCCCGGGCGTGCACTTCAGCGAGCTGGTGCCGGAAACCGCCAAGATCGCCCACAAGATATCGGTGATCCGGTCGATGTCGACCAAGGACCCGAACCACTCCACCGGCGTGCCGCGCATCCAGCGCGGCGACCCCCTGGATCGCGGCGTCGACTACCCCTTTCTCGGTTCCGCCATCGCCAAGCTGCTCGGGCCCGCCAATCCGGAACTGCCGCCGTACATCTGGATCAAGCCCGGAAACGGCGGCTTTATCGCCCGTGAAGCCGGGTTCCTGGGTGCCCCGTACGGAGCGCTCGCGCTCGGTGACGGCCGCCCGCCGGTTCACATCCACCGGCCGGGCAGCGTCTCCGCGGAACGCGACGAGGCGCGCAACGCCCTGCGCCAAAAGGCGAACGAACGCTTCAAGGCCTACCGCAACGCCTCGGAGATCGATGCCTACGAGACCAGCTACGACATGGCCCGGCAGTTGATGGCGCGCGCGGATATTTTTGACGACAGCCGACTCGATCCCGGGGACCGCGCGCGGTATGGGACGCACCCGCTGGGACGCCATATCCTGCAGGCCCGGCAGCTGCTCGAGGCCGGGGTGCGCTTCGTCAAGGTCAACAGCTACCACTGGGATACGCACGGCGACAACTTCAACATGTCCCAGCGGCTGGTTCCGCAGGTGGACCGGCCCTTCGCCGCACTGGTCAACGACCTCGACGAGCGCGGCATGCTCGAGCACACGCTGGTCATCGTCATGAGTGAGTTCGGGCGCACGCCGATTATCAATTCGCGACTGGGCCGTGACCATTGGCCCGACTGCTGGAGCCTGCTGATGGCCGGCTGCGGGATCCAGCGCGGGGCCGTCATCGGCGAAACCTCCAGGGACGGTGCCTGGGTCGAGGGCACAGGCTACGACGTCGGCGACCTCTTTCATACCATTTTTACGGTGCTCGGCATCAAGTCGACCAAGGCCCGTTACCGGCACAAAGGCCAGAAACTGTCCATTGCCAATGACGACTGTGCGCCCATCAAGGAGGTCATGCTGTGACGGCACCGGCGCTCGATATCAAGCAGGCCTGGACGGCGCGTGAACTAACGCACGAGCTGCAGCTTTTTCGCGCCCAGTTCAGCCCGGGTGGGGGCCACGTCGCGGCGGTGGGCCTGGACGGACGCGTCCATGTGTGGCGGCTGGAGGACGAGGAAAAAATCACCCTCGACGGCCACCGGACCTGGGCCTCGTCACTCGTGTTCCATCCCGACGGCAAGCGACTGTTCACCGCGGACTACCACGGGGTGGTGCACTGCTGGGATTTTGCCGGCGCTACCCAGCCGATGTGGACCATTGCCGAGGCGGACCGCGACAATGTCCGCGCCCTCGTGGTCAGCCCCGACGGCCGGCAGTTGATCAGTGCCGGCGACGACCGGGTCATCAAGGTCTGGGACTGCGCCACCGGCGCGCCCGTGACCCGCATCGAGGGGCACGCCGAATGTATTTTTTCACTGGCGATCTCGCCCGATGGCAAGCACCTGGTCAGTGGCGACCTGCTGGGGGTGATCCGGCAGTGGCAGGTCGGCAGCTGGAAGGCGGAACGCCAGCTCGACGCTGCGCTCCTGCACACGCGCAAGGATACCTTCCTCGCCGATGTCGGCGGCGTCCGCAGCCTCGCCTTCAGCAGTGATGGCAAGCGCCTGGCGGCGGGTGGCATGAAGGAGGCCAAGAGCAACGCCTTCTGCCCGGGTAAGCCGATCGTCCTGGTCTTCGACTGGGCCAGCGGTAAGCAGGAAACAGAGCTGGGAGTCAAGGGCAAGAGCGACGGCCCCTTCAACGCATTGTGCTTCCTTGAGGACGGCAGCCTGGTCGGGCACACGGAGATTCTGCATGCGGCGTCGGAATTGACCTTCTGGGACCCGACCCGGCCCGAGCCGCTGCATTCGATCCCCAATGGCTCGGCCTATGACCTGAGCCTGCACCCCGACGGGCGGCAGCTGCTCGTTCCCACCTATGTCTCCGGCGGCAGCAGTGGCAACGGCGCCCAGAAGAAGCACCGCGAGAACTATGTCCCCAACCGGACCTCGCTGAAGATTTTCAACCTATTCGCCCGGCCCGAGGCAAAGCCGGAGTAGCTCCCGGGTCGTCCGCGCAGCAGCTGCCATGCAAATTATAACCCCGTCCCGTTTAAACCGTGCCCTGGCCGATGTTATCCGCGACTTCGAGTCCTTCGGCATCTGGA
>JAPYUI010000267.1 GCA_029936175.1 Kiritimatiellia bacterium
GTTGAAGACGGCGAAATTGTGGCGCGCCCCATGATGTACCTGGCCCTTTCGTATGATCATCGGATTGTCGATGGGCGCACCGCGGTTCAGTTTCTGGTGTCGATCAAGGAGGCGCTCGAGGACCCCAGCCAAATATTGCTGGAAATTTGATCGCCGTTCGGCGCGCCTGAGATCCGCTTTAATCCATCAACATTCTGCAATGCCTTGACCCCGCCCGGCACATTCGATCTCTTGAGCACCGACCCGTCGACGCGGGCGCGGCTCGGCGTCCTGCATACCGCCCACGGCTTGGTTGAAACCCCTGTATTTATGCCGGTCGGCACCCAGGCGACGGTCAAAGCCATGTCACCGGAAGAGATTTCCGGCATGGGCTACCAGGCCATCCTGGGAAACACCTACCACCTCAATCTCCGCCCCGGTGCGGACCTGGTCGCCCAGTGCGGTGGGCTCCATCGCTTTATGGGGTGGGACCGGGCCATCTTGACGGATAGCGGTGGGTTTCAAGTCTGGAGCCTGGGCCGACTGAACAAGATCCAGGAGGAGGGCGTCGTTTTCCAGTCCCATATCGATGGCAGCACGCATTTCATGGGGCCGAAAGAGTCCATGGAAATCCAGCGAAAGCTGGGTTCGGATATTGCCATGGTCTTTGATGAGTGTATGCCCTATCCGGTGGAACGGGATTACGCGGAGCGTGCCGTCGCCCGCACGCTCCGGTGGGCGGCCGATTGCCTGGAGCAGCCCAAGGCCGAGGGGCAGCTGCGCTTCGGCATTGTCCAGGGCGGTGTCTTTGAGGATCTGCGTGAAACCTGTGCCCGGGAGCTCGCCACCATGGGGTTTGATGGCTACGCAATCGGCGGGGTCAGCGTCGGCGAGCCGGACGAATTGATCTTGAAAGGCATTGAATCCTCCATCGATGCCTTGCCGGAGGACCGTCCGCGCTATTTGATGGGGGTGGGGGTATTCGGCCAGATGGTCGAGGCGATTGCCCGTGGGGTGGACATGTTTGACTGCGTCCTGCCGACCCGGGTGGCCCGGAATGGTACCGCGTACACCCAGCGGGGGCGTTTTGCACTGCGGAATGCTGTATATAAGGAGGACCTTCGGCCGATCGAAAAAGATTGCGACTGTTATGCTTGCAGAAACTTTTCCCGTGCCTACATTAGGCACCTTTTTAATACGGAAGAACTCCTGGGCATCCGGCTCCTGACCCTGCACAATCTGCATTGTTACCGGCGGTTTATGGAGAAAATAAAGGCCGCCATACGGGAGGAACGCTTCCAGGTATTCCGGGAGGAATTCAAGCGCGGCTATAGCCCGGTGTTAAAACCGGACCAAACATGGCATGGTGACGAATGAATACTATTTTACTGCCGGTGATGGCAAAGGTTACGGTCCTCGCGCAGGCACCTGCGGCGGCAACCGGATCGGGTGATCCTGTACAGATGTTCGGCATGATCGCGATCATGCTGGCCATCTTTTATTTCCTGCTGATTCGACCCCAGCAGCGACGAGATCGCGAGCGGCGGAATATGTTGAGCAAGGTGAAGACGGGCGACAAGGTGTTGTTTGCCGGCGGACTGATCGGCTCGGTATCGAATGCCAAGGAAAAAACCTTGTGCATAAAGATTGCGGACGGGGTCAAGGTGGATGCTTCACGTAATTCGATCAGCGCGATCCTGGATAAAGATACAGATATCGAAGAGGCCTCGCTCTCGACATGATCTATTCAAAAGGAATACGGGGGATTCATTCATGAAGAAGAATGCATTCTGGCATTGGCTGATATTGGCCGCGCTTGTTTTTGGTTCGATTTCTTTATTCGTAACCTATGGCTTGAATTACGGGATCGACTTGAAGGGTGGATTCAGCTTCACCCTGCAGGTTGATGAATCCAAGCTCGTGGAAAACATGGGCCGGGAGCTGGAGGATGCGGAACGAAAGGCGTTCCAGGAACAAGCCCTGGAAGTTCTTCAAAACCGGATCAACGGCTCGGGTTTGCGGGAGGCGATTGTCTATCCGGAACCCGGCACCCTGCGGATCGTCATGCAGATCCCCGGGGTTGGCCCGGAGGATCGAGCGAGTATTGAGGGCATGCTTGAGAAGGTGGCTTTCCTTGCCTTTCGTACCGTGCATAAGGATAATCAAAATCTCACGGCAAAGGCCTTTGCCGCAGGCGTGGCTCCTCGTGGATATAAGCTGATCTCCGATACCCGGACCAGTTCGGATGGCCGCAGTTATCCGGTGTATTACTACATCATCGACCCAACCGCAAAGCCGCTTGATGAGACGGGTTCGCCCCAGGCCTCCGGTCCGGAGCTCTGGCGCTTTCAGTCCGTTTCGCCGCGCTTTGACTTCATGCTGCAGCGGGAGATTGAAAACGGTGCTATACGTTTTTATCCGCATTATGTCAGCGTGCGGGAAGAGCTCACCGGTAGCGGTGTTTCCGGCGCGAGCATTGGTTCCGACCAATTCGGCCGCCCGACGGTCAACGTGCGCTTCGACAGCGAAGGCTCGAAGAAATTTGGAGACATCACGGCGGACCTGGCCCCGGGCGGGGCCAAAAACCCCAACCCGAACGAGCGGCGCCAATTGGCCATTGTCCTCGATGGCACGCTCTACTCCGCCCCGAACATCAACGAGGCGATTCTCCAGGGCAGTGCCGAGATCAGTGGGGGCTTTACTTTTGAAGAAGCACAGCAATTGGCCGTGGTCCTTCGCGCGGGTTCACTGCCGGCTCCGGTGGAGATTCTCACCAAGAGTGAGATTTCCCCGACCCTGGGCAGAGACTCCATCACCAGTGGCGCCCGCGCCATGATTATCGGCTCCATTGCCGTCCTTATTTTCATGATCGGGTACTACATGATTGCCGGGGTGGTGGTGAATCTCGCCTTGGTAATGGATCTTCTTCTGCTGCCCCTGGGCATGGTGCTCGCGGCGGGCTTTCTCGGGATCTTTATCAATACCGGCTCCCCTACGGCCGTGGGCTTGCCCACCCTGACCCTCCCGGGTATCGCCGGTTTGATTCTGACCATCGGTATGGCGGTTGACGCCAACGTACTCATCTTCGAGCGAATCAGGGAAGAGCAGCTTTCGGGGAAACGCTTTTCCAGCGCGGTCAGTGCAGGCTTTGAAAAGGTGTTCAGCACCATCCTGGATGCCAACATTACGACCTTGCTCGTCGCCGTGATTCTTTTCCTCTTTGGATCGGGTGCGATTCGTGGATTCGCCGTGACGCTGACCGCCGGTATTCTCGTCAGTATGTATACCGCGCTGATCTTCACCCGCATGGTGTTCGATCTCCTGGCGAATAAGACCAAGCTGAAGAAGGTGAAGATGCTCTCCATCGTCAAGCAGGGTCTCAGTTTTGACTTTGTGGGTAAGCGCAAGCTCGCCGGGGTCCTCTCATTGTTGATCATCATCGGGTCGGGAACCATGTTCTTCCAGAAAGGCATGGATAATTTTGCCGTCGACATGACCGGGGGGCGCTCGCTTATGTTTAACGCTTCTCCTGCCCAGCACCCGATTGCCGAGATTCGCGAGCTCCTGGAGTCGTTGAAAATCAGCGAACCCCAGATTTCGTATCAAAAAGACCTGGCGACAACGAACCAGTTTCTCGAAGTGAAGGTGAAGCTCGATGAAGGGGTCGTGGAGGATGGCCAGCAGGGTGACTCTTCCAGGGTGCTGGCGGCATTGACCGAGAAGCTGGGGGAGGGGTCTTTTCTGCAGGAGCAGATGGTAGGCTCCCAGGTCGGGCAAGAAATGCGGACCCGTGGAGTGAAAGCCATTCTTTTCGCCCTAATCGGTATCATCATTTACATTACCATCCGGTTTGAATTTGGTTTTGCCCTCGGTGCCATCGCGGCCCTCGTGCACGACGTGTTGATTACGGTGGGTGTGTTCTGCCTGCTTGGCAACCAGATCAGCCTGCCGATCATCGCGGCGCTGCTGACCATTGTTGGTTACTCGGTGAACGATACCATCGTTGTTTTCGACCGGATTCGAGAGGACTTGAAGCTTCTCAAGGACAAGAGCTATGTCGAGGTGGCGAACATCAGTATCAACCACACCCTGGGTCGAACATTGATGACCTCGATCACGACGCTGATTACCGTGGTCATGCTGCTGGTCTTCGGTGGCGGGGCCATTCATGACTTTGCGCTTGCGCTTTTCATCGGAATCATCGTGGGAACCTACTCCTCCACATTTATTGCGACGCCGGTCATGTTGATATGGCACGCGCGCAACCTGAAGAAAAATGCCTAGGCCGGGTTGATCCAGGTAAAGTGATGCGCGTATGCCGTTGACGACCACCTGGCG
>JAPYUI010000050.1:0-15991 GCA_029936175.1 Kiritimatiellia bacterium
AATGGATACAGGCGAAGAAGATTTGGCCGAGTCGGTTTACCGGGAGGCCCAGGCGGGCGACCAGGTCGCCCTGGAGACCATCGTGCGGTTTCACCAGCGCCCGATCCGGGCCTGGATCGCGGCCCATTGCCCCGCCGGCGGGGACGCGGACGACGTGGCCCAGCGCACCTTTATCGCGGCACTCACCCGGATCGCTGAATTCGAGGTCGGCACCCGCTTCCGCGCCTGGCTCTACACCATCGCGCGTTACCAGGTCATGACCGAGGCGACCCGGCTCCGGCGCCTCGCCGATTACCACTCGCGCTATGCCCCGGAGCTGCTGAGCCGCGAACTGGAGCGCAGGGCCGAGGAGGCGGATGACACAAGCGCCCGGCAAGTCCACCACCTCCGCGCCTGTATCGAGGGGCTGCAGGATCGACTGCAGGAACTGATCGGCTGGCGCTACACGGAGGAAATCCCGCTCGCGGAAATGGCGGAGCGCAGTGGGCGCTCGGTTTCCGCGATCAAGAAACAACTCTGGCTCACCCGTCGGAAATTACAGGCCTGTATCGAGGCCAAGCGCGCAAGCGCAAGCGGAGAAATGATATGAAACCCGAAGAACAATTCGAAGCACTCTGGAACGACTACCTGGAAGGTGAACTCGAACCCGGGGGCATGGTCGAGCTCAATGCCCTGCTGGCCGCCCACCCGGCATTGCAACAGCGCGCGGCCGACTTGTTCCAGACCCACCGCCTGCTGGGCTTTTCGCTCCAGGATCCCGAGTCGCAGGCGGAGCCCTTTGTCCAGGCCACCCTCTCCCACCTGCCCCGGGCAGCGGACGCCTTTGTCGAGGAGGTAATGCACCGCGTCACCGCACCGCCCCCGGCACGACATCGCGGGCGCGGGCGCATTGCCACCTGGCCCCTCGCCGCAGCGGCGGCACTTGGCGCAGCCGCCATGCTTATCCTGGGCGTGGTCCTGCTCGGCCCGCGCGAGACGACGATTGCACGGGTCACCGGGCTGAGCGGCCCGGTCCAATGGACCGGCGATGGCGGCCGCTTGATGGAACACGTCGAAATCGGCACGGCCCTGGGTGGCGGCACCCTGGAAACCCTGGCCTCGGACGGCTGGCTGGAGCTGGCCTTCAACGATGGGTCACGGGTTACCGTTTCCGGCCGATCGATGCTCACCATCGCGGATTTCGGCCAGAAGGTCCTGCGGCTCCGGGGCGGAAACCTCTCGGCCGATGTGGAACCACAGCCGCGTGACAAACCCATGCGCATTATCACGCCCTCCGCCGAGGCGGAGGTGCTGGGCACCCAACTCGACCTGGCCGCCGATGCCTTCTCCACCCGCCTGACCGTCAACGAGGGACTGGTGCGCATAACCCGCCTGGCGGATGGGCGGGTACAGGAGGTGCCCCCGAATTACGAGGTGGTGGCCGCGCTCGAGCAGGCAACCGCCTTCGAGGCCCTGCCCCGGCGGGCCTTCTCGACCTCCTGGCGGGGTTCCCTGCCGGAGGACGCTTCCTGCGGAACCTGGCTCGCCTATCCCGGCGGACTGCGCGCGGAGCCCCTGCTGTGGAAGGAGACCCCGGAGGACGACCCGGTCCTGCTCTATCTGACCGCGATCCGGGCATGGTCGGGTGACACGCCTCCACCCCTCCTGGGAGAGCACACCCAGGTCCGGGTACGCGGGCGCCTGGCGGCCCCACGCGACGTGGTCTTCGGGCTCACCACCCACCACCGCAAGGGCGGTTTCGCCGGGAAATACACGACCTCGCGGCTACTCGGAACGGATGCCGAGCCGGGTGACCTGTTCGAGGTCGACCTGCCGATCGAGGACTTCAAGCCACGCAAACCGCGATTCCCCGGGTCACCGGTCGGCCTGGAGCTGGTGGACTGGTGGGGCCTGACCGTCCACGAGGATGTGGGACTGGAAATCGTGAGCGTCGAGCTCCGCTCGGTCGAGCCATAACGGTGCGGGCACCCGCTGCCTTCGACACAAGTAAAAGCCCATGCACCGGGGGGAGGAGGACAGGAAGGAAGGTCCTTTGCATGGCGGCAGGACCGCTCATTTTTTTTCAGGGTTCCCCCCAGCGAGAAAAGCTGCGACTGGGTACGCAGGTACATGACCCCATCGGCGATGGCGGGCACGGAAAAACATTTTTCACCGAGGGGTACCTTTGCCAGGAACCGGTAGACCTTGTCGGCCGCGATGATGACCACGTCGCCCTCCTTGCTGATACAGTACAGGCGGCCGTCGACCCAAACCGGTGAACAATAGTAGCTGCCCCCCACGCGCTCGCGCCAGTGCTCCCGGCCGGTCGCCGCATCCAGGCAGGTGACGATACCACCGCCGGTCCAGAGGAAGAGCAAGCCGTCCTTGACCAGGCAACTGGGCACCAGCGGAACGGAACGGGTCACCTCGTAGGCCAGGGCGGGCTTGACTGTTCCCTCACGGTACCGGGCACGGACCGCAACGAAACGCTGGCCCGACAAGCCGGCGCCATGGCTGGCAAATACCAGGTCACCGTGCAACTGGGGTGAACCCACGGTTCGACTGGAAAACAGGCCGGGGATCTCCCAATTCACCTTCCCGGTGGCCAGGTCGACACCGGTTAGGCCGTGCGCCGTGCCGGTGAAGACCAGTTCAGCGTCCCCTCCTTCGGGGCGACGGAGGCAGGGCGTGGCATAACCGGCCAGCACGGTGCGGCGCTTGACCTTCCAGCGGGTATCCCCGGTCGCACGATCAACCGCGATGAGGAAACTATCGCCGGGCGTCATCGATGCATTCTTCGGCAGGTGGCGCTTCATGACGACCGGGTTCATCTGGTCATTGGCAAGAATAACCAGGTCGTCCACGATGACCGGGGAACTGGCTGACCCGTGCAGGCCCACGTAGGGCCCCAGGTCTTTTCGCCACTGTTCCCGCCCCTCCAGGTCCAGGGCCAGCATTACCAAGCGCCCCGGCGTTGACCAGGTCAGGACCACCCCGTCCGCGTCGACACTGGGCGTCGACGAGGCAAAATCGTTGTCCCGGTGCATGGCATAGCGCGGGTGGACATAATCCCGGAACCAGCGAACCCGTCCGTCCCGGGTATCCAGGCACACGATCCTGCGCACGGCCTGCTGTGCATCGTTGCAGGTGAGGAAAATACGATTCCCCCAGACCACCGGGGAGCTGCTCCCGGTCCCGGGCAGCTTCACCGTCCAGTTATAGTCCTTCGCGGTCCATTTCGTGGGGATCGTCCGGGCATCGCTGATACCCGAACCATTGGGACCCCTAAAACGCGTCCACGTCTCCTGTTGCCCGGGGGCGGAAACCATGGAACAGGCGATTAGCAGCAGGGCAAACATGGGGGGGTTTCTTTTCATCGTCATAAGGCTCCTCAGCTCTGGGAACGCAATTCAAGGTTGACCAGCGCGCCATCCACGGGCTTGGTTGACACCCCCGCCTTTGCCGGGCTATCCGCGTGTACCGCGCTGAACCGGAAGGTCTTGACGATCGCGCCCACGACCAGGCCCACCTCGAGCTGCCCGAGGAACTTGCCCGGGCACACCCGGGGGCCATGCCCGAAACCGAAGTGAAGGAACCCTTTCGGGTCAACGCCCCGGTCCGCCAGCACGGCCCAGCGATCGGGGGCAAATGCCGATGCGGGGTAGCCGCTCTGTTCAACGCCCCAATGGGCCTCGAGCCGGTTCGCATGCCAGATATCCAGCAGGATATGGGTTCCACCCGGGATAAACATCTTCCGCTCATCCGTGGTCACCACCCAGGTATCGGCGGTGGCCTTGCGCGGCAGGAAATAGAGCGAGGGCGTCAGGCGGAGGGTTTCCTCCAGCACCCGGTTCAACTCCTTGGACTGGTTGAGGTTATCCGGCGTGTAGGTGTCGACCTCCTTCACGTCCTGGAAGACGCGCTCCTGGATGTCCGGGTGACGCGCCAGGTGGGCGATGGCCCAGGTGGCAAAGGAGGTGGTGGCCTCCAGGGCCCCGGCCAGGAAGACCCGGATATTGCTGCGCAGCTTTTCATCCGGCGCATCCGACTTGAATTGCTTCCACAGGCCCCGCTCCTCGGCGCGGGGAGCCAGCACCCGGTCGGTCAATTCCTCAAAGTTTGCAAAGTCCGCCTTGATCCGGGCGATCTTTCGCGAGAGATTGGGCATCCGCTCGAGCGGGATGCCCAGGCGGTTCAACACCGTGTCACGCACGATATGGTCGATCACGCGCTGCAGGGAAGGGGTAAAGCGATCGCGTATATCCTCGTAGGGGATCTCCGCACCAAAAAAGTTGTTGGCCAGCATTTCCAGCATCACCACCTTGATTTCCGACTCGAGCGCAACCTGGATCGAGGCCTCCCCGCTCTCCTCCAGGTACACCCGAAGGGCGTCCAGGCGCAACCGGATGGTGTGGCGAAAGGTTTCCTCAAACTCCTGGAATCGCTCGGGCTGGAAGAGTTTTGACTTGTTGAACGACGGTGCGGCGAGTTTCCGGTGGACCTTCCACAGGGGGCCATTCGCGTAGAGCAGCGTGTCTTCCCCGGTCGCGCGCGCGATACCGGCGGACGGAAGCGTATCGCGATCAAATTTCCCCGGGCCGTCGCCGGTGGCGTGCAGGATCGCCCGGATGATTCCGGGGTCTCGACTGACCAGGATCGGGGCCCGCCCGGGGATGTCCAGGTAGCGATTATTGCTCGCCGGACCCTCCAGCCGCTCAGCCTGCCAGAAAAAGGTCTCCAGGATCTCCAGGGGCCGGGTGTAATTCCATGGATGCGGAAAGGGCACGGCGGGACGCCCGGCCCCGGGCTGAAACAGCCTGACCCGCGAGGGCTTGCTATCCCCGTCGAAGGGATTTCGCCCGGCAAGCTGCCCGACCAATCGGGCAATCCCCCGCCGGGCCGTTTCGTTCCCTTCTTGCTTCATCTACGTCCCTTGTTAGCAGACTTCCTCCTCCATCAGCGAGGGCAATCGGGTCACGTACGGGATCCCGGGGAAATCAAGCGAGGATATCCGTGACAACCCGGGCCTCTTCCGGGCCCGTCAAGCGGTGGTCACGGCCTTCATGCCGAAATGCCAGGTGCTGGTGGTCCAGGCCCATCATGTGGAGGATCGTGGCGTGCAGGTCGCGAAAGTGCATCTTCCCTTCAACCGCGCGGGAACCCGTGTCGTCGGTACGACCGTGTACGAAGCCACGCTTCGCACCGCCACCAGCCAGCCAGAACGTGAACCCCTTGGCGTTGTGCCCGGTCTGGTCCTTTCCATCATCCGGGGTCAAGCCGGGTCGTCCGAATTCGCCCCCCCAGACGACCAGGGTGTCTTCCAGCATGCCGCGTTGCTCAAGGTCTTCCAGCAGGGCTGCGATCGGTGCATCCGTGGATTCGCAGTTGGCCTTCAAGTCCCGGCGGTGGTTCTTGTGCTGGTCCCAACCGCCGTGGTTCACCTCGATGAACCGAACCCCGGCCTCGGCGAAGCGGCGCGCCAGGAGACACTGGCGACCGAAGTCGGTCGGTCGACAGGTTCCAACCGATTGCTTGAAGCCCACGCGGTAGCGTTCCAGGGTATGCCGTGACTCCCGGCCAAGGTCCATCAGGTCGGGACCCGCGGTCTGCATGCGAAACCCGAGTTCCATTGACTGGATGGCCCCTTCAAGGTGGGGGTCCTCCGGTCGACTTACCCGGTGCTCGCGATTCATCGCCTGCACCAGGTCCAGTTGCCTACGCTTCGCAGGCAGGTCGAGGTGGTCACTGCGAATATTGCCCAGGGTGGCCGTGGACATGTTTTCCCCGTTCACGCCGATTGGGGTGCCTTGGTATGCCGATGGCAAAAAGGCACTGGCGTACACGGAGGGCTTGGATGTGTTCATGCTGATGAACCCCGGGAGGTCCTGGTTCTCGGTACCCAGGCCGTAGTTGATCCAGGCACCCATGCTCGGCCGCTTCCGCAGTTTCTCCCCGGTGTGCAACTGGAGAAAGGATTGCGCATGATTTCCGGTATCCGCGTACATCCCATTCAATACACAGAGCTTGTCCGCATGCCTGGCGGTGTGGGGAAGAAGGTCGGAAATCCACAAGCCACTTTCCCCGTGCTGCCTGAAATCAAATGCGGATCCCGGGTGTTTTTTTTTCCCGGTCTGCGGCTTGTAATCAAAGGTGTCCAGATGCGCGGGACCACCGCTCATGCAGAGGAAGATTACCCGCTTGGCCCGCACGGGCCGAACCGGGATACGTGGCTCCCCACCGGGACCTGTCCGATCCCGGTCCGACTCGGCACACAGGCCCTTGAGTGCAAGGGCCCCGAAAGCGCAGGATGCCCTGCGTAACATTTCACGTCTGCTGGTCATGTATACACCGTTTTAATCAATATACCGGAATTCATTGGTCATGAACAGGGCCTGGCAAAAGCTCGCCCAGTTTTTCTTCCTGCCAGCCTCGTCCTGTACCGCCCCCCCATGGAGATACGCAAGGGCACGTTTCCGTTCGCCTGGGTGCGGTGCCCGTTGCAGGGCCCATTGATACACGCGATCGATGCGACCCGCATCATCCAGCCCGGGCGCGTCCAGCACCCGGGCCGCAAGGGCCTGGGCCTGCTCGACCAGCAAGGGGCTGTTGATCAAGTACAACGACTGGCCGGGAAGGATGGTTTCATGACGTCGACCTGTCACACCCATTCCATCCGGCAGGTCAAAGGCGGCCAGTTCCGGCGGTGGGGCATTCCGCATCATGCAGAGATAGACACTTCGATGAAGGCTTGGCTTGTGCAGGTTCGTGGCCTCACCGATCGGCCAATTCAGCAGTATGTCGACCTCCTGGATCGCGGACCCCCTTCCGGGACGCGTTTCCAGGCGACCCGAAACCAGCAAGACGCTGTCACGCAACGACTCGGCATCCAGGCGGCGACGCTGGTGCCGGCTATACCAGGTATTCTCCGGGTCGACCTCCTGCCGGTGCGTGTCACTCGTGCTGCTCAACTGGTAGGTGCGGCTTAACACGATCAAGCGAACCAATTTTTTCACCGACCAGTCCCCGTCCACGAAACGGGTCGCCAGGTGGTCGAGCAATTCGGGATGCGTAGGACGCTGCCCGTACACGCCGAAATCATCGGGCGTACCGACAAGGGCCTGGCCAAACAAGTGCTGCCATACCCGGTTTACCATGACACGTGTGGTCAGGGGATGTGCTGGATGCGTCAACCAATGTGCCAGCTCCACCCGTCCACTCTGGTTCGTGGGCATGGGCAGGCAGGCATCCTCCGCCTGTATCACCAGGCCAGAGGGAAACCCGCGCGGAACCACGGGGCCCAGTTTCTTCGCCGACCCCTTGATGTTGATCTTGCCTTCCTTGATCGCCGCGCGATCGCGCACACCCATTGCCAGGTTTTTTTTCACCCCGGGGGGCAGTGGCATCTGGTCGCCCGGGCCCTTGGGTTGTCCGGAACTTTCATGCAAGCGGGCCGCCTCCTCCCCGGTCAGGGCACGGTTAAAAAAGGCAAATGCGGCAACGTTGCCCTGTAGCGGGGCAAAACGATCGTTCCGGGCCCCGATAAAGAAGGTCCGCGCGCTCCCCACCGTCGAGGGAACCTCGCCATCGAGTTCCGGGGTATTCCCCCCATTGAGCCAGGCCTTGACGTGATGGCCTTCCCGCACGTAGACCACGTGGTTCCAGGTACGCGGAGGGATCGTGGTGGTCCCGCGCAGGGATACCTTGCCCGTATTGCCATTGAAGATGAAAAGCTTGCCCGGGGGTTTTCCCTGGTAATTCCCGCTGATACCAAGGTGATCGCCGGATGAGGGTTTCTTTGCATCCGGGGCAAGTGAAAAGAGGTAGGCGGTGACGGGACGTTCCTGGTTGGCCTTGCCATTCCGGAACCAGAAGGAAACGGAGAAGGTGTCATTGGAGAGGCTCCCTTCTCCCCGGATGCGCTTTGACGAAAACACGGCGAAATCCTCGGGGGAAAAGGTAAGCCCTTTCTCTGGGACGAGATTTCCAGGCGGGGCATCCAGGGGTGCATAAAGGATGGGTTCCAACGCGTTGACTGCAGGGGCATAGCCGGGCGCAAGATCCAGCACGACCTTGACGGGGTGCGGCATTTCAGGGAACCGCCCATCGGGGTCCGCGCTCAACTCGTGCAGGGGTGTTGGTGGCGCGGTCAACTTTTCGTTTGCCGCCCTGCCCCAGAGTGTTTCCGTGTTCTGGAAAATGCCCGCCAGGGCATAATAATCGCGGGTGGAAAGCGGATCGTGCTTGTGGTCGTGGCACCGGGCACACGCCATGCTGATCCCCATGACACCTCGACTCACCACGTCAACCTGGTCGGCGACAACGTCCATATCGAAATTGTCGTTCATCGCCTTGGCCGGCTTGGAGCCGATGGCCAGGAAGCCGGTCGCGACACGTTGCCGATCGCGGTCAGCAGGCGTGGTGGCGGGCAACAGGTCACCCGCGACTTGTTCCCGCAGGAAACGATCGTATGGCACATCATCATTGAAGGCCTGGATAACGTAATCCCGGTAACGCCAGGCATGGGGAAAGGTTGCATTGCGGCCGAGGCCATCGTTTCCATTGGATTCCCCGTAGCGCGCGACATCCAGCCAATGCCTCCCCCAGCGCTCACCGAAGTGAGGGGAGGCCAGCAGGTCGTCCACGAGTTGCTCCACTGCTGCTCTGGGCTGCTGCCGGGCTTCCTTCACAAAATTCCGGGTTTGCTCCATGGTCGGCGGCAGGCCCAGCAGGTCGATGTACAACCTTCGGACGAGGTGTGCAGCCCTTGCATCCGCGGTCGGCTTCAAGCCTGCCGCTTCCATGCGTGCGAGTACAAACCGGTCCAGGGGATCCCGGGACCAGGCACGATCAGCCGGCTCAGGGGGATCGGGATTGCCCACGGCCTGGAAAGACCAGAAGGTACTGGCAATCGTGGGTTCCGCAGCTTGCACTGCGGGTCTCAGGTCCCCGGCATCCGGATACGGAACACCCATGCGAACCCACTCGCGAAAATCGTGCACGATGGTTTCAGGGAGCGGGGTCTCGGGGGGCATTTCCACGCCGTCGTGCTGCAGGGCTTGCAGCAGCAGGCTCTCCCCTGGTTTTCCGGGGACCACCAGGGGGCCGGAGGCTCCCCCCTTGAGCAGGGCCTCCGGGTTGTCCAGGCGAAGTTTTCCACCCGGCTTCTTGGCCCCGGCGGAATGACATTCAAAACAGCGCTCCACCAGGACCGGTCGAATCCTGGTTTCAAAGAAATGCCGTGCTTCGGGGGTGATTGTTCCATCCCCGGATGCGACGACGCCAAGCCCGATCCAGATGGCCCCGGACAAGCAGGTGCAATGGTATTGGATGGTCAAGAGCAGCCGCATGGAACACCGTAAGCAAGATAGGCTCGGTCCCATGCCCCCACAAGGGAAAACCGCCGTAATACAAGGCCGCGATTTAACCGGGCAAAGGAACGGGGATTTAATTCCCCTTCTGTTTCCGGGGCGGCAGGGCCTCGGCGTTGCGGAAGCCGTACATCGGCAAGAGGCGGTAGTACACCTCAAGGCTCAGGGTCGCCAGGGTGGTGGACACCACCCGCCCGCCGGAGGCGGCGTGGGCCGCGCTCTGGTCCCAGCTGCCGGCCTCGGCGCCGTTTTTCTGCTGCAACAGGGGCAGGGTTTCCTTGATCCGCTCGTTCCAATCCGTCCAGGTCGGACCCTGGTGCTGGTACAGGGCAAGGGTCCCGTAATAGAGGTAGTAATAGTCCGGGCTGCGAACATTGATAGGACGATTTTTCAATATGGCGGCACTCTCCGGCATGCGCGGGTCGGTCGGGGGTACCAGGTCGAGCTGTCGACAGAACATCCCGGTGGCCACCATCGCGGGCTTGTTCTTCTCGGGACCGGTGTACCCGTAGAGGCCCCCGTGCTCGCCGCCACCGGCATGGTCGAACCAGCGGCGGCCATTTTCAAACACACTTTCCGCAACCTCTATGCCGGCCATGCGGGCACTGTGCAGGGCCATGTACTGCCAACCGCTAACCGAGGTATCGGCATCGCCGGGCCGGGGCTCGTAGCGCCATCCCCCCTTGGCCGGGCTTTGCGAGGCCACGATCAAGGCGATGGCTTTTTCCGCAGGCTCCTTCAGTGCCGAGTCTTTCGTCACCCCGTAGGCCTCGCAGAGCGCGATGGTCGCGATACCGTGGCAATACATGCGTCCACCGCCGCGCAGGTCACCGTTCTCCTTCTGCTGGGCGACCAACCAGTCAATCGCCCGGCGAATCGTATGCTGGTATTTACCGTTGGAACGGTGGCTAAGGCCCCATCCGTAATAGCACAGCAGGGCCAACCCGCAACTGGCGGTATCGTAGTCACCCTTTCCCCCGTGTTTCCGGGTATCCCAGCGGCCATCGGCCTCCTGGTTGCGGCTGAGCCACTCCAGGGCGGCCCCGATGGCGCGCTCGGTGGCATCCGATCCGCCGAGCTGCTCGATGGTTTCCAGCGACGGCTTGCCGCGCTGTTTGCGAATCATCTTGGTGAACGCGTTGGGATCCAGCTCGTGCAGGGGGGTCTCCAGTTTCCCCGGCAGGAGCGGGTCGGATTGCGGGTCGGTCCCGGGGAGATTGAGGCTCATGGCGGCAGCTGTGCCCGTGCCATCAAGGGCCGGTGGTTGACCATCGGCCTCAAGTCCTCGGTGGGCCACCACCACCTCGCCCTGGGTGTCTTTCGTTTCCGCCGTGGCGTCGCCGGGTTCGATTTGATCCGTCTCGGTCGTGGCCTCAACCGGCTTGTTCACCGGCTCTGCTTTTTCCGCGGACTTCTCGGTCTCGACCTGGGGAATCGCATCGGTCGGTCGGAAAAGATCGGCCAGCGGATTGGCGGGTTCCTCGGCCTGTTGGGTTTCCCCCGGGGCATGCTCGTCGAGTTCTGGGCTTTCCGGCTCGGGCAGGACCGTGTCGGGCAGGGCCGTAAGCAGGGGGGAGATTTGCTCGGGACGGGTGACCGGTTCATCGGTCGTTGCCGTACTCGCCTTGGAGGGACGGATATCGGTAACCAGCGAGGTTTTACTGGTGTTCCTCACGATGGGACGGGTTTCGACATGCTCCTTGGGCTCGAAGCGCGGAATCTTGAAGTCACTTTCCAGCTTGTCGGTTACCAGTGCGACGGGGCTTTCACTTATCTGTGCCTCGTCCGGGGTGCTCTCCAGGGCCAGTTCTTCCTGGGCCAGCGCATCGATACTGATCGCGATCTCCGGTGCCTGGGGTTCACCCCCCGCCTCGAATTCTTTACTGATGAGCCAGATCATCATGAGGAGGAGCGCGACCAGGTGAACCGCAACCGATCCGGCAAGGCACTGGTGGTACAGGCTGGTGAGGTCACGCCAATGCTCAAGGAGGTAAATCAGGGCGGCCAGGGCGGCAAGGGCCAACAGGATCCACCAGATGATGTTGCTCATCAGCTCCTTGAACTGTTCCCAGCGCGTGAGATCCGTATAAGGAAAGACCTCGCGAGTCGTGGAGCGATAGAGAAGGTGGGCACCCGGGGCATCCTCTCCCGAATGATCCACGACCGTGGGGGCCCGGCTGAACAGCAGGTCAAAACCTTCCATGCGCACGGCCGGGTCGGTTGCTTCGCCCTCCTCGAGATAGAGGTCCACCTTTTCCGGGGGCAACTCCTTGCCGCCGACCACCCGGCTGATATACACACCAAATCCGGATGCACTATCCCGGGCGCGGTCAGAGGCGAGAAAAACATGGTCACCGCGCCGGGTCAACGCGGCCTGGACATCGTCGGCCTGGGAGTTGAGGTCCCCCACGGGTTCAGCGGCAGAAAACCGCGGGAGACTCGGGGGGCCGGGGTCCTCCGCCGGGGCTTCAAGGTCTTCCGCCGGAGGCTGAAGGTCATTAGCCGGGGTCCCGGGGAGCACCCGGGCAGCAAAAATATCCTCGCGCCCGCCTCCGCGATCGGAGGAGAAAAACAGGCGCTGGCCGTCCGCCGAGGGAGCGGGGCCACGTTCGTTCGCCGCGGTATTGACGGTTTCACCGAGTGCCTCGGGAAGGCCCCAGTGCGCCCCTTCCTTGCGCGCAACATACAAATCATAGCCACCCTGGCCCCCTTCACGGTCAGAGGCGAAGTAGAGGTGCTTTCCATCACGCGAAAACGCGGGCCCACGGTCGTTGCCGGCGTCATTCAGCGCCGCCAGGGCCTCGGGGCGGGACCAGGTACGCCCGTCCCATTGCGAGAAGAACAGGTCGGTCCCGCTATCGATGACCCGGCGCACGAGAACCATGGTGGTCCCGTCAGGTGAAAAGGCGGCCTCGAGGCGATCACCGGGTTGATTGACCGGGTCTCGCTCCTCCGGGGCTTCCGGGTCAATTTGCTCGACGAAAACATTCTGGAGTGGGTCCTCCCAAAGCACCGCACGCGCCTTGTCCTCCTGCACCTCCACCCGCGTGCCCTCCTCGTCGGTGAAGTAGGCCCACACCTCCCGGCTCAACTTCCCCCAGATAACCCAGCAGAGCAGGACCGATGCCGCCAGCGCAAGCAGGGCCACGAGGAGAAGCCCGGCACGGTGTTTTCTGCTGATCGGTTTTAGATCCTTGGATTTCATAATCCTGGGGGGGAAGGGGCGGGTGGAGCGAGCTCGGGTTCCTCCGGTATAAGGAGGGGCCTCCGGAGTGCACGGAGCGTGAGCATGGAAAACAAAATAAATGTCAGCAGGGCTGCAATCAGCCAACCGATATTGCCCTTGAGCCATGCACCCGAGGGGTGCTTCGAGTAGTCGTAACGGCGAAGCACTCGCTTGCTCTTGGAACCGTAGAGCCCGGAAGCATTTTCTTCTCGATCGGAATTGAAGAGGAGGTGGAAGCCGGCCATGCGTACCGCCGGGTGGGTTTCGTTGAACCGGCTGTTGATCTCACGACCCGGGTTGTCCGGGACGGTGGGCTCCTTTCCCGTAACCCGGGAACGGTAAATATCAAAGCCCCCGAAGCCCCCTTCCCGGTTCGAGGCAAAGTACAGGAAGTCCCCGTGGTCGGTGACGACCGGGGCACTGTCATCCCCCGGGGAACTGAGGACGGCCAGGTGCTTGGCATGGCGGAAGATGGGGGTCTTGGGCAAGGCATCGCCGCCGACGACATGCGGATTCGGACCGGCCGGATCCGGTTCGAAACCGAGCCCGTAAAGTGGCGTATAGCGGTAATGTGCCTCGAGGCAGAGTGCAACCAGCGCGGTGCCGATGACTTTTCCCATGGAGCTGGCGTGGGGACCACTGTGCTCCCACGATCCGTCCGGGGTCTGGGCCTCGATGAACGCGGCCTGCATGGTTTTCATCCATTTTCGCCAGACCGGTCCCTGGTTTTGGTAGGCGGCGAGGGTCCCGTAGTACGCATAATAAATATCCGCGAGCTTGAAGCCGCCCTGGTCGAGGATAAGCCCTGATTCAAAGGCCCTGGCTGCGTTCGACGAGGCCCCATTGAGCTGCGCGCAGAAAAAGCCGACCGCATTCATGGCGTCTTTCCTGGAGTTCCCCTTGCCCGGACTATCCGTGTAGCCGTAGGAACCACCCTCCTTGCCCCCGCTGACCAGCTCGAGGAAGTCGAGGACCCCGGCCTTGGTCCTGGCGGGGATCGGGATGCCGGAGAATTCCCCGCTGGCCAGGGCCATGACCATCCAGCCGCTCACCGAGAGGTCGCCGCGGTCCCCGGGGCGGTAGCGCCACCCACCCTCCTCGTGTTGGGCATCGACGATGAAATCGATGGCGGCCTGCGCTCGCGGGCGCAAGGCCGGATCCTTGGTAACACCGTAGGCCTCGACCAGTGCGAGGGCCGCGATACCGTGGTCATACATCGCGTTTTGCTGCGGCCGGTCCCCGCGCAGGTCGCCGCTGGCACCGTGCTGCTGCGCGAGCATCCAGTCCAGGCCGCGCTTGACCTGTTCCTGGTAGGTGCACGCGCGGTCGTGGCGTTCACCACGACCATAAAGGGCCAGGAGGCTGAAGGCCGTGGCGGCAACATCGTGGCCGCGCTGTCCACCGGTCCGGGAAATATCCCACCTTCCATCTTCCTCCTGCTGGGAGACGAGATAAGCCAGTGCCTTGTCAACCGCGGCCTCGGTGCTGGGCGAGCCCCCGAGCTTGGCCATCACCCCGGCATCTGCGAGGGCTCCCTCGCGCAACGAATAGAGCATGCTTAACTGGCGTTCAACGATCAGCTCAGGAAGCGTGTCACCGGCAAGGTCCGCAGAGTAAAGGTCGAAATCGACCTTGCGTTCATTCACGTCGGCGAGCTGCTCGGCAATCGCCGCCTCGGTCGCTTCCTTCTCGCTGATATCCGCCGCCTGGTGCGGACGGTTTGAGGCAAAGAAAAGGGCCAGGCCATCCGGGGTCAAGGCCGGGTCGGTCTCGTCAAAAGGCGTGTTGACCCGTGCGGTCAACGGCAGGGGCCAGGCGTATTCAGCCCCGTCCCACTTCGAGACCCAGATATCGTCGCCGCCCTGGCCCCCGGGGCGGTTGCTGGTGAAGAAAAGGAACTGTCCATCACCGCTGAGCGCGGGAGAGGTCTCGTGAAACTTGCTGTTAAGGGCGCGCATCGGGCGTGGCGCTCCCCACGTGTTTCCATCCCAGAGCCGGAGAAAAAGGTTGGCGTCCCCCTCGCTTCCGCCGCTGGTGTAAACCATGCGCACCCCGTCCGAGGAAATAACCGACTGTCCGGTGACATGCGCTCCATCGATGCCTTGGCTGACCGCCTCGGCAGGATCCCACAGCACGTAACCCGGCTGGACATCCCGCGCCACTTTTTCAACCGCAACCTGGTCGGTGTAGGTGTACCAGCGCTCGGGGCGCAAGTACATCCAGGTCCAGATCGCACTCGCGAGCAGCAGGGCAAGGGCCCCCCAGGCGTAAATCTTGATACGCACGGCCCGGGTCAGGCCCGAGGGAGTCTCCGGATCGGTTTCGCTTGTTTCAATCTCGGGCATCTGCGCTCAGCGTTCGGTCTTCACGGCGATATTGGCACGCGGAACCCCGACATGGCGACAAATGGACATGACGTTAGCCAGGTAGAGATGCTTGGCATCCTGGTCGCTACGGATCAGCACCTTGAGGTCGGGTTTCTTGTCGATTTCGGCGCTCATCCAGGTGGATATTTCCTCCTCGGTGACCTGCCGACCCATCAGGACGTAGGCCCCGCTCTTGCGAATGTTGATCTTGGCAAGGTTCCCGGTCGACTGGGTGAGTGACTGGTTCCTGGCATCCACCGGCAGGTTTACCAGGTGGTCAATCTCCTCCTCCTTGAAGGTCGTGGTGACCAGGAAAAAGATGATCAGGATGAACATCACGTCCAGCATGCTGGATATATTGATGATCTCCCCGTCGCTGGATGAGCTATTCCGGCGGCAATTCACGATGGGGTTCCCTTGTCGCGTGCGTGATTGACCACGAACTCGGTGCCGACCTCGTCAATATGATCGATCGCGCGGTCAGCGCGGGATGACAACCACTGGAAGAGCAACAGGACCGGAATGGCGATGGTCAATCCAGCGGCCGTACTCACCAGGGCCTGGTAAATGCCGTTGGCCAGGTCAGCCGTCTTGGCCGCGCCGCCGCTATCCGCCGTTTTCTGGAAGGCATCAATCATGCCGTAAACCGTTCCGAGCAGGCCCAGCAGTGGACATACGCCGGCAATAACCGAAAGCGGCCGCAGGCTGCGCTTCATTTTTTCAGCCTCGCGCATGCCGGCATCCTCAATGGCCTTGCCGACCGCCTGGTACCCCTCGTTTCGCCACTGGATGCCGGCCTTGAACACGTGGCCGGCCGCTCCCTGTGAACGCTCGCAGAAGGCCTCGGCGGCTTCCCCGCTTGCATCCCCGTCCCAGGCCTCACCGAATCCCTCGAGAAAGCCCTGGGGCAACACGCGTTGCCTGGAGAGGGATATAAAACGCTCGACCGCGAGCGCGAGGGCGAGGATGGAGGCGATCGCCAGCGGGATCATCACCGGGCCACCCTTCTTTATCAGGTCCCACATCATTTCCTGGTCCCCGTCCGCACCCTC
>JAPYUI010000050.1:16091-24723 GCA_029936175.1 Kiritimatiellia bacterium
GGTGAACAGCGCGTAGCGCCAACGCAATGATGGTACAGTATTATAGTCGTTCATATTCATAATTTATTTTCCGTTAAACTAATTATTCAACCGGACCGGAGTTGGTCGAGATACTGGCGCGCGACGAGGGCGGCCTTTTCCTTGCTGTAGCGGTTGATCACATCCTTGAAACGCTGCGAGGCCTCCTCACGTTTTTCCTGGGCGAGGAGCACACGACCCACCTCGAGGACGGACTTGGCCTGCCAACTGGGGTACTTCTTAAAATTGATCTCGATATTGACAAATTCAGCAATCGCCGCCTCGTACTCCCGCTGGTTGAAATAACATTCGCCCACCTGGAAACGACCTCGCACCGTCCACAGGTCAACCCGTTTCGGGTCGGTAAAGAGCTTGCGGTACTCGCCGATAGCGGCCCTCGCGTTGTCGCTTCTCTCGAGGGCATAGGCAAGACCGAACTGGGCATTGCGTATCCACGGGCTCTCGGGAAAACGGCGCAGAAAATCGCGGTAGGTCCCGACTGCGGGCTTGTATTGGCCGGTCAAGGACTGGGTTTCACCCAGGCGCATGGCCAGGGATTCAGCCAGGGCGGGCGCTGTTCCCGACAGCTTGACGGCCGCGGAATAATGATCGCGGGCAACCGCCGTCTCCTTCAGGTTCAGGCGCGATTCACCCGCCTGGAAGAGCATGGATGCACGCAGCTTCGACTTGGGATAATCGACAAGGAGTTCCTCGAACAAGGCCGCAGCGGTCTCGTGATCCGCCTTCTTGAAGTGCGCGCTGGCGAGCTGGATGCGGATCGGCTCCCTGAGCGCCTCATCCTGGACGGTTTTCAGGGTCGTGGTGAGCTGGGCAATCACCTCGTCCTGGGCACCGCTGTCCAGGTTGAGCTCGGCCAGTTCGCTTTGCACCTTGACCACAAGCGGACTTTTCGGGTGCTTGGCGAGGAGCTGATTATAGAGGGCAACCGCCTCCTTGTTGCGTTTCCGTGCACGTTCTGACCACGCCCATTCGTAGAGCGCCTGGTCGGAAAACACGGAGTCGGGGTAGTTTTCAAGGACCCGCTTGAAGTAATTGGCTGCCGTAGCCCAATCCTTCTGCTTGGCGGTGGAAAGGCCCGCGTAATAGATGACAAGCGATAATTTCTCGTGCTCCCTGAAATGCTTCAGCATGTCAGGGAAGTGCTTGGCAGCGAGCTCAAAATTCTCGGCATTGACCAAGGCAATGCCGTGTTGCAGCGCCGCGTCCGCTCCAAGCGGGTGATTGCGGGGCACCTTTGAGAAACGCTCGGCAGCGGGCACATGCCGCTTCTCCAGGGCCTCAACCCAGCCGAGGTAATACATCACGCGGGAGCGCTGAGGCGGGGCCCCCTGCTTGAAGGGTTCCTTGCCCGCCTTGTCCTCGTTGATAAAACGCTCAAGCGCGGTTCGTGCGCGCTTCAAGTCCCCTGTTTGATACGCGAGACGCCCCTGCTCGGACAGGGCCATGGCCAGGTGGGGGGTCGGCGCGCCGTAGTAGTCGACCAGGGTGAGCAGGTGCTCGAGCGCCTGGTCCTTTTGATCGCTGCGGTCATGGGCGACCGCCAGCTGAATAAGCGCGGTATCGAGGTTGGGCTCCACGGTGACGCGCCGCCGCTTGTTCTTTTGCATCTCAACGCGCATGGCGACAAAGTCCTCCAGCGGCTGGATGGCCTCCCCCCACTTCTCCTGGCGGAACAGGCAGTCGCCTACGACAAAGGATAACTGGGCAAAAAGACCGCCCTCGGGCTTGGTGGCAAGGAGCGGCCCGGCGCTGGCCAGCGCTTCGCCCCAGCGGCCCGCGTCGTGATGAACCTGCGCAATCCGCAACCGGGCGGCCGGGACATTGCCATGATCCTTGTGGGCGCTGATAAATGCCGTGTAGGCTTTCGCGGCATCCTCGCCGCGGTTGAGCAGGAACAGGTTCTCCGCGCGCATGAATCGCATGTCCCCTGCCAGGGGATGATCGGCAAACCCGGAAAGAAAGCGGTCCGTGGTTTGCAGGCTGCCGTTGAAGTCCTTGAGCTTGTGCAGGCAGGTGGCCCGCTGGGCTATAACCTCGGCCATCTGCCCGAATTTTCGGCGGCCCTCGACATGGGACAGGGCATCCGAGGCCTTTTTCCAGTCGGGCGTTTTACTGCTCATCAGGGCATTGGCATAATCAAACTCAATATCATCGAGAATCGGTGACTTCTTGAAGCGCTGGACGGCCTCGCCGAGGATCTGCGCGGAGCGCTCAAAGTTATCCTTGCGCCGTGAAAACACCCGGGCCCACCACAGGTTAGCCTTGGCGGCAATCGGATCCTCCACGCGGGCCAACTCGGAAAACTTCCGTTCAGCACCCTTGTAATCCTCGCGCTCAAGCAGGCTGCGGGCGATGTAGAACCTGGCCTCCCCGACATGGGGAGCGGGATGACCTTCCGCATCGGGCTTCGCCTGCTTGAGGTAAGCCGCGAAGTCTTCCGCAGCGGCTTCGAAGCGGGCGAGCAGGAAACGGGTGAGACCCAGCCGGTACTGGCATTCGGCGGCATCGCTTCCCGACAGCCCGGGGAGTGCCGCGGCAAAGGCCGGTTCGGCCTGGTCGAACTGCTTGAGACTGTTGTGGCACTCCCCCAGCAGGTAGGCCGCGCGCGTTTTCCACGCGGAAGCAGCCTCGAGCGGAGCCACCTTGGCGAGGGCATCGGCAGCGTCTTCCAGATGCTCTGTCTGGTAGTAGGCAAAACCGCGCTGGTAGAGTCCACGGGCGGCCTGGTCAGGAAGCGGATTGGCGGCGAGCAACTTGGTGGTCCACTCCACGACCGTGTCCCATTCCTGCTTGCCAAAAGAAACGTCGCAGATCGCGGCAAGCGCGGCGGCTTTGTAAATGGGCTTCCTGAGCTTGCCGAGTTGAGCAATGAAGAGCTGCCTGGCCTCGTCTTTCTTGGTGCTGTGCAGCATGCATTGGCCCTGCAGCATGATTAAGCGCTCACGGTCAATGGCCTTGTCCAGTTGGGGCTTGGCCAGCAGTGCCGCGAAGTGCGGGATGGCCTTGTCGTACTGCTTCAACGCATACTGGCTGAGCCCGAGTCCCTGGCGGGCGAGGTCGGCCTTGGGATGGGTGCCGTGCTTCTGCAGGAAGCCCTGGAACTGGTCCACGGCCACCGGGTAGAGCTTGCGGTTGTAGGCGGCGTTCGCGATAAAATACTGTTCGAGCTCGGGGTCGTCCTCCGCCCACACCGGAACCGCACCTGCCATGAGCAGCAGGAGCAGCAGGCGAGCCGTTATCCAGGCAATCCCTGCGCACGGCTTCATCGAGAACCTGGATCCCTCTCCAAGCCCGGCCGGTTTCCCCTCGTTAATTGACAACCTTGCATCACGCATCCGAATACTGCCTAAGGTCGGAAATCAATTTTTCTATCACAAGCATCAAATGACATGATCTTGTGGGGCGGTATCACGCCGGGGGTCGCCCCGAAGGCGAATCGCGTAGGGGGGCCGCAGAACCCACCGGGTCCCCCACGTCATGACCGGTCAAGCGATGGTCTTCACCGCCTTCCGGTGCCCATCCGGGCCGGTCTATTTGCCGCCATGGCGCTTGATCAACCCGATCGCCTGGTCGGCGAAGCGCTGGCCCATGGTCTTGTAGCCTTCACCGGACATGTGCAGGTCGTTGCTGATCGTCTTCCCCCTGCGATTCTTGCCGTCATTCAGGTCGTCGGTATCGATCCAGGCCCCACGCGGGTCAGCCTCCGCCAGCTTGACCTGCACCGCACGCACCACCGTCCACTCCGGGTATTTCTTGTTCTCCAGGTCGAAGTCACTGAGCCGGCCGATGACAAAATTGAGGTCCTTGTAGCCCAGGTCGCTACGCACCTGGTCAAGCAGGCGCTTGAAACTGTCGGCATAGCGTGCCCCGTGCTTTTCTTTCGCATCCCTTTCACCCTGCATCCAGAGAAAGGTCGCAGATGCCAGCTTCTTACCTTTCGTCGCCGTAGCAACCTTGCTCATCAAGCGGGCATAAAGGTCACCGATCTGTCCCGGGTTATCGCCCTTCCCGAGTTCCCACCCCTTGTCCCAACGCCGGATGGGCTGTCCCCCTACCGCGTCTTTCACCACGATTACCTGCTCCTTGCCGAAGGCGGCCTCCACGGCGGGGGTGAACGATTCAGCCGGGTTCAATCCCGCCATGTTGGACTGGCCGGAAAGGATGAACAGGTGGACACCCGTGGCGGCCTGGGAAGGGCCAAGGGCGAGGAAAAGAAAGGTCAGGGTGCTTGCCTGGTAGTATTTTATCCGCTTCATGGTTCGGGTTCCTCGGGATTCAGGGTTTGCTCTCGGGCACGGCTGAACACGTTCTTCAAAAAATCACGCCTCGTCCAGCGAGAAGTATACCAATTTATGGATTCATGGCAGGCCGTTTCCAATCCTCGGCCACATAGCCGTCGGCCTTTTCCGGCTTGTTGACCGTCACGATTGCATCACCTTCATCGAAGAGCGGCCAGTCGTCCGTGCGAAAGGGCGAGGCGGG
Source organism: Kiritimatiellia bacterium (assembly GCA_029936175.1). Classification (GTDB taxonomy): domain Bacteria; phylum Verrucomicrobiota; class Kiritimatiellia; order SS1-B-03-39; family UBA6053; genus JAPYUI01. The sequence goes on from JAPYUI010000050.1 coordinate 20,613, forward strand.
AAAGCCTTCCCGGTTGTAGAGCAGGTTGCGACGCGAGGGATTCATGGCCCAGGCGTAGCGCACAGCCACCGGCGCTTGAACCCCGGCCGCGGATACCGTGACCGCGTTCCCGGCAATCTCCGCCTCCGCCCAGTGCCACACCCGGTCGGCACCTGCAATAGCAAAGCCGTCCAGCTTGCCGGGGCGGGCGGGCATGAGCCCTCCCCCTGCCCCGTCGAAGCCGAGCACGACCTGTTTACCCTGCACGGTTTGCGTCCTGTACCGCGGCCCCGACCCGACGAGGTCCCGGCCGTAGGTCTGCGCGAGCGCGGCGTAGGCGTGCCGCAAGCCGATCGGTTTCTTGTTCCTGGGGTGCAGGGCAACCGCATCGCCGGTATCGATGGAGACCACCATGGCCGTGTTCGACACGTCCCGGGCGACGAGGCGCATCATTTCACGGCTCACCGCCCACGGGGCCTCCAGGCCCTCGACCGGTTTTTCCTGCGGTGGGTTCCAGCTGGGAAGCTGCGTGAACTGGAAGGCGAAGTCCCGGGCGGTGTGGCCACCGGACAGCGCGTGCCAACTGGAGCGATAGTACGCGATCATGCGCGCAAGCTGGCTGCGGTAATGCATCGCCTGCGGGACATCCTTTGCATTCCGTTCCCCCTGGTACCAGATGATGCCTCGAATCCCGTACGGTCGCACGGGGTGGATCATCGCGTTAAATATATGGGCGGGATATTGGTGCCCGAGGCTGGCCGGCCGGGTGATGATGGGCGGGGACAAGGCCTTGAACTTGTTTTTCATGGTTTCCCCGGCATCAATCCTGGCATCGTACTCCGCGAGTTCCTTCGCAAACCGGGACCGCGCGCGCGCGACCGTATCCCCACGCTTTAACTGCCGCTCGGCGTTTTCATCCAGGGCCTCCTTGTGCGCAATCGCGCGCGGGTCATCCCGCTGGATATCCCACGGCATCCACCCTTCAATCGGCGTACCCGCGAAGGCCTGTTGAATAATCCCGACCGGGACACCCAGCTCCTGGTGCAGTTTCTTTCCGAAGTAATAGGATACCGCCGACGTTTCTGCGGCCGATGCCGGGTTGCAGGGTTTCCATTGCTTGAGGCGGTCGCGCGATAGGTCCAGCGGTTCATGCCAGTGCTCGCGCTGTGACTTGAAAATACGGAAGTTCGGCAGCCTGACCCCGGATTCCTTCTCCGCCTCGAACGAATTGCCCATCGACCAGCCCATGTTCGACTGCCCGGCGCAGAGCCAGACCTCACCAATCGCCACGTCCTCGATGCGCAGGGTATTCTTTCCCTGGATGGTCAACGCGTGCCCCGTACCGGGTCCCGGGGTCTCCAGCAACACCTGCCATTTGCCTGCTTGATCGGCTTCGGCGCGGGCGACCGCCCCCCAGCTTGCCGTGACGGTTAGGTTCTCACCGGGTTCGGCAAAGCCCCAGACGGCGTTATGGGTTTGTTGCTGGAGGACCATGTGCTCGCCGAAAAGGGCGGGCACGCTCACCTCGGCAAAGCCGGTGCGCAGGAGCAGCGAGAAGGCCAAGATCCATCCTGCTCTTGTCATCTCACTCCTTATTCAAGGTCGGGCCACCCTCCAGGTAGCCCAGGGAAGCGAGAAATTTATCGGCCTCGACCACGGTCTCGAAGTATTTCGAGCGGTTGAAGAAACCGTGCTTCTCTCCCTCGTAGAGGTGCAGGTCGGAGCGGATGCCAAGGGCTTCCATCTTCTTCTTGAAGCCCTCGGCGTGGGCCACCGGGATCAGGGGATCCTCCGTGCCGAGAAAAACTACCGCGGGCGGCGTGGCCTTGTTGATGTTGTGATAGGGGGAAAAGGATTCCCAGTACGCTTTCACCTTCGCGTGCCCCCAACCCTCGGGACCGTTGTTGTAGACCGGGTTAAACAGGACCAAGGCATTGGGAATGCAGCTGACGGAGAGGTCCTCCCCCGCCTCGTTGTAACCCTCCAGGGTGGCCGTGGCCGTGGCGACGTGGCCCCCGGCGGATCCACCACCGGCCGCGAGCCGGCCCGGGTCGATGCCAAGGCGCTGGGCGTTGGCACGAATCCATCGCAGGGCGGACTTCCCATCCTTTACACACGCTATGGGGTCGGTCTTGTGCTTGCCGGCAACCCGGTACTCTGCGGATATCGCCACCATCCCGCGCGAGGCGAGATACGCGCTTTGGGGAAAGAATTGCCCGGGGCTCCCGCCGACCCAGCCGCCCCCAAAAAAGAAGACGATGGCCGGGGCCTTGCGGTCCGGTGAATGCCCGGGCGGATTGAAAACGTGGAGCTTTAACTCGACCTTGTCCACGGTCTTGTAAACGACAGCCTGGTCGGGTGCGGAGGACTGCTTTTTTGCCCGCTCTTTCGCCGGGGACCCGGTAGCGAACACCAGCAACATGGAGAGGATCATCTGGGCATTTTTCATAACAGGCTTCACCGGGTGTGGGGTGGTAGAATAAAAGGAGTTGGCAGGCACATCATGCTCCCCGTGGATATACACGAAAGCCCCCCCAGCAAAAGGTATTTATTCCGCGTCCCTGCGACCGGGGTATCCCCTTTCCCTTCCCGGATGTGGCGGGATGCTCGATTCTTGCGGGCAAGCGGCCTGCCGGATATGGCGAAGGAAGGAATCCGTCCTATTTTTCCGGCTTATTCTTTGCGGCCTTCTTCGCCTTGCGCTTGGCATCGGTATCTTTTTTTGCCGCCTTTTTCCCGCCGGACTTCTTCGAATTCACCATCTTTGGATAGTTCTTTACCGCCTCGGCCAACTTGACCGGGTCATTTCGCACATCGAACGCAGTAATGTTGTGATCCCCGGTTTCCACCATCCACGCACGCAGGCGTTCCTGGTACCGGGCGATGACCTCCGCGTATTCGGGATTGTCGACCAGGTTGTTCGTGCTCTCCGGGTCTTTCCGGAGGTCGTAGAATTCCTGGACCACGCGGTGGCGGAACATGTCCACGCGTTCCTGGATCGCCGGGTCGTTTTTCCCGGCCGCCGTCATGGCCTTGAAGGTCAGGCCCTCGTTGTTGTTCCGGTACGCGAAGGTGCCATCGGAAAACGCGTTGAAGATATAGCCGAAACGCTGGTCCTGGATACAGCGCATCGGCTTGGCCGGGCCGCCAATGGTGTAGTCGATCTGGGTGAACACGTATGCGCGCCCGGCCTGCTTTTCGCCTTTCAACAAGGGCAGCAGGGAGCGGCCGTCCAGCCCCTCCGGCTGGGGTATGCCCGCCACCTCCATGAAGGTGGGGAAGAAATCGAGGCTGGCAACGAAGTGCGTGTGATCCCTCGAGCCGGGCTTGGTGACCCCGGGCAGGCGCATGAGCATCGGCGTATGCGTACTCGCAAGGTAGGTGTTGGCCTTGGCAAAGGGAAAGGCCGACCCGTTATCGGTGATGAAGACCACGAGCGTGTTGTCCGCAAAACCGGACGCGTCCAGGGCCTCGAGCACGCGACCGACCGTGTCATCGAGGCGGCGAATCGAGTTGTAGTAATGCGCGTACTCCTTGCGCGTCTCGGGCAGGTCGGTCAAGTAACCCGGCACAATGATCTCATCCGGAGAAAAAATTCGCGAAGGTTCCTCTGCATTCCGTACCGGCTTTGCCGGATCGTGAAAAGGCCGGTGCGGGTCGTGCGAATTGACCATGAAATAGAAAGGCTTCCCCTCCTCCTTGCAGCGGGCAAAGAATTCCGCGGCGTAGTCGTGGTACTTGGTCGGGCTGCGGCCGGCCCCCAGCTCCCCCTGGTCGTGGGCAAAGTCCCAGGTAAAGCTCACATCGCAGGTCGAGTGGCTGACCTTGCCCAGCACGCCGGTCAGGAAGCCATTCTCCTTAAAGGTCCCGTACACGGTGGGAATCTTCTTCGGCAACTTGTTAAAGCCGTAGCACCCGCTGTTAAAGCCGTAACGACCCGTGCCGATGACACTCCGGCTCGGTCCGCAGATCGCAATCGTCACATGACCCAGCTCGAAGCTCAGGCTCTCTTTCGCCAGTTGGCTCAGGTTCGGGGTGACGTTCGCGACCTTGCCACCCAGGAAGTCGAGGGCTTCATAGCCGAGGTCATCGGCGGTGATGAGGAGGACATTGGTGGGGGCCTTCGACCACG
>JAPYUI010000051.1:0-1651 GCA_029936175.1 Kiritimatiellia bacterium
ACAAGGGCGGTGCGGCGACTGAGGGGTGGTTTCATTCTGTAGGCTCCGTTCGGGTTTTTTGCACCAGGTCACTGCTGACCAGCGCGGTGACCAGGCTCATATAGGTTCCACCGGCATCCTGGGAGGCCCGGTGGACCTTGTCAACCAGGACTGCGTCGGCGGCGGTGAGGGGACGGCCGAGGGCAAACTGGAGGAATTTCCAGGTGATGCTCTCGCGCACGCGTTCGCTGTTCGCGAGGAGGTCCATGAGCTCGCGCGAAGTTCGGTAGGGGGTGGGCTGCGCAGTCCCCGGCACCAGTACCTCGCCGTCATCGCGCAGGCGATTGCCAAAGGGGTCCCGCTGGTGAAGGCCACCCAGGCCATCGAATTTTTCCAGGCCGAAGGCGAGCGGCTCGAACTTGGCATGGCAGCCCCCGCAGGCCTTGTTGGCGATGCGTTCCTCGGCGACGCCGCGCTGGGTCAGCCCTCTGCGCGAGGGCACCGGGCTGGTATCGACGCAGGGCGGGGGACTTTTCACCACCCCGCGTAGCAGCTCGTGGAAAACGAAGAGGCCCCGGGTAACCATGGACGCCTGGTCCCCGCCCATGCTCAGGATGGCGCCCTGGGTGAGCAGGCCGCCGCGGGCGGGTACGCCGGAAAGGTCGTATCGCTGCATTCCTTCCCCCCGTGGCTTGAGGTCGTAATGCCGGGCGAGCTCCGGGGAGGCAAAGGTGAGCTTGGCGTTGAAGAGGTCCGAAAGGGGCCGCTTTTGTTTCCAGGCAACCTCGATAAAGAACGCGAGGGTTTCATTGCGCATATCGGATGCGAGTCCTTCGCTCCACCCGGGGAAGCGTTTGCGGTCGGGTGCCAGGTGCTCCAGCCGTGCGAGGTCGAGCCACTCGTAGAGGAAACGCGAAGCCTGCTTCGCGGCGCGGCGATCGTCCAGCATGCGTTGAACCTGGGCCTGGAAGCCTTCCGGGTTGAGCAGCCCGCCGTTCTTTGCGGCCTGCATGAGGGCCTGGTCCGGGGAGGATCCCCAGATGATGTAGCTCAGGCGGGAGGCGAGCTCGTGGGCGTCGACCCGGGCACGCGACCCGTCCCCGCGTTGATTTTCCACCCGGTAGATGAAGCGCGGGGACTGGAGCATGGCCTCGAGGATATAGCGAAGGGCCTCCTCGAAGTCCCCGCCCGTGCTGGCCACCGTGGTGGAAATGCCGCGGTAGATATTCAGCTCGTGGTCACGCAACGGCGCGCGCAGGATCCACTCGCCCATGTTCGAGATGAGTCCACGCATATCCTTGTCGGTCAACTTCTGGCTCCGGCCGAAGCGGCGGGAGAAGGCGATGACGTCCATCTGCCGGACGATGCGTTCAGCCAGTTGGCTATAGACCTGGACGTGCTTGAAGTCGACCCCCAGGTTATACGCGGTGTTGCTGAAGCCGTCGGCCCGGAGGTCGGGTGGCAGCAGGTGACGTGCTTCCGCGGCGATGTCGACGCCGAGGGTGGCCTTGACGGTCTCGATGTACTCATGGACCGTGAGCCGTTGCAGCCAGACTTTCGCATCGCGGTCCCCGCGGGCGTAGATAGCGGGGTCGATGAAGTCACGTGTCCAGGTCGCGCCCGAGTCGATCCACTGCTTGAGGCGCTCCTTCTCCTGCTTGGACAGGGCGGG
>JAPYUI010000051.1:1751-14100 GCA_029936175.1 Kiritimatiellia bacterium
CTGTACAGCGCGACCAGGTGGTAGCGTCCCTGCCAGGGGCGGTTACCCGTGTGCTCGTTGGCGAGGGCGAGATGAAAGTCCGTGTCCCAATTTTCCAGGTCCCCGCCGACATCCCGGGCGGCGTTTTGTTTCCCGTCGAGGTAGATGCGTGCCTTGCCGTCACGGTCGCGGGTGTACACCACGTGGGTCAGCTTCGTGACCAGGGATTGTTTCCGCGAGGCGAGGGAGGGCATGCCGTTGTTGCTGCTCCTCGAGGCCCGCAGGCGACCGTCGTAGGCAGCCCCATCCTGGCCGAGGGTGAAGTTGCGCAGGGAGGTATCTCCCGATAGCGACACAATGCGGGCGGGACCATCCAGGTTCAGCTTGAAGGGTTCGATCCAGGCCTCGACGCTCAGGGCCCCGGAACGCTGGATGGCCTCCGTGACCCGGGTGGCCGGTTGTTCCGAGCGAACCAGGGTCTTCCCGTGGATTTCAAGTTGCCCCTTTGAGCGTTTCACGCCCTGCATCTGCGTGATCCGGAGGTCGATAGGCTTGCCCACTCCCGAGCGATCCTTGACCAGGGATCCATCGGCCGACGCGAAGTCGTACAAAACCAGCAGGCCATTCTCCGTGCGTTCCGCCCCCGCTTCGGCGGCGAAGAAACCGATAAGCAGGATGCAGGTGCTGATGGGCCAGCCTTTCATTGCTACTAAGTATATGTCTCGGCGATGCCGTTTGCGACTGAATTTTCCCCGGATTCCCGCGCTATCCTTCCGCTTTGCGGGCGGAAAAACCCCGGGTGAAGCGGCTCCGAGATCCGCTGCCTACCAAGTGTAGTTGTTGGATCGCCCTATTGCGTATCCGTCGGTTCAGGTGACTTCCGCCCCCTTGACCATGACCTCGCGCAGGACGTACTGCAGGATTCCGCCGTGCTGGTAGTAATCGACCTCGATGGCGGAATCGATTCGGCTCTTTGCCTGGAAGGTCACCACCGAACCATCCGACTTCGTTGCGCGCACGTCGACCCGTTTACCCGGGACCATGCCCGTGATCCCGCTGATGGAGATGGACTCGTTGCCCTCCAGGCCCAGGTTGTCGGCATGCTGTCCGTCGACAAACTCGAGCGGGAGAACCCCCATTTCAACCAGGTTGCTGCGATGAATTCGTTCGAAAGTTTCCGCGATGACGGCTTTCACCCCGAGCAGGAAGGTACCCTTGGCTGCCCAGTCGCGCGAAGAGCCTGCACCGTACAGTTTGCCCGCGAGGATGACCAGGGGGGTTCCGCTCTCCTTGTATTTCATCGCCGCATCGTAGATGAAGGTCTCCTCGCCACTCGGATGATGGATGGTGAATCCGCCTTCCTTCTCCACCAGTTTGTTCCGGATACGGATGTTGGCAAAGGTTCCGCGCATCATCACTTCATGGTTGCCCCGGCGGGAACCGAAGGAGTTGAAGTCCGGCCGCTGCACGCCGTGTGCGAGCAGGTAGGTCTCGGCGGCACTGGGGGAAGGGATAGCCCCTGCCGGGGAGATGTGATCGGTCGTGATAAAGTCCCCGAGTTTCGCGAGTACCTGCGCGTCGGTCACATCCTGGAGAGCGGGAACCGTGGGGTTGATTTCGTCGAAAAAGTTCGGCTCGCGGATGTAGGTCGAGTCATCTTCCCAGGCAAAGACCGAGGAGGTCTCATCGGGCAGGGCGCTCCAGGTCGGGCTGGAGTGGACCACGTCCGCATACAGGGCCCGGTAGATCTCCGGGTTGTTGGCGGTGACGAGGAGCTCGTTGATCTCCTCCATGCTGGGCCAGAGTTCCTTCAGGTAAACGGGCCGGCCCTCGGGATCCTGTCCAATGGGGTCGTTCATCATGTCGCCCGCAACCGTGCCCTTGAGCGCGTAGGCCACGACGAGCGGGGGCGAGGCGAGGTAATTGGCCTTGGTCAGGGGGTGCACCCGGCCCTCGAAGTTCCGGTTGCCGCTGAGCACGGCCGCGGTGACCAGGTTATTTTCCTTGATGGCCTGCTCGATCTCCGGTTGCAGGGGGCCGCTGTTGCCGATGCAGGTGGTGCATCCGTAGGCGACGACGTAAAAGCCGAGTTGTTCAAGGTAGGGCAGCAGGCCGGTATCCTTTAAATACTCCGTTACGACCCGTGAACCGGGTGCCAGGCTGGTCTTAATGCGGCTTGGAACCGTGAGCCCCTTCTCTATCGCCTTCTTGGCGAGGAGTCCCGCACCAATGAGGAGGGTCGGGTTCGAGGTGTTGGTGCAGCTGGTGATGGCGGCAATGACGAGGTCGCCGTGGTGGATCGTGCCGTATTCGCCCGCGTCCCCGCTCGCTTCCAGCCTGTCTGCCGCGTTAAAGGCCTTGGGTCCCGATTCCTCCAGTAGTCCCGCGGCAAATTCCCGGTGCAGCTCGCCTACGACCACCCGGTCCTGCGGACGCTTGGGTCCAGCGAGGGCCGGTTGAAGTTCCCCGAGGTCGATCTCGACGACCTCGTTGAAGGCGGGCTCGTGGTGGGCTTCACGCCAGAGTCCCTGCTCCCTGCAGTACGCCTCCACGAGTTCGATCTGTTCTTCCTCCCGGCCGGTCATGCGCAGGTAATCGCAGGTGGCCCGGTCGATCGGGAATAAGCCCATGGTCGCGCCGTATTCGGGGGACATGTTGGCGACCGGGGCCCGGTCGGATACGGTCATGTGGTCGAGGCCGGATCCAAAGTATTCCACGAACTGGCCCACCACGCCCTTCTCCCGCAGTACCTCGGTCACCTTGAGCGCGAGGTCCGTGGGGGTGCACCCGGCCGCGATCTTGCCGACCAGGCGACACCCCACCACCTTCGGGGTGAGGATCGGAATGGGCTGGCCCAGCATCGCGGCTTCCGCCTCGATACCGCCGACGCCCCAGCCGAGCACGCCCATGCTGTTGATCATGGTGGTGTGGGAATCGGTGCCCACGAGGGTGTCGGGGAAAGCCACGGTGCGGCCTTCGCCGTCTTCAGCTGTGGCCACGCAGGAGGCGAGGTATTCCATGTTCACCTGGTGGCAGATGCCGAGGCCCGGGGGGAGGACCCGCAATTTCCCGAAGGCCCCCTGGCCCCATCGCAGGAAGATGTACCGCTCGCGATTTCGCTCGAACTCCTTGTTGAGGTTGATGTCGAAGGAGGACGCCCCTCGGTACTCGTCCACCTGCACGGAGTGATCGATGATCAGGTCGACGGGGATCTGCGGCTCGATAGCCGATGGCTGGCCCCCGGAACGCTGGAGTGCCGATCGAAGGGCGGCCAGGTCGACCACGCAAGGGACCCCGGTAAAGTCCTGCAGGAGGACCCGGGCCGGCATGTAGGGAAACTCCTCCTGTCCGGCAGCCGTTGATCCCCACCGGCAGAAATTCGTGACGTGCTCCTCGGTATAGGCCGCGTGGGCCTGCATGCGGAGCAGGGATTCGAGCAGGATCTTGACCGACATGGGAAGCTTGGCCAGGTCTACCAGTCCTTGTTCCTCCAGGTAACGGAGGCTGTAATAGTGGATGGTCTTTCCCGTTGAGAGGTCAAGACTCCTCAGGCTGTTGCTAAATGCGCTCATGGTTCGCTCCGACAAATAAAAAATTGCGGAAAACCTACGGTATTCACTTCCGATCCTCAAGTGATAAATCCGGCTTCCGGTCGCGCTATCCGGTCGCGCAAGTCCCTCATAAGAGGGTGCTTATTAACTGTGCAATAGCATCATTTTTTTGTGGCCTATTGCGAGCGGGGTCGCTAGATTGATGCCGGATTTGCACGAAATTCTTAATGAACCAGAGGATATCCACTATGTTACTTAAACCGTCAGTTACCGTGTCGAAACGAATTTGGATTTGTACCCTGAGCGGCCTGCTCGCCCTTCCCGTGCTTGGCCTCGCGGAAGAGGGGACAGGTTTTTTCCCGAGTTCCCCCAGTGGAATCCAGTCTTCAAGGCAGCGCACGGAATTCACCAAGGAGAACTGGTTTCCCAACAAGGAACTATGGGAATTTGGTGCCAAGTTCAGGTCGGTTGAATTCAGCGGCGACGAAGCGACCGGTTCTTCCGGCTTCGATCGTCATCAACTCGTCGCCTATGCGCGCTACGGCCTGACCCACGATTTGTCCCTTGACGTTTCGCTTCCCGTGGGGATCGCGGAACCCGATGTGGGCTCGAGCGACTCCGGCTTGGGTAACGTGGAGGTCGGGTTCCAACTGCGGACACACCAGAACGTCACGGACTACCCGTTCATCATTCCACATGCGGAATTGATCCTCGAAACCGCCGATGCCGGAAGTTTGATGGATGACGGGGGCGGTGGTATTAATTTTGGCATTTCAGCCGGCACGCGCAGCAGCGATATGCTGACCTGGGTAGGGGATCTTGGCTACGCGGTCCGGAGCAACAGGAAAAATTCCATACAAGCTTCCGCTTCACTTATTGTCGAGGTCAACCAGCGGTTCTCGTTTATCGGGGAAACCCGGATCTCGGACGAGGAAGAAGATGAAAGCAATGTCCAGGTACGCTTTCTCGGGGGCCTGGCCTATGAATGGAGTCGCAATCTTCAGTTCAGCCTCTACGGGGGGAGTGCCCTGCATTCGGCGGAAGGCGTGACTACCATGCTTAAGACTTCCTACGCCTTTTGATTCTCTCTACTGCTCCTTACAGTTCAAGGGCCGCTCTGTTCCGGTTGAGGAACGGACATGTTATGTAAAGGAAAACGCGTGAAAAGATCTTCGATACGGATCGGTCTTGGAGCATTTGTCGCCCTGCTTATTCAAACAGGCTGTGAGTCCACGAAGGTCGGGTCCGGGACGCTTCAGTTGGCCCCCAGTTCCGACCTGGAGCGACTGGCCACGTACAGTGGACCCGGCCGAAATCCGGTCATCCTCGTGCCGGGCTTTCTCGGTTCTCGTTTAATCAACCGGGAGGACGGCCAGCCCATTTGGGATGGATTCAATCGTGCGAGCCTGAACCCGGGATCGTCTCAAGGTGTGCAGAAGCTCTCCTTTCGACCCGATTCCGCTACGCCGATCCGCAACATGTCGGATCACGTGGTCGCGGATGGTGTAATGGACCATCGCGATGTTGAAATCGCCGGGTTGCCGGCTGAACTGCAGGCCTATAACCGGGTCATGCAGGTGTTGTTGGCGGGAGGCTACCGGGACCAGGCGCTGACGAGTGGTGAGGACGCGGCCTATGCTCGAGGGGCCATTACCTGCTTCCAGTTTCCCTACGACTGGCGTCAGGATAATATTTACAATGCCAAGAAGCTGGATGCGTTCATCCGCGAAAGGCGCGAGTATCTCCAGCGCGAGTACAAGTATCGCTACGGTTCAGATGTCCTGGACTTGAAGTTTGATATCATCACCGTCGGTTCTGGGGCCCTGTTGACCCGCTACTATCTTCGCTATGGAGGTACCGATGTGTCGATTACCGGTCGATTGCCCATCGTGACCTGGGCGGGATCCCGAAATGTGGACCGGGTGATTCTCATCGCCCCGCCCAATGGGGGGTATTTCAAAATATTTCGAGGGCTGCAGGAGGGGCTGGATGCCGGGTCGCTCGGCACCATTCCCGCGGCCGTACTCGGGACCATGCCCGGTGCGTACCAGTTGCTTCCGCGCTCCCGGCATCGCTCCTACTACCTGCAGGGTGATGCCCAGCAGCCCGTGAAGGACATCCTCGCCCCCGAGCTCTGGCAACGGATGGAATGGGGCCTGGTTTCGTCTGCACACGAGCGTATGCTCGCACGGATCCTTCCCGACCAGCCGGATTACGTGCAGCGCCTTGAAGTGGCGATGGAGCACCAGAAAAAATGTCTCGAACGCGCCAAATACTTTCAGGAGGCCCTGGACCAGGAAACCCGTACGCCCCTGGCCCTTGATCTTCGCGTGGTTGTCGGGGTGGATGTGCCGACCGTCGCGGCCGTGGCCGCGGACAGCCGTGGAAGAATCGAAGTCCTTGAAAGGCTACCCGGAGACGGCCAGACCACCCGGGGCAATGCCTTGCTCGATGAACGACGGGCCGATCGTTGGCAGCCTCAGTTGAAGTCCGTGGTCAAGTGGCACCAGGTGAGTTTCTACAACGCTTCGCTGGAAGCCATCGCCACGAAGCCCATGTTCAGCCGGAATCTACTCTACTGGCTGATGGAAGAGCCGCGGTAGCGATGGGTTGGGCTTTCACCTGCGCCCGTGCGTGGTGCGTGGGCATTTAGCTTCTTTTACGCTCGCGCCGCCAGAGTGCAAGCACTTGGATCGCCACGCAGGCCATAATGGCCAGGCGCGTCAACAGCATAAGCGAGATGGTGAATTCGAAGTTCGTGGCCATATGGTGTTTCACCCAGGTATAGGTCTCCAAGTCGACCACGGATCTAAACTGATCCCACTTGTTCAGGCCGTAAAGGATTAGCACCTCCAGCAGTACCAGTGCGGAGAAATACCAGAGACAGCCAAATCGCCGGCAGGCGCTTTCATGGCTTATATGGGTGTTGATCACAACCGTCAGGACGCTGATCATGCAGATCTGAAAGAGCAGGGGCGCATAGGAAACATAGGCGCTCCAGGAACTTCTCAGGGAGAGAATGTCCTTGCCGAACATGCCGAGCAGGATCGAGGATCCGAGTCCAATCAGGAGCATGGCCCCCAGTGCCTGGATCAAGATGGGGGAGGTGGCTTCGCCCCGCTCGTGTCGTCGCGAGACCAAGGGGAAGACAAAGGGGGCGATCGCCTGCACAAACACCATGGGGATGATCCCAAAACGTGAAATGACGAAATACCCTGCGGAATCATCCACCATACGTTGGCGGATGACCCAGGGTTCGACCAGGCCCTGGAGGGAGATCAGTACGGTCAACATCGCCATGGGTTTCATGTACCGGAGCATCTCGCTCAGGAGATCCCGGTACGACACGGCTTTCAGGGATGCATGGAGGTACTTGCCCAGTGCGCCCAGGAGGAAAAGGGTGCTGACCAGCAGGTTGGTAAAATGCGCCAGGAGATATCCGGTCAACTGCCACTTTTTCAGGGTCACCAGGATCACCAGCAGTCGGGCCGTCGGACCGACCAGGTTTTTCAGGATGACGCGCTTGAATTGCATGACCCCAATGGACGCGCCGATCACGATCGGCGACCAGCAGGAGATGATGGCGATGGCCCCGACCACCCAGAGGATGTGGGGGTCGGAAAATGCCAGGCGGGCCGTAATAAAGTCGCGAGATCGCCAGAGGCAGAAGATCGTCACAATTGACAGGGCCATGCAGATGAGAAACAGGTCGCGCAGCATGCTCTTGATTTTCCCGACCGCTTCCTGGGTGTGGCAAACGTTAATGAATTTGGTGTAGGTGCGGAGCAGGATTGCCTGGGGCAGGGTAATAAAGATCGCCAGCTTGGTCAGGGGTTCAATGGCCCCCAGCATATCCTTGTCCACGTAATCGATGGCCAACACGCTACCGATGTAGAAATTGATGAGATTGCCGAACTGGGAGAAGATCAGCATGAGGCCGCTGTACCACCAAAGGGGATCAACCTTCCCCTTAATCTTTTCCAGACCTTTCACCCGCCGCGATGCGTAACAACAAAACGCCCATATGGGAAGAAAATCGTTTTATTTCCGCCGCTGACCTGTTCTAAGGTCAGGGCTTATGTTTCGAGTGGAATCATGTCCTGTGTGCGCCGGCAAATCGCTGCGCGTATTGAAAACGCACGCATTCAGCTTTCCGGGTGACAAGGTGCAGGAACATTTGCTGGATTATCGATATTTTGCCTTGTGGACCTTGTTTGAGCGCGTGCTCCAGGATCGATCCGATGCCGTCTTCGACCTCACCCTTTGTGAGGATTGCGGGTTCATATATTCCAACCCCCGTTTCACGGACGAGGATATGGCAACCAAGTATACGACTTTCAATGAACTGGGTACGCCGGAGCTCGGTGCGAAACATCATCCTCCCTTCAACCTGGAAGGTCGTGCTAAACGCGGATATGACCTGGTCAACAAGTACTATCCCTTCAAGGGGGAGGGTCGGCCCAAGGTGCTCGATTTTGGCGGTGGAGCCGGCTATAATCTCGCGCCTTTCACCCGGGATTGGGAATGTGGCCTCGTGGATTACGGCCGGTGGGACTTTCCCGAGGGCGTGACCAAGCTGGGCAACGATCACCGGGACCTCAGCCCGGACCAGGCCTTCCAGGTGATCCTGCTCCTGCACACCCTGGAGCATGTCCCGGAACCCGTCGCTTTGCTGAAAACCCTGGCGGATCACCTGGAAGACGACGGGGCCATGTATATCGAGGTGCCCCTGGGGGCTTTTGGAGAATGGAAATTTATGAATGAGCCCCTAATGCATCTTAACTTTTTCTCGGAAGAGAGCGTGTGCACAGCGGCACGCGAAGCGGGCCTTCATCCCGCCCACGTGGAAACGCGTTACCAGTGGGTCACCCATGCTAAGCTGTGGTGCATTAACCTGGTCGCCTACAAGAACCCGGATGTCGGTCCGGCCCTGGGCAGACGACCGTTGACGACACGCGAACAGATGGGAAAGCTGCACTACTATCTCCCGTATGCAGCCAATCCCCGGGTCGTGAAGAAGGTCTTGCGGAAAGTGACCGGTTGCTGATGGGGGACATGAAGTTTTGTTTGATTGGTGGCAGTGGGCGCAGCGGAACCACCATCCTGCGTCGTATTTTGAGTAGACATCCGGCCTTAAGCGAAGTGCCGGAATTGCGCTTTCTCGTCGATCCCGATGGCCTGGTCGATTTCTATGACACCCTGCGACATGGTTGGTCCCCCTACCTCTTCGATGTCAAGTTGCGTCGACTGGAAGAGCTCCTGCGGGACATGGAGGACCCGGCTTATATCTCGGGCGGCATGAAGCTTGTGCTCAAAAAGCTCGGCCTTTCGCGCATGCTTCCACGTGTCTTCTGGCGGCGGTACTATTATGTCGGCCTTCGGAAATTTGCCCCGAATTACCCCCAGCTCGTGGGTGAATTGGTCTATGACCTCAAGGAATTTGATTTTCGAGGGGAGTGGGTTGGCATGGGTTTTGGTGATCGTCCGCGCCTGGCCTATGCCGGTCGCGTGGAGGCGGAGGAGTTGGCCGCTAAGCTGGGCAAGTTCTATCGCAATGTCGCCAACGCGATTGTCGCCGAACAGGAGGTGAAGCATTACCTGGAAAAAAACACCTGGAACATTCTCTGGTTCGATCGCATTCTCGATTTGGTTCCCGAGGCAAAGTTTGTGCATATATACCGTGATCCCCGGGACGTGGTGGCCTCCATGTCCAAGCAGCCCTGGGCCCCTTCCGATCCCGAACTCTGTGCCGTTTGGGTGTCCGATATCATGTCGCAGTGGTGGCGTATCCGCGCATCTGTTCCCGCCGAGTCTTTCATGGAAGTGAAATTCGAAACCCTGGTCGAGCATCCGGAGAAAACCCTCGAGGGAATCTGCGATTTCTGGGGTATACCCATGGATAAAAGCTTGTTGAGCTTAAAGCTGAATGCACATAACAGGGGTCGTTGGCGCAAACAATTCTCTCCCCTGGTCGCGGCAAACGTTGAGCGGCAGGTGAAACCCGTCATGCAGGCCTACGACTACTCTTGAAGGTCGTCCGCTCGATCAACTCGATTCGCATATCGAGCGAAGGGCCTCCCGCAAGGCCGCTTCCGACCCCGGCTTGAATGCGATATCCAGCCCGAAATCTTCCTGGAAGCCGCTTACTTCGTAACCGCCTTGGGCCAGCATTGCATCGGTGGGAAAATACCCGAAGGTATGGTCCATGCAGCCGATGGCCCAGGTCTGGTCGTCTGCTTGGATGCCGTATGCCGCCATGACCTCCGCCGAAACGCCGAGGAGTTGAACTCCGCCCATCCGGATGCCCTGCAGGCTGAGGGGCGGCAGGGCCTCTTCCGCATTGCAGAAGGTCTCCATCCCCATCGTGCTGCGGAGCATCCGAAGGGAGCCGGAGCAATCGACCAGGGCTTGGGCACGCTCGGCCGGCAGGGAGGCGGCGAGGCCCGTGGACCAGCTATCCCATTCCGCGGTTGAGAAGTGCCCGAACAGGGGTCCTTTAAAGATTTTCCGGAGCAGGTCCCGGTGTGGCTCAATGACCCGGGGTCGCAGGTCACCGGAAAATCCCTGGAAAAACAATACGGGATGTGCCGCGCCGTGGATCGCCCGGAGGGTGGCCCGGCCCACCCCGGGGAAGTCCGCGCTGACCGCATCCTGGTCGGGGTAACCCACGGGATGGCAGGCATAGTGCCAAAGCGTTGCGATCGACGATCCTCCCGTGTCGACCAGGTCCATGCGCCGCAGGCGTTCATCACGGGGGGCCCTGGGGTTCGGGCCGGCCTCGCATCGCTCGGCCCCCGGGCGGGTGAAGAGGGGCAGCTTGCGGCGGTTCATGTTGTATGCGGCGGTATGGCATTGATGCCGGATTTCCACTTCAACCGGTGTGAGGGAGAAGAGCTGGCGTACCAGTTGGATCGCCTGGGCGATCACCCGGTCATTATACGCGGGATCAACCGTTCCCAGTCCCGGTTTGGTCGGATCGATCGACGGGGCGAAATGGGTGTGGCTCGCTGCGAGGAAGAGCTCTTCCTCCTTCAGTCCATCCTGGAAGGCGTTCAGGATCGCCGGGCGGAGATCGGGGCCGGTATAGAGGGTGTCGAGGCTGAGTAGAAGCGCGCGCTGATTCGTGCCCTCGAGCAGCACGCCATTGATCTCGAGCCGGTCCGCGATGCGGGAAAACGCTTCGGTTCGTACCGCAATGCCCGCTAGAGGCAGGGCTTGCTCGGGCGTGATGTCCACGCAACTCGCTGAGGCCTTCCACATATGCTCAGCCCTCCATCCTTTGTCGGCGTTCCGCGGTCAATCTCAACTGCTTCATTCGCTCGTGCCGGCTCGCGTGCACTTCCGGCGTCAACCGGTCAATGCAGTGCGGGCAGGAGATGCCGTCCTCGTATTCCGGCTGGGCTTTCATCTGCTCGTTCAGGGGTTGCCAGCAGGCGTGGCAAAGCGCGTAACTTCCGGGTTGCAGGTCGTGGTCGAGGGTGACCCGCTTGTCAAAGACGAAGCATTCGCCTTCCCACGTGCTTTGTTCACGGGGAATGGTTTCCAGGTACTTAAGAATTCCGCCCTGCAGGTGATAGACCTCTTCGAAGCCCTTTTCCAGCAGGTAGCTGGTCGCTTTTTCGCACCGAATACCGCCGGTGCAGAACAGGGCGACTTTCCTGTCCCGCTTCGGGTCCAGGTTGCCCTCAACGTAGGCCGGGAAATCACTGAAGTGCTCAGTTTGGGGGTTCTCTGAACCCTGGAAACTGCCAATTTCAACTTCGAAGTCATTGCGGGTGTCGATCACCCGGACATCCGGGTCAGCGATCAGCTCGTTCCACGCCTCGGGCTGGACGTAGCTGCCCACCCGCGAGCGGGGGTCAATACCCGGAACCTTCAAGGCCACGATCTCTTCCTTCAAGCGCACCTTCATGCGGCGGAAAGGTATGGTGTCGACCTGGGATTCCTTGGTCTCCAGGTCGCCGAGTCGTTCATCGCTCCGCAAATAGTCCACGATGTGATCAATCTGTTCCCGGCTTCCCGCCAGCATGCCATTCAGGCCCTCGGATGCGAGCAGGATGCTTCCCCGTACACCGACGTCCTGGCATTGCTTTAACCAGCGGGGCTGCAGTTCCTCGAACTCGGGCAGGTCCACGAATTTATAAAAGGCGATAACGATGAGGTCCTTCACCCGGCCAAACTAGACCCATCCGGATGCAGGTCGAAGGGAAAACGTCGCAAAAGGTACCTTGTTGCCGAGAAATCCGTGGTGGCTATCTGGTCCATCCACGTTGATAATTCGCACGAATATCGCTATGCTAAGCACAGGAGATAACGGATGCTGAAACAAGCCCTGTTCATGATCGGATGCTGCAGCCAGGCGCTGTTCTCGCTTGAGCCCATTGAGCCCGCAAAATTTGATGCCCTTCACGCCTTGGTGCAGCCCACCCCGGAAGAAAGCACGTGGCGGGTGATTCCCTGGGGGACCCAGCTCTGGGATGCGCGCATCGAGGCGGCACGTCTCGGCAAGCCGATTTACCTGTGGGAAATGGATGGGAATCCCCTTGGCTGCACCTGAAATAATGGCGTGGCGAACCGTGTGTTCCACTATGCAGATCCCGATATAGCCGCCTTTATCAAGCAGCATTTTGTGCCGGTTGTCGGCGATGACTGGTACCAGCGCCGGCGTCAGGATGCGGAAGGCGATTTTTACCAGGGGGTCCATCGCCAGGCGCCGCACCACACCCCGGAGGGGCACTCGCGGCAGGGTTTGTACATCCTCACGGCCTCCGGCACCCTGCTCAGCTTCACCAACACGTGGAAAATGGATACCTTCTGGC
>JAPYUI010000051.1:14200-22280 GCA_029936175.1 Kiritimatiellia bacterium
GGCCGCTTGCGCCTGGAGGGCTCCTTCCTCGTCCACACCGATGACCGGGTTCGCGGCTTTGAGGCCTCGGTACTCGGCTACCTGGATGTGGATCCGGCCACCGGAACCTTGACGGCCCTCAAGATTGTCGCCCTGGGTGAGCATTGGGGCGAAGGCGATTACACCCCCAGGGCCCGACCGGGAAGGACGCCCCTGGGGATTGCCCTTCACCGGGTCAGCGGGGAAGATGCGGCCGATCGCACCCCGCCCCAGGCCATCCGCTACGTGGAACGCTACTGGAAGGCGGAGCAGGCCGGCATCGGCAAGCGGTAGCGCGTACGATGCACGGCGGGGACCCCGTCGCGGGATGGGTCCGCTTAGCGCGTCGGGCCGGAGCGGAGCGAAAAGCGGTCGATCGGCTGTGCCTGCAGGTGGGCCTTGATCTGCTGGAGGATCGCGGCCCGGTCCCCCTCGGTCAAGGATTCATAGGTCTCCGTCGGCGGGGGGATCCTGGGAACAGGTGCCCGGCCAGGCTTACGCGCGAGGGCGGCCAGTTGGGTGCGGAGCTGCTGCATCTGCAGTTTCAAGGCGTTGGTCCCGGCGCGCCCACCGATGCCGGTATGGCCCAGGGTGATTTGATTGCGTGGGTCGTCCCGCCGGGTCGTGCCCTGGTTAATCCGCTCGCGCTCGGCTTCTTTCAACTGCTTTTCCAGGCTGGCCAGGCGTTCCTCCAGTTGATCGCGTGCGCTGGTTTGCGCCGGCCCCGGCTCGTCGTCGTAGCGCAGGGCCTGCTCGGATGTATTGAACATCCCTATTTCAATATAATGCATGACCCGCGCCTGGGCCTGCAGCGTGTTCCGGGTGCTCACCCCGTCTGGGTAGTGCTGTGAAAACTGTCGATAGCCGTGAAGCAGGTGGAGGAGGGCCTGCTCGGTAACGTTGCCGTAGTGATAGAGGTCAATCTCCCGGTTGACCTGACGGCTCCAGGCCTGGTATTCGCGATAGGGACCCGCGACATCAAGCCGCTTGGCCAGTACCCGCATGCCGGACTGGATCCTCAAGCGCATGCGGGGATCGGCGATGGGTAGGCGGGGGTCCCCGAGCATCTCGCGCAAGGCGAGAAAGCGTTGCCAACCCTGGAGGCTTGATTCCACTTCCGCGTATTCCTCCAGCAGGGTGCGCGTGACCTCCACGCGGTAGGATGGCTCCTTCTCGCGCAGGCGGAGCTCGAACCAGTCGAGCACCCGCCGGCTCAATTCAATCGAGCCGTGGCCACCGTTGAGCCACTCGTCGTAGGTTACCGTCGCCCCGCGCGACTGGAAGAAGCGATGGGCGATGTGGCCGGCCCAGAAGTTGGAGTCCCATTCACCCAGGCCCAGCAGGACATGAAAGGGGCGTGGGTAGCGCTTGTCGGGATCAAATCTAAACCCGCTCGGAACGCCCCCCGCGAACATCGCGATGCCCGCCAGGTCGGGCGGCGGTCGTATCGACGTGAGGAAGCTGTTGTTGCCGCCCCGGCTGAATCCGCCCATGTAGCAGCGCGATTTATCCACGGATACCTGGGGATCCAGCCAGTCGCGTACCTGGCGGCAACTTTCCCAGATTCGCTCGATGGGAAAGGGCGCGGCCCCGGCATCCCGCTTGGGGTAGGACATCCCCACGACGATCAGGTGGTCGCGAATGTAGGTGAACTTTGCCCGGTACACCTCATCGAGACCGTAGCGGCCCTCGTCCTTGACCAGGCCGTACTGGTGTCCATGGCCGAAGATAATGCTGGGTTGCCCGCCCGTTCCGTGGAACCAGAACAGGATCGGCAGCGGCCGGTTCTCCGCGGCGGCGGCGGGAACCGATAGGCGGATATAGCTCTTCTCGGCCCCGGACCAGTTCACCCGGTGAACCTGGCCCGGGTCCAATGCCGCAGCGACCGACAGGGTGGACAGCCAGGGCAGCAGGCAGCCCAGGCGCATCCGTTCCCATACCCATGACGGAAAGCGGCGGATATTCGGGCACCGGGTACGGTCGGCCCCGAGGCCACCGGAAACCCCGGTGACCAGGATATGCGTACCCTTGCGGAGTTCGAACATGCCCACATATTCAATTCCTCATGCAAAATCCGCAATCCGAAATACATTATTTCGGGACATTTGTACCGCGCACGGTATGATCCCCCTGCGTGACGCCCATTTTTGAAATCCTGAACACGATCCTCAGCCATCCGTCCTGGCCGCACCTTGCACTGGGCTTGCGTATCCTGCTGGGGGTGATGGTCGTCCGTGTGCTCTGGCTGGTGTTTCGCCACCGGCTCAGCGGGCTGGGTAAACATGCAAAAGCCCCGTTCACCAGTGGGGTGATCCTGGCCATGTTCGTCGGGCTGTTCAGTATCGTGTTGGTCCACCAGGCAAGTTGGCAGCTCTTCGGCTTGTCGCGCCCGAAATTCGTGGCGTTCATGCAGAAGTACGACCGGCGCCAGTTCAACCCGGCCCATTCCATCAGTCGCGGGAAGATCCTCGACCGCAAGCAGCGGGTGATTGCCTACAGTTTGAAGAAGGGGGAACGGGTGACACGGCATTACCGCCTGGGCGCCCGCCGGGAAGAGGGGGAGATGTGTTGCCATATCGTCGGCTACGCGCACCCGCGTTTTGGCATGGCGGGCCTTGAGGGGGCCGCCCACGTCAAGTTGATCGGGGGCGGCTTGAACAGCCTGAAGGAATGGCAATCCCTTGGGCGCAAGATTATTCATCGCGCCGACGCGATCGAGGGCGAAGACCTGGTCTTGACCCTGGATATCGACCTGCAGAACGTGGCGTACCGGGCGCTCAAGGGGAGGCGCGGCGCGGCGATCCTGATGGATGTGAGCGATGGGGCACTTCTCGCCATCGCGAGTGCACCGACCTTCAACCCGAACCGGATGGCATCCGAGATGTCCGCGGGTGAACCGGGGAGTCCCTATCTCAACCGGGCGACCCAGGGGCTCTACCCCCCGGGCTCGACCTACAAGGTCGTGGTGGCGGCCGGGGCCCTGGCCCAGGGGCTGAACCGGGTGATCGATTGTCCGGCGGAGGGGTATACCACCTCCGCGATATACCCGAGGATTCGCGACCATGAGTACTACCAGGCGCAGCGGAGCGGGGGGACCTGGAACGGCCATGGCGCTATCGACCTGACCCCGGCCCTGGTGAAATCGTCCAATGTATATTTTGCCAAGCTGGGCGTCGCCCTCGGGCATCCGGCGATGTTGTCCGCGGCCGAGGCCTTTGGGTTGAACGACGCCGTACCGATTTACGCGTCGGCTGCCGATACATTGCGAGCGGCCCCGAGCCCGTATCCCGACCTGAATACCGACGATCTCTACGGCCTGGCCCAGGTCTCGATCGGGCAGGGGAGGCTCGTGGTGACCCCGCTGCAGATGTGCATGGTCGCTGCGGCGATCGCCAACGACGGGGTCCTTGTCCAACCCCGTATTGATCGGGACCAGGCGACGAAGACGATCAGGAGAAGCATGTCTGTCGGCCATGCCCAGGCGCTGGGGGTGATGATGCGCAAGGTGGTGAGCGAGGGCACCGCCCGTCGGATGGCGGACATCGGCTTTCTCAGTGCGGGCAAGACCGGCACCGCGCAGAATCCGCACGGCGAAGCCCACGGCTGGTATATCGGCTTTGCCCCTTATGAGCATCCCGTGGTCGCGGTTTGTGTGCTGATCGAGAATGGCGGCTTCGGTTCCTCCTCGGCCCTGCCGGTGGCCCGGGACCTGTTTAAGGAAGCGCATCGCCTGGGGTACCTGGGCGAATGAAAAGCCTGGAGCAACGATTGAGCGGCTCGGCGGGTGCTCCTCGGAAGGGGAACCATGGCCGCTAAGAAAAAAGCCCCGGGGAAGTCCAGGAAGAAGGCTCCGGCGAAAAAAGCAAGTGGCAAGAGGAAGTCCCCCGCGAAAAAAGCAAGCGGCAAGAGGAAGCCCACGCGTAAAAAATCGGGAACGACGAAGCCGGTCGGCATTCGGGATTTTCGCCGGGTCGAGGGCCGCTTGTTCCTCTGGTGTTCGCTGTCGGTTGTCATCGGGACCCTCCTGTTGCTCGGGGCCCGGCCCGCCGACGCGCCGCCGGTCCAGGCCGTGCACTTCCTGCCCCTGGTCGCCTATCTGGGCAGCCTCCTGTTCCTGCATGGGGTTTTCCTGCTGTTCCGTTTCCGGGGTGACCCGGTCCTGACCGGCTTGATGGCTTTCCTCGCGGGCACGGGCGTGCTCGCCCAGACGCGCATGAACACCTTCAACCTGGAGCAGGTGCTGGACCCGGGGAACTTCATGTTGCCGGCCGGCGTCGTGCTCATGGTGCTTACGGCCCTGCTGCTCCGGAAGGGGCGTTACCTGCTTCTCAAGCCCATGGCGGGGCTGAGCGCACTCGGCGCGATCGGTATCATGGGACTCCTGCTCGCGATCGGAACGCGCTATCGCGGTGCTATCTTTGCCCCGGGCGGCATGACGCCCTCGGAGATCCTGAAAATCCTGATTGTCATTTTCCTCGCGGGCTTCCTCACCCGGGAAATCAAGTCCATCCGGGACCGGTCACACCCGGTTTTGCCTCCTTTTCGCGTACTCTTTCCCCTGGCCTTCTACTGGGGCCTCCTCACCGTCCTGCTGGTGTTGCAACGCGACCTGGGACTCTTTGTCATCCTCAGCACGGTCCTGGTGCTGATGCTTTTTCTCGCGAGTGGCCGCTGGCAATACCTCGTCTATGCCGGGCTGGCCGCCGGCGCTTTTGCCTTCCTCACCTTTCACTTTCTCGATCACGGGCAGCGGCGACTGCTCGCCTGGCAGGATCCCTTCAGCGATCCTGCCGGTGGCGGTTGGCAGGTGTTGCAGGCCCTGTCCGGCATGTACGCGGGCGGCTTGTGGGGGACCGGTTTCGGCGCGGGAAACCCGGGCCAGGTACCGATCGCGGCTTCCGACTTCGTCTACGCGGTGATCGGCGAGGAGATGGGCTTTGTCGGCTGCGTGGTGGTGGTCGTGGCGTACCTGTTCTTCTTCGTCCGGGGCTACCGCATCAGTCGAGCGGTCGGGGACCCCTTTGGCTCCCTGCTCGCCGCCGGCCTGGTCACCGTCCTTGCGGTGCAGACCTTCCTGAATATTGCCGGGGTGACCAAGTTGGTCCCGGTCACCGGCATCACCTTGCCTTTCATCAGCCAGGGTGGCAGCAGCCTGATCACCAGCTTTGTCAGCCTGGGGATCCTGCTGGCGGTCTCGCAGGGCAGGAAGTAGCGGCGGTGAATTTGCCGCGCCCGTCCCACGAAAAACGGCGCGCCCGGGGGCGCGCCGTTTCCGGATAACGGGTGATTTCTCCCTAGTCGTTGTCGCTGAACTGGCCATCAAAGGCGATGGCGCTCGGCTTGAAATCACAGGTCTTGACGAAGGCGGCCGCCTCGGTACCCCCGTGGACCCGATCCATGCGGGAGTCTTCCCATTCCACCGAGAGCGGTCCCTGGTAATTGATATCATTGAGGGCCACGATGATTTCCTCGAAGTTGATATCGCCGTGGCCGAGGGAGCGGAAGTCCCAGAAGCGCCGGGGATCGGCGAAGTCGGTATGGCCGCCAAACACGCCCACGGTGCCGTCTCCATGGCCCCACCACACGTCCTTCATGTGCACGTGGAAGATACGATCCGCGAAGGTGCGGATGAACTTCACGTAGTCGACGCCCTGGTAACCCAGGTGCGAGGGGTCGTAGTTGAAGCCGAAGCGCTTGTGACCGCCTATCGCCTTGATCGCGGTTTCCGCGGAGGCGATATCGAAGGCAATTTCCGTTGGGTGCACCTCGAGGGCAAAGTTCACGTCCAGCTCGTCGTAGGCATCGAGGATCGGTTTCCAGCGGGTCGCGAAATCTTCAAAGCCCTTGTTCCAGTAGGCCTGGTCGGTCGGGGGGAAGGCATAGATCGAATGCCAGATACTCGAGCCGGTAAAGCCGTTTACGGTGGCCGGGAAGGCATCGAACTCACCCCGGTCCGGCTTGGCGTTGAAGAAGTTGCGGGCCGCCTTGCCCGTGGTGATCATCTTCTCGGCGGCGCGCTGTCGCACGCCCTCTGCCTCGCCATCCCCCCAGACATCCATGGCCGAGAAGAGGATGCTCTCGTGCCGGGCATCGATGGGGTCGCACACGCACTGCCCGACCAGGTGGTTGGACACCGCGTAGCAGTCCAGCTTGTGCTCGTTGAGAATGTCCCAGATGTTTTTGCAATAGGCCTCGTCCTCGGCGGCCTTGTCCACCTCGAAGTGATCGCCCCAGCAGGCGAGCTCGAGGCCTTCATAGCCCATCTCCACGGCCAGCTTGGCCAGCTCGGTAAGGGGCAGGTCGGCCCACTGGCCGGTAAACAGGGTAACAGGTCGGCTCATTGTCGTTTCCTTGTACGGGGTTGATTACTTGGGGTTCGCGGGCAGTTTCACCCACCGGGCACCCCGCTTCGAGGACTTCACCACGGACTCGATGAACTGCATGCCGCGAACGCCCTCGGGAATACCGGGGAAGTCGAGCTCCAGCTCGGTGGCCTTGCGCCCGGCCTCGCGGGCACGCACGGTGTCGGCGAAGTTGATGTAGTTGTTCGCGAAGGCTTCAAAAAAGGCCTCGGGGTGTCCCGGGGGGAGGCGCGTGCAGCGCGCCGCAGAGGCACTTTTCTGGGCGACGAACTCGTTGCCGCGGCGCCACACCTGTACCGGCGCGTCCATGGTGCAGACCTTCAGCTTGTTCGGGTCTTCCTGGTGCCACTCGAGGCTGGCCTTTTCGCCGTACACGTAGATCGCCAGGTTGTTCTCTTCACCGATCGATACCTGGCTGGCATGGAGCACCCCCTTGGCGCCCTTGTTGAAGCGCAGGAGCACGCATCCGTCGTCATCGAGTGGGCGCTTGGGAATGAACGAGGTGAGGTCGGCACAAAGTTCGTTGATTCGTTGCCCGGTGATGAATTCCGCGAGGTTGGCGGCATGGGTGCCGATGTCTCCCATGCAGCCGGCCACCCCGCTTTGCTTGGGGTCGGAACGCCAGGCGGCCTGCTTCTGCCCGGACCGCTCGATGGGGCGGGCCAGCCATCCCTGCTTGTAATAGACGACTACCTTGTAGACTTTTCCCAGGTCACCCTGTTTCACCATGTCACGCGCGAGTTTCACCAGGGGGTAACCGGTGTAGTTGTGCATGAGGCCGAAGACCTTGCGCGACTTGCTGGCCACCTTCTTCAGTTGGATGGCCTCCCGGAGCGTCAGGGTCATCGGCTTTTCACACAGGACGTGGAAGCCGGCCTCGAGACAGGCCTTGGCGATGGGAAAGTGCCAGTTGTTGGGCGTGGTCACCGCGATGGCCTGCATGCGCTCCTCCTTGGGGAGGGCGTTTTCGCCGTCGATCAATTCCGTGTAGGTGTTGTAAACCCGTTTTTTGTCCAGCCCCAGTTCCCGGCCCGTCGCGCGGCTCTTTTTTGGGTCGATGTCGAAGGCACCCCCGATGAGGTCGATCTGGCCATCGAGGGCTGCGGCCTTGCGGTGAACGGCTCCGATAAAGGCACCGGGTCCTCCGCCGACCATGCCCAACCTGACTTTTTGGAGTACTGCCATGTTCCTGCTCCTGTTATACTCTATTTAATATCCAACCCTACCGGTTCCGGTCGGGTGCTGTTCGTCCGCATACCCGGGTGCGCACCGGGTCTGGTTCCCCGTCTGCTTGAGCGGTTACCCCTGGCGCAGCATGTATCCACACGGCGGGCATTCTAGGCAGATATTTTCGATGAAGCAACGGGTTTTGTGCGCAAAAATCAGCTTTTCCGATGAGCGGAAGGCCTGCGTGAAATGGATCCCACCATCAGAAGCGAAGCGGCAGATCTCCCGCTCACCGGGAGGCCACGGAAGTCGGGCCCTCGGGACATGGGCATGCCGGAGCCCTGCCTGCCACTTCAGTTGTGGCGGCGGATGCGGATGGCAAAGAAGGGATCGGGCAACTGGACCTGGACGAGGAGGGTCGGCGTCGCCGCGACCAAAGCCGTGGCCCCCGCCAGGTCAATCCAGTTGAGGTAATCGGTGGTGTACTGGAGGGTGTAGGTCGTGCCGATCTCGCTCTGCCAACTGATGTCGAT
>JAPYUI010000051.1:22380-24723 GCA_029936175.1 Kiritimatiellia bacterium
TTCGGGTCGCGGGCGAGCAGGTCGGTCACAGCCCGGGCGGGGTCCTTGTCTTCGTAGAGGATCTTGTAGACCTCGTGGGTGATGGGAAGGTCGAGGTCGAGCTCCTGTGCAAGCTGCCAGGCGGTCTCGGCGTTCCATACCCCCTCGGCGACCATGCGCATGCTGGTGGCGATTTCGTCACGGCTTTCCCCTTGGCCCAGGCGTTCGCCGAAGCCGCGGTTCCGGCTGTGGCGGCTGGCGCAGGTGACGATGAGGTCCCCCATGCCGCTGAGCCCGTAGAAGGTCTGCGGCCGGCCCCCGACAGCGGTGCCGAGGCGGACAATCTCGGTCAGGCCGCGCGTGACCAGGGCGGCCTTCGTGTTGTCGCCGTACCCGATGCCATCGCTCACGCCCGCCGCGATGGCGATGACGTTCTTCATCGCGCCACCGATCTCGACCCCGATGATGTCGTCCGAGGAATACACGCGAAAGCCCGGGCCATTAAAGGCCTGTTGCAGGAATTCGGCCCGTTCGGTTTCCGCGCAGGCGACGACCACGGCGGAGGGTATGCCCCTGGCGACCTCCTCGGCATGGCTCGGCCCGGAGAGGGCCGCGACCGCGGGGTGCGCCAGGGCCGTTTCGGCCAGGGTGCTGAGACGTTGTCCGTTGCGCAGGCCCTTGGATACGCTGACGAGCTGGTGCTCGGGCCGCAGGAGGCCCTTGAAGGAGGACATGACCTCCACATAGAACTTGGAGGGAACGGCGATGACGAAGAGTTCACCCTCCGCGGCGGCTTCCTCCCGGTCCGCCGTCCAATGCATGGTGTCGGGGAGGGGGACGCCGGGGAGGAAGTGGTGGTTTTCCCCGCGCTTCCGGATGTCCTCGATGATGGACCGGTCGTAGCCCCAGACCGTTACCTCGTGCCCGTTTCGCTGCAGGACCAGGGCCAGGGCCGTGCCCCAGCCGCCGTCGCCGATAACCGTTGCCTTCACGTGTTTACTCATGCCGCACCTCCTGGGGATCTTTCTTTGCCTGTCGCGAGAAATCAAAACGGTTTTCTTCCCCGCGCTTCAGCCGTTGCATATTGGATCGATGTCGCCAGATGGCCATCAGGCCCAGCAGGGTCAATGCGTGGGGAATCGCCCCGTTGGTGCGATAAAAGATCCATCCGCCGGCAGCGGTCATCCCGGCGGCCGTGATCGACGCCACGGATACATAGCGGGTTGTGACGAAGAGCAGGAGCCAGGCCCCGGCGGCGGGGAGGATGACCAGTGGGGCTATGCCCGCCAGGACGCCCCCACTGGTGGCAATCCCTTTGCCGCCCTTGAAGCGCAGGAAAACAGGATAATTGTGGCCGATGATGGCGAGGAGACCCCCCATCAACCAGATGTTGGGGGACCGGTCCAGGCCGAGGGGTTCGATGAGCAGGGGGAGGAGGGCTGTTGCGGCGTATCCCTTGAAAAAATCCAGACAAAATGCGCCAATACCCCAGGCTTTGCCGACACAGCGGAACACGTTGGTTGCCCCGATATTCCCGCTCCCCTGGGTACGAATGTCAACGCCGCGGAGCTTGCCGATGAGCAGGCCGAAGGGAACGGATCCCAGCAGGTACGAAGCGAAATATAAGGTGATTTCAGGGAGGGACATCGATGGCACGGAAGATTTGGCACGCGGGGCGGCATATGCAATTGAAATTCATGCCCGCTTGATGATTTTTGGCTGTTTACTTGGCCCGCATTTGGTTGTACCTTTGTTACTGAAGGAAAGGCGGCATGGTTGCTGCTCTGTTTTTTTTTAAGATTATCCTTAAAGATAGGCTTTACAAGGGTTTAAAAGAAAGATTAGGTTGCTTTCGCGTAAGAAAATATAGCCCTACGGGTAAATATAGGCAACAGTATTGGTGTAACGCTAAAGGAAGGGCCCATGAAAAAATATTCAACAATGATCGTATCGGCGCTGGTTCTCGTGGGAACCGCTTGTGCGCAATCCATCCCCAGCCAGAATGCGGCCGGGTATATCAAGCATACGCTTAACCGGGGCGAGTTGAATCTGCTTGCGTCCCCCTTCGAAAGATTTGATGGAAATGTGCCGACGATTGAAGAGGTTGTCGGTACGGATATCCTGCCGGCGGGGACGACGATTTTTTTCTGGGATGTCGACGGTCAGGTCTACGACTCCATCACCTACAAGGATGACTTCTTTTTCACGGGATGGGATCCGGCCGCGACGGCCGCGACGCCCTTCCCGCGCGGTCGTGGTTTTTTCGTGTCAATCCCCGCCTCGGCGGCCGAGCCGAGTTATGACCTCTTCTTCCACGGGGAAGTGCCCGATGCCCAGAGTGCGCCGACCGGCACCAGCGTCGAG
>JAPYUI010000052.1:0-6941 GCA_029936175.1 Kiritimatiellia bacterium
AGGTACGCCCCGTACTGCTTGAGGATTTCTCCTTTCCGGGCCCGGTATTGATTCTGCAAGCCCTGGATCCGCAATTGGTAGGCCCGCTTCGCGGATTCCAGTTCTGGCGCCACTTGCCCGTAGCCGGGGCAAGCCAGGAGCACCCCAAGCATGAGAAGTCGCATCATCGAGGCCGCTCAGGCTCCACTTTTCTGCAAACCTTTAAAACGCCATATTTCGGAAGGCGTGCTCGCCTCATCGAATATTTTTCGCATGCGATCGAGGACTTCCGGATGGTCCTTGGCGACGTCCCTGGTCTCGCCCAGGTCCTTCTCCAGGTTGTAGAGCAGAACGGGACTATGGCCTGATTTCTGCAGGTTCCGCTGAATCGCCTTCCACTTTCCCATCCGTACCGCGCGCTTCCCACCTTGCTCGTAAAACTCCCAGTAAAGATACGCGTGTTGCTCCTGGACTCCCTGCCCGGTCAACGCGGGAAGAAAGCTGATCCCATCGACCCCCCGGGGAACCGGTACCCCGGCCACGGCACAGGCCGTTGGCAGGAAATCCCAGAACGCCGAGATGTGGTCCGATGTGCTGCCCGGCTTGATCCGGCCCGGCCAGCGCGCAATCAGGGGGACGCGGATGCCCCCTTCAGTCAGCGAACGTTTCAACCCCCTAAGCGGGCCATTGCTGTCAAAGACTTCCGGCTTGTGCCCACCTTCTTTATGCGGGCCATTGTCCGTGGTAAACAAGACCAGGGTGTTTTCATCGATGCCAAGGTCTTTCAGCAGGCTCATCAACCGGCCGACATCCTCGTCCAGCTTGACCATCATGCCCGCGAAGGCCGCCACGGGATTCTTCACCTGCGGGCCGGAGTATTTACCGATGGTGTTTTCATAATCGGAAAATTTCTTGCGAAAAGGGGCAACATATTTTTCCGGAACATGCATCGCCGCATGCGGAATCGTGACCGGCAGATAACAGAAAAACGCCTTGTCCTTATTCGCCCGGATCCAGTTAAGTCCCTGCTCCATGATCAGGTCATGTGAATAGGTCTTCCCGTCGAGCTCTACCCGCTTCAAGTTGTCGAACAACCACGTGGGATAGTAGGTATGGGCGTTACGCTGGCAGTTGTAGCCGTAGAACCGGTCAAAACCCTGGTGGACCGGGTCCCCCTCGGAACCCGGTGAGCCCAGTCCCCATTTCCCGAATGCCCCGGTCGTGTACCCGGCCTTTTTGAGGATTTCCGCCACGGTGAGGGTCGCAGCCGGTATCGGGTGCTGACCGACCGGCCTGATTTCCTTATTTCCGCGGACGAAACAATGTCCGGTGTGGTATCCCGTCATCAAGGAGCAACGCGAAGGGGCGCAAACCGTGCTGCCGGAATAATGCTGGGAGAACTTCATGCCCTCCGTGGCGAGCTGGTCGATATTCGGGGTCTCGAACAATTTTTGTCCATAGCAGGAGAAGTCACCGAAGCCGGCATCGTCACACATAATGTAGATGATGTTCGGCTTTTCACCCCATGCGACGGTAGCGAGCAGGCAGGTCAGGATCAGTTTTTTCATAGCTTATCTATCCTTGTTCTCGGGCGAATTGACCGTGGCCGGGTCGTTGAGGGTGGGCTCATCCCCACCCTCCAGCAGCCGATTCACGCATTCAACCCCCTGCATCAGCGAATGGTCCATGTTGGCGACCTCGTATTTCCAGCCACCGAAACGGCCTCGACTGTAAATCTGGTGCGCTTCGAGCCCGGGAAGCAACTCGGCCAGGATTTCATCGCGATCGATGGTGGGGATCGGGTAGCCGTATTCGGTTTCCATCATGTAACAGTGCGTGGTCGCGGGATCGGCGTCAATGATCCCTGTTTTCCGGAGGTCCTCGATCGCCCGGGCGCCCAGGTCGCCCTCCAGCACCTCGCCGTCGCCGGGTGTGGATATTTCACAGAGTATGGAGCACTGGTTTTCCGGGTCCGGTACGTGGGTGGGCGAAAACTGCGAGAAGGGCGTTACGCGGTAGAACACCGCCTCCTCTTCCGGGATGTACATCCAGGTCTTGTCATGGAGCTGCTTCGGCAGGGGCATCGAAGGTGCGATACCGGCAACCTGCACGTGCGTATGCTTCAAGCGCCCCGCCAAGGCCTCCAGGTGCGACAGGCCCGTCATCGGCGCGAGCACCTTCAGCGGAATGGTGGAGATCAGGTGGTCATACGGTTCCACCGTTCCGTCATCGAGGGTAATGGTTTTCGCCTTCACGTCGAGCCCGACAACCGGGCAACGCAGGCGCACCTTTTCCTGCGGAAGGCTTTCACCCAGCTTCTTCCAGATGGCTCCAGTGCCGCCTTCTTTCGGGAATTGAAACGTGGAATTCGGACCCCAGCCCACGTCATCCTGTTCCGTACAGATGTTTCGGACAACCCGTTCCATGTCGACCGTGGGGACCCGGTCACCAATCCACTGGTAGCCCATGTCGCGCGGGTCCGTACACCAGACTTTCCGGTTGTAGGGCAGCATGAAATGATCGGCGATTCCCTGGCCGAATATTCCCAGGATCCATTCCTCGAAATTTTCCGGCGGCACGGACGCACCCTGGTGCTGGATCTCCAGTAACCCGTTCACGCAATCCCACAAGGCATCGCCGGGCAGGTGGCGAATGTTGTTCTGGAAAGGATACGGGATGAAGCGCCCGTATTCCCGGACCCAGGAAGCCCGTTGATGATGGTAAAAGCCGTCGGGCAGCAGCTGGTCCATCAACGCGTCGACATAGCGGTAATGCGAATGGGCGACGTGGACCGCAAAATCCCAGGTGAAACCCTTTTCATCGACAAAGGACGTGGCCAGGCCCCCGAAATACGGGGCACGGTCGACCACGAGAAAGTCGTCGTGACCCAGCTCCTGGAGCCGATGAGCCGCACCCAGGCCGGTCGGTCCAGCACCTATGATGACGATACGCATGCAGAAAAGCTATCAAGCCGCTAAGGGCTTGGCAACAGAAGAGATCCAAAGGGCATTTCGGAAGGTTGTCCGGTGCAGGAGCGCCCCTGGATTATTCGGAGCGGCCGAACAAAATACAAATCGAATGGGGCACGGAGTAAATTCGCCTGGTCGGGTAGGACAACTTGCCACTCACCGGGTCGATGGCGAAAACCGTGACGGTATTCGAGTCTTTTCCTGCCGCCAGCAGCCAGCGACCGCTTGGATCCAGGTTGAAATTTCGGGGCCATGCGCCCCGGATGGGCTCGACCTCCAGCACGTCGAGACCCCCGGTTTTCAGGTTCGCCTTGTACGCGGTTATGGAATCGTTCCCCCGGTTTGCGGAGTACACAAAGGATCCGGATGGGTGCACACAAATCTCCGAGGCCGAGTTGAAGGTTTCCTGGGCCTTGACCTCCTCGGATAAGGAGGGTGTCGTGCTGAGTTGTTTCATGCCTCCGGCACCATCGTAGCGGAAACTGGTCACGGAAAGGGCCAGTTCGTTGAGCACGTAGGCGTAATCGCCATGAAATTTCATATGCCGGGGGCCGCCACCGGGCGGAACCGCGGCGCGACCGTGCGCTTCCAGGGCCCGGCCCTCCTTGGTAACCTGGTAAATAACCACGGCGTCCAACCCCAGGTCCGGCACGAAGGCAAAGGCCGCCTTCGAGTCAAAGCCCACATAGTGGGCATGCGATGCGTCCTGCCGGCGGCCCACGACCCGTGCTGCCCCTTCGTGCTTGATCAATTGCGACCGGGCCCCGATGCGGCCATCCGGTCCGAGGGGAAAGACCGCGGTGGAACCCCCGCCGTACTGGGCCGTGACCACCATCCTGCCCTGAGGGTGAATCGCGAGGTGCGCGGCACCGCCGTCCCCAATGGGTTGGTGGCTGAACAGTTCCAGTTTTCCCCCGGGTTGAACCGCAAAGGCCGCCACGGAGGCCTCGTTCCCGATCCTGCATGTGGCATAGAGCTTTTTGCCATCCGGGTGGATGGCTAAAAAGCCCGGGGAACCGACTTCAACCGCCAGGGTCACGGGGGACAAGGTGCCCTTGTCGCCATCAAAGGTCCCATGGTAGATTCCCTTGCTCCCGTGCTCCCCCCGCGAGGTGCTGGTACCAAACCAGACGTCCAGGGGTGCCGCATAAAGGGCGAATGAACAACAACAAGCCGCGAGGGTTAATCGGGTAGATTTCATCGTGTACTTCTGGAGCATATCACCCGGCGAAGCAATCCAATTCACCCGTGGGTGGTTCCGGTTGTGGGACAAGCCCCGGGAGGCAGGTACGGTTCCAAGCCCGGTTATTTGCCGGAGGGTGGAGGGGTCCCCTCGCGGTCGGGATCAACCGTATTGATCGGCCGAACCCAGATATTGCGGTAGCGCACGGGGTTGCCGTGGTCCTGCAGCGACAAGCCGCCTTTCTGCGCGCCGGTCTTTATCTCGCGGGCCCAGTGAACGATGATGCCGTTGTGAATGACCGAGATCCGGGCAGGGGCGGTGACCACCCCTTTCGCATCCTTCTTCTGTCGCTCAATGATGATATCATAGGTCTGCCAGACACCGGGTTTGCGACAGGCGTTTACCATGGGGGGGTAGTTGTTGTAGAGGCCGGCGGCCTGGCCGTCCGGATAGGTATCGTTCTCGTACGAGTCCAGCACCTGTACCTCGGGAAAGCCCCCGATAAAAACGCCGCTGTTGCCACGGCCTTGCCCATTGCCTTTAACCTCGTGCGGTGTGCGCCATTCGATATGCCATTGGCAATCCCCCTCGACCTGCTCCTTGGTGCGCAGGGTTCCCCCGCCCTTCGCAACCTCCATGTAACCGTCGGCCAGTTTCCAGCGTACGCTTTCATCGCCCTGCTTGTTCCTGCTACCGGCCCAATGGTCAAAGTGACTTCCATCGAAGAGAACCAGGGCGTCGGAGGGAGCCTTTCCCGGGGCCTCAGCCGTGGTGTATCCGGGAGGCGTGACCACCCGTGGACGCGGACGGTTTATATCGCCCTTGAAATACGTGGAACCGGGAGCGAGCGGACGCTTCTTTTCCGCGGCGGTGGCTATACAGCACAGCGCGGCGACGAGCACCGTGCCACAAATGACGAGTCTAGGTATCATGGTGTTGTCCTTTGATCTGGTTAACCCTGCCGAGACGCGTACCCCTATTGCCGGGGAACGCTAGCCCTTGGGGATTTCATTCAGGGTATAGAAAGCCACCTTGTGGAGGAGGGATTCGCCCGCGGCATTCTTCACCCCGTTGAGCTTGAGCTCATGCACGTGGCCCTTGGTCAGGGGACTCACCAGCAAACGAACAGCCCGGCCGTCCGGACTGACCTTCACCGAGTCGATCTTGGGGTTCACCTTGTCCACCACCGGGCTGCCGTAGCCACTCTGGTAGATGTAGGTATAGGCCTCTAGTTGGTAGGAAGCCACGTCGCCCGCGGTCTTTGCATCGACGGCCTGGGTAAAGCTCAGCTCAAAGCCATCTTTCCGCGCCCGCATCTCGTGTACTTCAAAGGGCACCTTGCCATTCCAGCTCACACTTTCCAGGTCGAAAGCCTTGCCCCCCTTGGCGCCCCAGCCGCGGTTGGATCCTCCGGTGAATAGAACACCTTTATCTGCATCGATCCGGACGCCGATATTACCGGACTCAAACCCGCTGAGGAAGTGGAAGGCGGCGCCCTGGTACACCCCGTTTACCTTTTCAAGGAATACGCGATTCACCTGGGAGTGGGTCTGCTCGCCGACCAGCAATTGACCGGCAAAAGGTCCAAACTTTCCGTTCTTCGGAAACACCTCGATGCCCGTGGGCGACTGGCCAATCTTTCCGTGCGGCAGGACCACTGCAGGCGGGACAAATTGCTTGATCCGCTCGCGCTGGGTGTTGATCCGGCTCCCACTCTCCGGTTGAACCGGACGACCGCCGAGCAGGTTCTCATCCAGTTGCTCATAGGCCTTCCACCCGGACGGGTTCCCCTGGAACGAACCCGGGGCGAGATGCTTCACGCAACTCGACCCGTTCCACAGGCCCTGGTTGTCACAGTAGAATACATCCCCCAGCGCATTGAACCCAATCCCACCCGGCGAGCGAATGCCACTGGTGGTGGGGATCATCTTTCCGTCCGGGGTAACCCGCACACACCAGCCACGAAAATCGCTGCTGTATCCACCCGAACCGGTCAGGCATAACACGGCCCAGATATTCCCCTCGCGGTCATGGCGCGTTCCGAAGGCATATTCGTGGTAATCCCCATTAATCCCCCAGTGATCGTTGACGGTCATGAAGATATCCGCACGCCCATCCCCATCCTTGTCCTTAATCTTCGTGACTTCAGCGCGCTGGGTGGCCCAGAGCCAGCCATCGCGCCAGGCCAGGCCCAGCGATTCGTGCAGACCCTGTGCCCAGAGATTCCAGACCGGCTCACCCGACCCGGGATGGGCATTCGTTATCCGGTAGATATCCCCGCGCCGGGTGCCCACGTAGACCGCTCCATCGGGTCCGATATCGATACCGCTCGTCTCCGGGTGCAGGCCTTCCGGGGGCCGGATCGGGGTAATGGTGTAATAGTCCGATTCGGTTGGCTCTGCCATAAGCAGGGCCGGAAACAAGCAGGTCAGTGTTTTCAGGTATTTCATAATAGGCTCCGAAAATCAGTTGAAGGTGTAATGGACGATGACCTCAGCCCTGCCGCGCGAAAGGTCGATCGGGATGCGCGTATCGCCATCACCGGTGATCGCCTGGGCACCTTCTACCCGGTAGCTCAACCCGGTATCGGCGTTGGCCACCCGAAAATACAGGGGGCCCGTTGCGGGCGCCTTCCCCTTGAAGCGCAGGGTCCGGGTAAAGCCTCCCTCTTTGTTCGGCTCGGGAAAGTCGCTCACCGCCACGTCTCGCCAGGTCCAGTAAAAGGTTGGATGGCGCTTGGCGTTCAATTCATACCCGAGGAACTGGTAGGCACTCGGGGTGCGGTCCGGCCCCGTGTAGAGTTTGCTCTT
>JAPYUI010000052.1:7041-17881 GCA_029936175.1 Kiritimatiellia bacterium
GCCGGGGGAAACAGCGGAATACCCGCCACGTTGCCCCCCTTTTTTCGCCCACCTCCGGAGGCCTTGCCCGGGGTCAGCTGTACATCCTTCTTGCTGCCCGGCCCCCGCCAGGAGGCAAAGAGGTCTTCGCCTCCGTTAGCCTCAAAAAACTCCATGAGGAAGTCATGCTCGCCGGCGGAGAGCGTGACTTTTCCAGATCCGCCCTGCACACCGTGGATCCCGTCATTATTCACGACCGTCTTGCCGTCCAGGGAAATACGCGAGCCGTCGTCGCTGGCGAGATTAAAGGTGTAGGAGCCCGCCTTCGGCGCGTTGAATGAGCCGGTGAACACCACGCCGAATTGATCATTCTCTCCAAATTTCTTGATGTCGCAGAGGGTCTTGACCCGACCATCCTTAACCGGCTTCAATTTTGTCCAGTCCGGCAAGCGCTGCCAGCTACCCTTGTAAACCGCGTACTTCACATGATGCAAACCCGCTTGCCCCGGGGTCGAGGCCTGCCCGGCAGGTTCCGACGTATCCTGCGCACCGCCCTCGACGATCATCAATCCCTTCATCACCTGCGAATGACCCGGAAAGGTGCAGACATAGGCATACGAATCGGCCTTCTCCGGCGCGTGAAAATACAGCTTGCTGGATGCCTGCGGGTTCACCATTCGACTGGCGGCCAGGATATGCTTGTTTTCGGGGACCCATTCCTTCTCCATTCCCTCGCCGCCGAGCAGGAGCGCGCTGAAGGCCAAGTCCTGTCCAGCGTCCGCCCCGGGGACATTGCAAACGATCAGGTTGTGCTGAAGCTGATCCGCGTTGCTGATCGTCAGGACCACCGCAGCCCCTGCCCCGGCTTCAAAATCCGATAGGTCATAGGCCAGATTGCCGGATTGGGTTTTAATCGTTTGCGCGACCGCCGGCTTCTCGAATCCCGGCGGAACCGCCTTGCCGTCCAGCCAGCTTTGCAGGCGCTCCTGCTCGGCCTTCGCAAGGTCTTTCCGCGGAATGGCGATTGAGGCGTTTGTTGTTCGCAGGGTTACCCCGCGGGCGTCAACCACGCGAAGTTCACCGGTCACCGAGGTACCGTCGGCCTTCTTGAAGGTAGCCGCCCCGTGGGCGAAACCGCTCAGGACCCAGCCCAGCGCAACCAGTTTAAGCAGATCTCTTTGAATCATAAAACCATCTCCCACGTAACCTTATATACGACTGGCTGACCAATTGCTTGTAACAAAACAGGATTGTTTTCCCAAAATGCTAGCGGGCATAAAATAGCTCAAGCGACTGGATAGCGCCCGAGAATCCATTCGGTACCTCGTAATCCCCTACCGGCTTGATCAAGTCGGCCCCGACCTGGATCGAGTCACCCGGCATGGTCGTCATCATGCCCGGCACCTGCCCGCGGGCCACCATGCGATCATCAATCCGCAACTCGAGCCGCCCTTCACGGTTCCACCGAGCGTTCCACTCGTGCGCGCTCCCGTCGAGCGTGTCTTCCCCGGTGATCACCGTACGCTTCCAATCCGCGATAGCGGCGAAACAGGGCTTTCCGTTGGCGAGATAGAGGCTGTAGCCCCACCGGTCGCCCCCATGAGCGACAATCACTCCGTTCGGGCTCTGGGCCTTCACCTGGGCCTTGATCCGGATGACGCGATCCCTGCCGAGGTCCGGAGCAAGCTGCCGGGGAAGGTCCAGCCAGGAAGTGCCGCCAAAGACCCAGGAATCGCCCTTTACCGTCACCGCCTGGTTCTCAAAGCGATAGAGCTGCCGGTTGATTTCCACCGCGACCGCCGCCCGGGGAACGGTCACCGGCACCTGGCCATCAAAGGCAAAGCCCAAGCCGGTCGCCCAGCGGTCCAGGGCAGCACGCAGGCCCTGGGTCCGCTCCGGCTCGCGATTCGCAAGATTGGTTTTCTCCCCGGGATCCTCGGTTATACGAAAGAGCCGGGCCTCGCTCCCATCCGGGTTCACCAACAACTTCCAGTCGCCATCCCGCACG
Source organism: Kiritimatiellia bacterium (assembly GCA_029936175.1). Lineage (GTDB taxonomy): Bacteria > Verrucomicrobiota > Kiritimatiellia > SS1-B-03-39 > UBA6053 > JAPYUI01. The sequence continues at coordinate 9,029 of JAPYUI010000052.1, forward strand.
GCAAAACTCGGGCTCAGGTAGGACAGCTTACCCGGCTTCAGGCGCGCATGCGGTCCACCATATTGCCAGAACAGGGGCTGCGGGCGTTTCCATGCCTTACCCAGCAGCACCCCGCTGGCATCGAAGCCATCGAGAGCCTCGCTCGCCGGAACCTCGACCCCGGCGAAACGGCAAAAGGTGGGCGAAAGGTCGATCGCGGAAACCACGCTTGACGCATCGGTAAGCCCCGCGGGGATTTTGCCCTTCCATCGCGCGATGAACGGCATACGGACACCCCCCTCGAACAGGGACCACTTGCGGCCATGAAAGGGCCCGGTAAAGCCGGGTGGATTCTCCACCTCCTTGTAATATTTCGGCCAGTCGGTCGGGCCATTGTCACTGGTAAAGACAAAAAGTGTGTCCTCACTCAAGCCGAGCTCCTCCACGAGATCAATGACCCGCCCCAACTGCCGGTCCATCTCCTCCAGGACAGCGAAGAACTTATGGTCGTAGGAACTCTCGGAATGCTTTTCCCATTTCCCCGTCGCCCCGTCCGCCGGCACATGCGGGTCGTGCACGTCATTGGGAAAGAGGCGCACGAAAAAGGGCTTCCCCTTGTTCCGTTGGATAAAATCGATCGTCCGGTCGGTGTACTTCTCCGTCTTCACCGAGCGGTGGCAAAAGGAAATATCGCCATGCCCCAGCTTTACACTGGAGTTCCTGGGATTCGTCAACAAGCGATCCCCCAGCCCTTCAAAAGCGACGAGGGACTCGTCAAATCCATAGGCCGACGGCAAGGGCGCGTCGTCCACGTCACGGCCGCCACCCATGTGCCATTTTCCGAAATGAGCGGTGGCATACCCCGCAGCCTGCAACTTTTTCGCGGTGGTTGGGGCGGCGGCATCCAGGTAGTCGCGCATGCCGCGAGATGCGTTGCCCGCCCGCGAGTTCAGGTAGGAGTGGATCTTCCAGCGTGCGGGATACTGCCCGGTGGTGACCGCGACCCGGGAGGGCGAACAGATCGGGGAATTGGAATAGTAATGAGTTAACTTGATGCCTTCAGCCGCAAGCTGGTCAATCCGGGGCGTCTTCACGATGGGATTGCCGAAGCAGCTCGGGTCCGCGTAGCCCATGTCATCGATGTAAAAGAAGACGATATTCGGCTTCCTCGCTTCGATAGAGCAACCAAACGCGAGCAGGAGGGGCAGCAGGTATTTTCCAGTCATGGGACGAACGCTAATCCCATTCCGCGACCATCGGAAGGAAATCCAGTCGAAAAATCTCATGGCGAGGGGATTCCGGCTACCCGGGTATATATCGCGTTGCCCCATTTAGACGAATGTATTAGGACAGGACCATGCGGCAACTGATCGTCATGCTCATCCTCCTCGCCCGTGCAGGCTGCGCGGCCCCCTTCGCCGACCCCGGGCTACCCTTTCTCTTTTCCACCGTAGACGCCAGGGATTTCGGGTTGTACCCTGAGAAGGACAACCTGGCCGTGCGGGGCCTCTGCCTCAAGCTGGCAGGGGACACCTTCGCCTGCTACGATACGGACCTCATGCGACTCGCCCTCGTCTGGCGGGGCGGCTTTCTGACTGAAAAAGGCGTTGCAGGCCTGTCGTACGCGGCGAACAAGAAGGCGGGTAGCGGGCAGAAAGATCTACCCAAACCCATCGGCAAAGCGATCCTTTCCATGGCCCTGGTGCCGGGCTGGTTGCCTTCAACTGCGCGAATCGAGGATCTACGCACCCCGTCGCATAACGCAAAAGAGCCCGGGCGTGGCCCGATGGATCCCACGATCGCCCGCTACCGGGGGCTACTCGACCTGGAAAACGACGATGCACCCGGGCTTCACTTCGAGGTCTTTGGAGCCCGGTGGTCTGAACATATCCGTGGGCATGCCCGGGGCCTCGTCCGCTCCTTCCGGGGAGCTCAACTACCCCGGGACGCCAAGATCGTACTCGGCAGCTTCCCGGGAGCAGAGGTCACCCTCTCTGCATCGGGTGCGTTAATCGAGCAAGCGGGGCTTCCCGCATGCCACTTTTCGATGCTTTCCAGCGGCCCTCCAGACACCCTGGAGTCGAGCGACATTTCATTCAAGTGGGAGCAGGACCAATTCCTTACCCTGCATCTCCCACGCAAAAAATCCCCCATCGCGTTTAGCATCGCCATGCACCTCGACCGGCCTTACGACCCACGAAAATCGATCTCGCCCCGACCGAAGCCAAAGCAATCAGGGCCAGCGCGCTGGGCTGAACAAGTTGAAACTTCGCTGGTGGAAATCCATCAATCCCACGGCTACGCCGTCGAGTCCCTGGGCTTGCCCGAGGCCAATCCCTGGCAACGCCGGGTGCGCGTTTCCGGCCTGGCTGCCGACCCGAAAGGCGGTCTTTTCGTGGTGACCTTTGACGGCGATGTCTGGAAGGTGACGGTCGATGGCACCACGCTCCGGTGGTCCCGCCTGGCCGGCGGCCTGCACGAACCGCAAAGCATCCAGGTTGTGGAGGGCATCCCCTGCGTCTTCACCCGTACCGGCATCATCAAGCTGCAGGCACAGGAACCGAAGGGCCTGTATTACGCGTGCCACTCCAACCTGCCGGCCCAAACCGCGGAGACCCGAGAATTTCCCATGGACATGGTCCTGGATCCGGGTGGAGGTTTCTACATCGCCAAGGGCGGACAGAACGCCACCGGCAAACTGAATGGGACGATCCTGCATGTAAGCCGGGATGGGAATAGCTTCCGACGCATGGCCACCGGCCTGCGCCAACCCTACCTGGGCATTCACCCCGAAACCGGGTTGCTCACCGCGAGCGACCAACAGGGCAACTACGTGCCGTCCACGCCGGTGCACATCATTCGCGAGGGGGCCTTTTACGGCTATGCAGAGGCGACCCACGGTCAGCAGGCGAAGCGGGTGGAGGAACCCGCCGGTTGGATCCCCCATGTGCTTGTCGGGTCGGCCTCGGGCCAGGTCTGGGCCCTGGACGGGCGTTTTGGCCCGCTGAACGGTCGTTTCCTCCAACTCGATTTCAACCGGGCGCAGATCTGCCAGGTATTCCTTGACGAATCTTTCGGGGCTGCGGCGCACCGACTACCCTTTGTTTTTCCGAGCCCCCTGCTCAAGGCCTGCATGCACCAGGACGATGGAGCACTATACCTGGGGGGCTTCGCTATCTGGGGAAGCAAGGCAAAACAGCTATCGGGCTTGTATCGGGTTCGCTATACCGGGAAGGCCAGGGCCCATTGGCCCGGCAAAGTGCAGGCCTTTCGGGAAGGCGTGGTGCTGCAGTTCCCCCACCCGCTTTCGGATGACGCATGCCGGTTGACGAACTATCGCCTGAAGACCTGGAACTACCTCCGCTCCTCGAAATACGGTTCCGGTTACTACAAATCCGATGGCCAGGCGGGGCAGGATGAACGCTGGGCGAGTGCCGCCCTGCTCTCCGGGGATCGCCGTTCCGTCTTCCTGGTCGTCCCCAAGCTGGAACCCGTGATGCAGATGGAAGTCGATTACAAGTTCACCGCAGAGACCGGCGAAGCGATCACGGATCAAGTCTACCTGACTCTTCACCGCTTGCCCAGGGTTCCAGAAAAACTCCGCGAGACTTTCGGTATCGTCGAAGCGGATCTCCTCAAGTCCGCCCCGGCACGAACACATGCACCGGCGAGCATCGAGGCCAGTGTAAAGAACGGCCTGGCGCTCTACCTGCAGATGGGCTGCATCGCCTGCCATTCCACCGATGGCAGCCTGCTGGGGAAAACCGGCCCGAGCTGGAAGGGCCTGGTCGACTCGCAGCGAACCCTGACCGATCACTCCTCGGTCCTTGCGGATGCCGACTACATCAGGGAATCGATCTACGAACCCGCTAAGCGCAAGGCCAAGGGCTTCGACGCGCCGGATACAGGCATGCCCTCCTACCGAGGGATCTTGAACGAGACGCAAGTCGAGTCCTTGATCCTGTTCATGTCCTCGCTGAAGTAGCCTTCGGCCCAACCAGAACGGGCATGCCTTGCGCCTCCTGCCTATTCATCGGGTGCGACATCAACCGGGAACAGGAGGCGAAAGTGGGAACCCTTGCCGATTTCCGTGTCGATTAAAATCGCGCCGCCGTGGCCGCGTACAATGCCAATCACTGCAGGCAGGCCCAGGCCGCGCCCTATGAACCGCGTGGAGAAGAAGGGGTCAAATATACGCTCCAGCGTGGTCGCATCCATGCCGCTGCCCTGGTCGGAGACCTCGAGGAACACATAGTTCCCCGGAAGGAGTTCGTGGTCAAAATAACTACCAGAAAGGTAGGCCCGATCCGCATCGATACAACCGGTACGGATGCAGATTTCGCCTCCCAGGGCTTCTGCGGCTTCCGCGGCGTTAATCGTAAGGTTCAGCACGACCTGGCGGATCTGGTTGGCATCCCCCCTGATGGTCGGTAAATCATCCAGCAGTTCGTAATGGACCCCGGCCTTGTTGCTGACGGTAGAGGCGATAAGACTTTTCATGCTTTCCACAATATCCGTCAACAAGACATGACACTTCAGGCTGGGACCCCGGCCGGAATAGGCCAGCATCTGGCGCGTGAGATCCGCTGCGCGTTGACCGGCCTTTTCGATCTGCACAAGGTCCGTTCGCAAGGACGAATCGTCAGGCAATTCGACCAGGGCGAGCTCGGTATGGCCCAGGATCGCGGTGAGCAGGTTGTTGTAATCGTGCGCCATGCCCCCCGCAAGCACACCGAGCCCCTCCATTTTCTGGGCCTGCTGGATCTTGGCCTGGAGTTGGTCGCGCTCCTCCTCCAGTTTGCGGCGGGTCGTGATGTCCGTGGCGATCCCCACGACTCGCCCAGTGGGTCCCTTCGGACCCGTCAAGGGAAATCCCCGGTCCCGGATCCAGCGTGTACTCCCATCCGGACGAATGATGCGGTACTGGCTGTTCATCTGCTTGCCGCCGCTCATCTGCTCAAGGTTCTGCTGCAGGATTTCCTGGTCCTCAGGATGAACGCATGCCAACAGGACATCGAAATCCTCGTAAATTTCGTCGGGTTCGCGCCCGTACACCTGCTTGAACATCGGGCTGACATAGATGATGCGACGGGCGGGAAGGTCTATGGTCCAGAACACTTCATTAATATGCTCCGCCAGTTGTCGGAATTTTTCCTCGCTCTCAACTACCCGCAAATTGAACACATTCAGGTGGCCCACATAGGCGGCGAGCAGGCCGGTGATCGACAAGCCGATGAGCAAGGCCGACCAGGGAGCCCAGGTTCGGTAGTCATATGCGAAGCCCGCCAGGGGTCGGGTTCGGAGAATCCAGTTCCGGCCGCCCAGCTGGATAACATCCTTCTCCTGCAACTGCATGAAATCATCCACGTCGGGAGGGACATACAGGGCCGGGGTCCGGTAGAGGGTGATCGCGTTCTCACCAAGCTCATCCAGCAGCTCCATCTCGATATCAAGGGCCTTAAAATTCCGCAGCGCCGCATTCACCAGGTCGCCAAGTCGGAACTCGCCGACCATAAAGGAATCCAGTTTATCCTCGTGGTCGTACACCGGGTTGAACAGGAGGAAACCCATGTGATGACCGGGTTCCTGGACAAGTCGAACCGGACCGGTAGCCGCGATCAGCTTTCTTTCGCGCGCACGATTCAATGCTTCCTGGTAGATGGATTCGGAATTGAGATCAAATCCAAGAACCCTTTCGTTCGGGCCATAGGTCGTAATGTACTTCGCCACCACGTATTCGGGACGATCCGCAGCGGGGGTCGACACACCTCCGCTGGAGTACTCCGTGATGCGGTACTCAGGGAAGCCCTCCCCCTGGACCGAAGTCTCGAAGGCGGCACGGTCCGCATGCTTGACCAGCGGGTTATAACTCAGGGCCTGGACGCTGGGATGGCGCTTACGCATGATCCGGGTAAAGCTATCGAACTCCTCGCGGGTTAAACCACTGGATGACTTGCGAAAAGCAGCCAGCGATTCCAGGATAATGCTCCCCACGTCAAATTCACGCTGAAGGGCCTTGGCACGCTCATGCGTCCGGTCGCGAAACGCTGAATTCAGGACGCGGTTTTCACGCAAGCGCAACAATTTAAACACGGAGAGGGAAAGCGCAATCCCCACCACGGAGAGGGCTAAACAAACCCACAGCGTTTTCCGCGTACTTACCGACCGGAAGGTTCCGGGGTTCAAGGACGATTCAGGATTCGCTCGCATCACACGATATCTTTAGCTCGGAGGTAAATCTTGCCGTATATCTGCCATAATAGCCTTGCCGTGCAGCCCCTTTTCACCCTCCCCAGCACCTTCATGCTAAACCAGAATTGACCGGGCATTTCAAAAGAGAAATGGATAAAATTATACCGCTATTCCTCCGTCTTCCATATAGTTACATACAATTTCAACAAGCGAACCTTACAGGCTTGGGGATTTTGTAAACTGCCGGTCATTCTTTGCACACAAACTCCCTGGCCAACCGTCCGTCCAGTATAGCCGCTGGGGACAAGTCGACGCTCCAGCGACGGAATAGCATGCACCAGGTGGCGTGACCCACCTGACTTGTGACATTTGACCCGCTACGATGAAAAGCGGTTGCAAGAATCGCGATTCGCGCTAAGGATGATCGAATGAAGACATTAACCATTCCCACGATCTGTATCATCACAATGCTCAGCCAGGGTCTCGCCCAACAAGCGACAGACCTGAAACCCACCCTGCCCGACACGGGCAAACTCAGCGATGGGAAACCGGCGGGAGAAGGCTGGCTTTCCATGATCGATACACTCGATGACTGGAATGCGGAACCCGAATACTGGAAACTGGAAGCCGGCATACTCAAGGGGGCGTCTACCGGTGGAAAGCATCACCACGCCTACACCAAGAAGTCCTACACGGACTTCGAGCTCCACGCGGTAATCAAAATGACCGGCAAGGGGGCCAACTCGGGTGTTTGCATCCGGCTAAATGCGACCAACCCGGACAATGCACCCGGCTACCAGGTGGATATGGGGCCTGGATACTGGGGCTGCCTCTGGGAGGAACGACGTTCCGGCATGGTACAGAAATTTCCGAAAGAACTGGCCAACAAACTGGTCAAGGCGAACGACTGGAATCACTACTACATCATCGCCAAGGGTCATCATATCCAGGCTTGGCTGAACGGGGTCAAGACCATCGACGTGGTGCATGATAAGGGGTTCGCTGAAGGCACCATCGGATTCCAACTCTGCCACGGGAAAAAGGAGACCATCGTCGACGTGAAAACCCTGCTGATCAAGTCACTAGGTCGATGATGCCTCCACCCTCTCCGGCGGAGCGCAAGCAGGCATCGAGCACCTGCTGCGTCTTGAGCGTCATCGCACCCCAGGAGGCATCCGGGGTGCCGGACAGGACCAATGCGGAAAAGTTTCGGAACAAATTGGTCTCCTGCGCCTGGGGCTGGCCGTTGGCATATTCCGGCACCGAGATCCGCTCCTTGCCCGGCTCATAATTAAATTCGCAGCCCTCGATCCGAAAGTTGTGATTGCAGACATCAAAACCCACGGAGCTGCCGAAGTATGGAAGGACGAAATCCTCGAGGGCCAGGTAGCCCCGGGTGCCGCTGGCATTCACCCACTGCTGGTGTTCCGTGAGAAAGGATATATAAAAGCTGGCGGAAAATCCATCGGCGTAGAATAGCTCGCCGGAAAACTCCACCGGTACGGGTTCCGGACTGTCGGCGCGATGGACGGTTTTAAGCAGGCGACCACAGACGCGCGCGGGCATCGCGAAGTCTTTCGCCCAGAGGATAAATCGTACCGAATACCACCCGAGGTCCCCCAGGCATCCGTAGGGTTCCAGCTCGCTGTTCAGGCGAATATTGTGCTGCATAAAGTCATCCGGGGCGCGGAATGAAAACTGGGTGGCGATACGCTTGAGCTCGCCGATCCGTTCGGGATCCTTCAGCACCGACTTGACCGCGTCAAGACGGCGGCTGTGCATGAACATCACCCCGTCCATGTATTGCACCTGGTTTGCAGCGCAGGCGTCGAGAATTGTTTGCACTTCCTCCGCATTTCTCCCGGACGGTTTCTCGCCGAGCACGTGCTTGCCCGCCTCGGCGGCCTTGATAGCCCACTCCGTCCGGAGCCCGGTCGGCAAGGGAATATACACCGCATCGACCTCATCGTCCGCGAGCAGGCTTTCGTAGCCGCCGAGCGCTCGCGGTGCCGGGTCGAAGTGGGCATCCCCCTGGCAGGCTTCAATGAAGGCCTGGGCACGATCTGCACTGCGCGAGGCCACCGCGCTAATCGTCGCGTTCTCGGCATTCCAGAGGGCTTTCCAGTTCTTCTGGGCGATCCCGGCGGTTCCGAGAATGCCCCATCGACATACAGTACTCATATAGTCTCCAAGTTGGTCCCATGCAGGAAAGCAGTAATATCCGGGTCGGGGCAAACAAAAAACCGGACACCCTGCCTAGGGCGACGACAGGACGCCGAGTTCCGCGATCGACGCCCAGGGGCCGCCATTGACTTCTGAATGCACGACCAATTTTACGTACCGGCCCCTGGTCTTCCCGAAACTCACCTCCTGCACCGCACGCGTACGGGTGAAGGTATGCTGCACGATTGCTTCGCCAAAAGCATCCGGCTTGTCGCCCACGTAGAAGGAACACCGCGCCAAGGCCCCGTTCCAGCCGGTATCTTGACGCGCCATGTACCGTAAGCCTGAGATCTCCGTCGATCGACCCAGGTCAATGATCAGCTCATGTGGATGCTTTTCCAGTTCCGGGCTGAACTGCGAATGCCAATGTGTTCGCGGGTTTCCATCGAATGCATGAACCGCCAGGCGAGCGCCCCGGGCCTCACTGCTGGCATGTACAAGTTTCATCTTTTCCTGCGG
>JAPYUI010000052.1:17981-24538 GCA_029936175.1 Kiritimatiellia bacterium
CCGAACCCTTGGCCGGCTTCCGGTTGAAACCAAACTTCGCCTGGCGATCACGCTGGTGCATTGCGGGATCATGAAAGGTGCCCTCAACGGCATCCTCGTGGGCGGCCTCGGCATAGCCTGTCATCGTTTTAAGAATGCCCGGTTCTTTTGCCGCGAGGTTGTCCTCCTCGCTGACATCCGCCTTCAGGTCGTACAACTCCCAACCGCTTTTGGGCGAGGGCCGGACCGCCTTCCAGTCCCCCATGCGGACCGCGATCTTCTGGCCCAGCTCCCAGTAGAGATATTCATGCAGTTTCTGCTTCCGACCGACCGCTTGGGCTCCCAGCAGGGTGGGCAGGATCGAAATGCCGTCCGTATCGCCGGGTGCTTGAACCCCCGCAACTTCAGCCAGCGTGGGCATGACGTCGGGAAAGTACCAGAGGAGGTCGCTTTTGCTTCCCGGGGCAATCTTACCCGGCCAGCGCACGATCATCGGGATGCGCAAGCCCCCCTCGTAAAGGGTGCCCTTGGTGCCCCGAAATTCGGCCCCCGTCTTGGGGTGGACATTCGCGCCATGGAAGCCGCGGGGAAAAGCCTTGCTCCGGAAATAGTCGTTGCCGCCATTGTCCCCGCAAAAGAAAAACAAGGTGTTTTCATCAAGCTGGAGTTCCTTCAAGAGGGCCATCAGCTCCCCCACCTCGTGATCAACCATGCTGACCATGGCCGCGTAGCGACGGGCCTGTTCCGGCCAGTCCTTGTCCTTGTAGAGCGCCCAGGCGGGATCACCGTCCGGGATGTCAAAGATGCCATGCGGTGGGGTGAAAGGCAGGTAGCACAGGAAGGGGCCCTCTTTATTCTCCCTGATGAATTTTACCGCGGCCTCATAGATCACATAGTGCGAATACGTCTCACCGCTGCTCCCACCCTTGTTGCCCTTGAGCGGAACTTCCTCGCTGTTGCGCACGATATAGGGCGGATAGTAGGAGTGCGCATGGACCTGGTCGTAGTATCCAAGGAAGATGTCAAATCCGTGTTTCTCCGGAACCCCGGTGGAACCCCGGCCGCCACAACCCCACTTCCCAAAACCGCCGGTGGCGTAGCCCCGGCTTTTCAGAACGGAAGCAATGGTGGCTTCCTCCGCCCGCAGCGGCGTGCCGCCACCGTTTACCCGGACCGAGGTGTGGCCGCTGTGTTTTCCGGTCATTAACACCCCCCGCGTGGGGGCGCAAACCGAGGACCCCGCAAGCGCCTGGGAAAAGGTCATCCCCTCCGCGGCCAGCCGATCAATATTGGGCGTCTGGATGGTCTTGCTCCCCATGCAGGAGAGCTCGTAGTAGCCGAGTTCATCGCACATCAGGTAGATGATGTTTGGTTTGTTCGCAGCTATTGCCGAGGCGGCAGCAGCCAGACAGAGAAGTAAGGTGTGTTTCATGTTCATCATCGACTCTTAACCATAGACCGAAAAATGTGCAATACGGAAACAATGCCGCCAGGGGCCAACCGCAGCATGCTGTCACGGCGGCTAAAGCCCGAAGGCCAGGAACTGGTTCCCCGGCTTCGTCCGCTGTTTCCCTGCACCACCCGCGGCGATGACAACGTATTGCCTGCCCTTCACTGAATAGGTCGCAGGTGTCGCATAGCCCCCTGCGGGCAACTGGTACTCCCACAACAACTCACCGGTCGCCTTGTCGAAAGCATGGAACATTTCATCCTTGGTGCCCCCGATGAACACCAGGCCACCGGCCGTCACAATGGTTCCACCAAAATTTTCCGTCCCCGTGGGCGCGATGCCCCTTGCCTTTAAATCCGGGTACTCGCCCAGCACGCGGCGCCAGGCAAATTCGCCCGTGTTGAGGTCAATGGCATTGAGCATACCCCAGGGTGGTTTAATCGCCGGATGACCCTCCTGGTCGAGAAAACGCTGCACGCCGACATTATACCAGGGTTTACCATTCCGCTGGACCTTCTTGAGGGTCGCCACCCAGGGTTCGTTGTTGGAGTTCACGTATAAAATACCGGTCTCCGGATCGACGGACGCCCCTGACCAGGTAGCGCCACCGTGCAGGCCGGGAATCACGATGGCTCCCTTCTCACTGGGTGGATTATGCGTCGGACCGCTGTCCATTGCGTCAAAGCGTCTCTTAACATCGGCATAGATTTCGGGGCTCACGTTGGAGAGATCCCCTGCGGTGAAGGCCAAGCGGGAAATCGGCGGGGGTTTCACCGGAACCGGCTGCGTCGGCCAGGCCTGTTCGGATGCAATCGGCGACGGGGGCGCGGGCTTCTCGACCACGTCAAACAAGGGCTTGCCCGTCTCGCGATCGAAGAGGAAGACATGGGCTGTTTTGGTCACCTGCGCAACCGCATCGATCCGCCGCCCATCATGGGACACCGTAACCAGGTTGGGATACACCGGGATATCATGGTCCCACAAATCGTGATGCAGGGTCTGGAAATGCCAGATGCGCCTGCCGGTATGGGCATCCAGTGCGATGGTGCAATTCGCGAAGAGGTTTTCACCGTGGCGATCGCCCCCGTAGAAATCAGACCCCGCGGAGCCGAGTCCGGCAAAGACCATCCCGCGTTTAACGTCGACACTGAATCCCCCCCAGGCATTGGCTCCGCTGCGTTCTTTCCCGGCACCTTCAGGCCAGGTCTCGTAGCCAAATTCGCCCTTGCGGGGAATGGTGTGAAAACGCCAGGCCTCTTTCCCGGTGCGCACATCAAAGGCGCGCAGGTCACCCGGTGCGCCCGGGGGCGGCCCCTCGCTGTTCGAAAATCCCACGTAGACCAGGTTCTTGTATATCGCAGGGGCCGAGGTCGGGCCGTAGGGCAAGGTGGAGATGTCGTACTCGATTCCCTCCCGCAGGCTCAACACCCCGGCCTTTCCGAAACCGGGATCCGGTTTGCCGGTCTTCGCGTCGAGCGAAAACAGGCGGCCATCCGCGGTGCCGTGAAGAATCCGCTCCGCAGTGCCATCGGTCCAGTAGGCCACGCCGCGATTTACGCCCCCCGAGGCGAGACGACCGGCGTGCGGCCCCAGGGAAAGCGGGTCAAAGCGCCAGTGCTCAGAGCCCGTTGCCGCATCCAGGGCCACCACGCAACGATTCGCGGTGCTCAGGTACATGACCCCGGAAATAATCAAAGGCGTGCACTCAATCGTGCGCCGGGCGGGCTCGCCGGTCTCCCAGCTCCAGGCAAGCTTAAGATGCTTGACCGTATCTCGATTAATCTGTGTCAGGGGCGAGTATCGCATGCATCCCCGGTCGCCACCGACACTCAGCCAGTCCCCCGCCCAAAGCGGAGAGCCCAGGCTCAGGAGAATGAGGAACAGGATGCGCATGCCTAGCGATCCAGCCAGCCACTGTATTTCATCCACTCCTCGGCCCGGCGATGCCAGGTCGACACGGGCTTATCCGAGGGACGAATCCCATAACCGTGTCCACCCTTGGAGTAAATGTGAGCCTCGGCTGGAACCCGGGCCTCCTGGTATTCCGCTATCAACAGCGCGGTATGCAGACCACGATCTTTGTCGTCCAGGGTCACTGCGGCAAACAGCGGTGGACTGTCCCCGGTCACCTTCAGGTCCTCGCGCAAGCGACCCTTGTCGTCCGGATGCCCGAGATAGGCACAATAAATCGGCATGATGAAATTCGGCTTGCAGTTGAGCTGATCAATGAGGTCTTTCGCCGGGTAGGCCTTGTGCCCGGACTGCAAGCCTGCGCGGACGGTGAGATTGCCCCCTGCGGAAAAGCCCAGCACCCCCAGTCGATCCGGGTCCACCCCCCAGTCCGCTGCATGATGCCGGACCACGCGAATAGCCCGTTGCACATCCTGCAGGGGTTCGTGCCAGTAGCGATGGGGATCGCGACGAGGCACCCGATAAGTCAACACCGCGGCCGTGACGCCGAAGCTGTTTAGCCACCGGGCAATCTGGTCGCCTTCGTGGTCCCAGGCGAGGACGTTATAGCCGCCTCCCGGACAGACCACAACCACCGCTCCGTTGGCTTTGTCATTCGGCACCGCGTAACGAGTCAGGGTTACTTCCTCGGTGTAATAGATCCGGTTTCCAGGTACATTTTTTGCCGTGAGCGAACGCACCTTCTCATCTGAAAGGGGCTTTGCATCCGCCGGAAGGCCATCCGGCCAGACCTTGATAAGCTCGGGTTCGGCATGGAGGTAAAGCGTGGCAGAGAGCAGCAGGAAAAGCGTTATCGATTTCATACCCCTGAGCCTGGCACAGGATCCGGTTGGGGACAAGGGATGTTTACCCGGGAGCAATCGGCCTGGTTATGGAAAGGATATCCCGTGGTCTCCACGTCCTTGCACGCGCAGCTACATCGCGCCCTTGCCGTTCAACACGACACGGATCGTCCGGTACAGAATGACAATGTCCAGCCAGGGTGACCAGTTGCGCACGTAGTAACTATCCCACTTGATCAGGCCACTGTGCCCGATCTCGCTTCGCCCGGACACCTGCCAGAGGCCGGTGATGCCCGGGCGTACCCGGTCCCGCATATCCCGCACGCGGGCGGGCAGTTCGCTGTAGTGGTAGTCCGGCAAGGGCCGCGGGCCGACCAGTGACATCTCCCCTCGCAAGGTGTTCAGCACTTGGGGTAACTCATCGAGGGAGGTCCTGCGGAGGAATCGACCGATCGGCGTGATACGCGGATCGTCAAGCAGCTTGAAATTCTCCTCCCATTCTTCCCGGACAGCGGGATTCTGCTCGATCTTTTTCGTCAATACCGCTTCCGCATCCGGGTGCATGGTGCGGAACTTGAACATCGGAAAGGGTTTGCCATTCTGCCCCTTGCGATGCTGAACGAAGAAGGGGTTCCGGCGATCCTGAATCCAGATGCAAAAAGCGATGGTTAGAAAGATCGGTACCCAAAACGGGGTACTCAGCAATATCGAGAGAACGTCCGCCGTGCGCTTGGATGCACGGGCCCAATAGTCCAGCAGATTACTGGAAATTTCCAGGCCGAGCACCCCGCCCAGGTCACGCGGCTTAACCCAGAGGGACGGGGCTTCTTCCAGGTCGGGAATCACCACCACGCGGCGGAAGCGGGAAAGCGGGCCTTCAAGGACCTGCAGCATCTCGTGACGAGAAATACTCGGCATGGCGAGGATGGCAACCTGGGCGATGATGCCCCGGTTCCGGACTCCCTCGTACACGCGCACACCCTCGATCATCTGGCCTTCGCACCCAGAACCGGGAAGGACGAGGCCGACCGGCGTGTAGCCGAGCCCGGGTTCCTCACGCAGGGCATCGATTACCAGCTTGGATGTAAGCTCATCGCCATAAATAATCGCCTGCAAGCCCCACAAACGAAGGCGAATCAGCAGGCGCTTCACCTGCATGCGAATAAGCGGCAGAAAAATTATACTCAACATAAATGCAATGGTCAGCGAGAGTCGGGAATACATGGTCGAAATCTTGGCCAGGAACAACGCCGTGGTCGTTGCCGCAAAAACCCCGACAAGCAACAGGACGGTCCGTCGCAGCTCCTCCACCGGTCCAATCCCCCAACCGGGAATCAACTGGATCAGCATCGCGGCGAAGAGCCAGACCACGATCAGGAACCAGGACCATTCAGGCCACATGGGGACACCGAGAAGCAATCCACGAATGCTGCCACCCGCGAGCAGGGCGAGACTGAGGCCAAGCGCGTCCCCCAGGCCGAGCAAGGCGACAGAAAAGGTCCAGCGGGCCGAGTGGATCAGGTTGCTGTTGACGCTGGCGGGCGAGTGATCCGGGTTTCGGGGCTGCGCCTCCACCTCGTCTTCCGCAAGGAATTTGAGTTCAGGATTTTCCATAAACGATTGCCATCACTACTTCTATGACTTTAATCTATGGGGTATTTGCGCAATTTTGCAAGCTGGCAGAAGGATTTAATCAGGAAGGCCGGTATCGTGACCAGGTACCCACGGGCGAGTCGGCGGGGCTCCCGGAAAAGACGTTGCAGCCACTGCAGTCCACATTTCATCATCCATCGCGGGGCTTCCTTTTTACGACCACTGTGAATGTCAAAAGCGGCCCCGATCCCAATCATCAAGGTCGTGTCGAGCTCATCCAGGTGTTCCGCCATGAAGCGATCCTGTTTGGGCGTGCTCAGCCCCACCCAGAAAATATCCGGCTTCACATCGCCAACCTGCTGCTTAAGTTCGGACCATTCGACATCATCCAGGGGGCGAAACGGAGGCGTGTTCGTTCCCACCACCACCAAGCCGGGAAAGCGCTCGCACAAGGCCGCCGAGAGCTCATCCGCCACCCCTGCATCACCGCCAAAAAAGAAATGCCGGTACCCTCTTTCGACCGAGGCATTACAAACAGCCAGCAGAAGATCGGGGCCGTACACCCGCGACATTTCCTTCCTGCCCTGCCCGCGTCCGAGCCATACGGTTGGCATCCCGTCCGGGGTGGTCAGGAACGAATTGTTGAAAACCTTGCGCAATGCAGGATCGCCTTGCGCCGCCATGATCCCGCGCACTTCGGTGACCGTGATGTAGCCCTTTTGTTTTTGCTGAAGGGCCTGCTCGATCAGCAGCAGCGTGAGAGGCATATTCAAGGCACTGAC
>JAPYUI010000053.1:0-6029 GCA_029936175.1 Kiritimatiellia bacterium
TAGCCATTTTTTTATCCAATATATATTTCAGGATCGAAGGACGGCACTGAACGCCCCGCACGACAACCGAGTGCAAAATCTAATCGTGTCTCATGAAGATTCAACATATTTTGAGATATTGGTCCCTTCAGTTGAGGGTGCTTCTCCGGTTATATGCCCAGATGTTGGGAGAGAGGTCGGGCGTGCATTGCGACACACAAGGGCTGGATCGTCCGCCAACTTCCCGCGAGGGCCACTATCCCGAGTGATAGCTGCTTTCGCCGATGAACTCACGGACAATCGACGATAGGGGCACCGGCCCGGCTGGCGCGGTGATAATCATTTCCAGGAAGTCAATCAGCCGTCGTGCTTCGGCATACTCGTCGTGAAAGGGCTTAATTTCCGCAAGAAGTGGCGAGACAAAGGGCTTCAACACGGAAAACTCGTAATCGAGTGAAGAGTTAAACGTGACGTCTGCCAGGCGCTGAAAGGGAAAGATCCAGCGTTTTTCACCCCGGCGCACGCTGGGCCAGAGTTCAAAGGTCCGCAAGGCGGAGTGACCACGGGTGCGATTGTCGCGAATGATGCGCCGGATCAGGCGCAGGTCGGTGGTGGATAGTCGGTTGTTCTTGTCCAGGGTGAGCTGGGTCAGGGCACTGATATAAATATAGAATGCATGTTCGCGTGGAATGCCCCGTGACATCATCGGGTCCAGGCAGTGGATACCCTCGATGATCACCACCTGGTCTTCTTTGAGCCTCAGGGTTTCCCCGGGGAACTCCCGACAGCCCGTTTGGAAGTTGAACACAGGGAGTTCAATCTCCTCGCCTCGGTGGAGTTTTTCCAGGTGATCGTTAAAGAGGTCGTGATCGATGGCATCGATGTGTTCGAAATCAGGCTTGCCCTCGTCGTCGAGAGGCGTGTTCTCCCGGTTGACAAAATAATTGTCGCACTCGATGGTCACCGGGCGCAAGCCGTTCACGCGCATGTGGACCGCGAGCCGACGGGAAAAGGTGGTCTTTCCCGCGGAGGATGGGCCGGCAATAAACACCCAGCGGATCTTCTCTTTTCGCTCCGCTATCTGGTCGGCGATGAGGCTGAGTTTTTTTTCATGCAGGGCTTCCGAGGTTTTTACCAGGTCGCCGAGTTTGTGGCTGGCAATGGCCTCATTGAGGTCGCCAACGGTTCGGATCCCAATGATCTCGCCCCACTTTTTATGTTCCTGGAAAATCTCAAACAAGTGGGGCTGCCGTTCGTATTCGGGCATTTCCATGGCCCGGATTTCTTCGTTCCAGGCCGGAAACTGCAGCACGAATCCGGGGTCGTGATCGATCAGGGTAAAGCTGTCGAGGCAACGGGTATAGGGGGCGAGAACGCCCTGGCCCACATCGGAAAAATCTTCGCAGCACCACATGGTGATGCGGGGCGGGTTCCGGTAGCGGAGGAGGTTCAGCTTGTCGTTCTGGTTTTCCCGTTCGAGTGCCCGATAGGCCTCCTCGAAAGAGACGTTCTTGCGCTGGATGGGAATATTCGATTCCACCAGTTTCTGCAGGTGGGCTTCCAGGGCATCAAACTCCTGCTTCGAGAGTCCCGACCGATCGGTATGCTCAAACCGGCAGTAATAACCCGTTCCCAGGGAATGCTCGACGGCAAAAAAGGCATCGGGGAAGAGATCCTGTACCGCTTTGGCGAGGAGAAAGGTCAAGCTTCGCCGGTAGATCCGGGCCCCGTGCCGATGGCTTGCGTTCAGGAACTCCACCGTGCAATTCATGTCAATGGGGTAAGAATAGGAGCAAACATCGTTGTTTATGAGGGCACCGAGCCAGGGCAACCCGTCTTGCTCGGGCGGGAGAATCTCGCAAACCTGGGTGAGTCGAGCCGTTTCGAGCTCACCACCCGACTTGAGTTTGACGTGAATAAGATCCGGTTCTTGTTCGTTTGAATGGTTCATGGTCATATCGCCGTTGGTTACCGCTTTACAAAAAAAATTAGCGGCATAAGTGGGTTTGATCAAGCTGCGTCAGCAGGTATTGGATCACGTCATGGACCCAAACGACATCAGTAAAGAGAATTTACCGGAAGCCGCGGAATGGCATATGCGCCTGTATCGCAAATCCCTGCATAAGCAGGCGAAATTGCGGAATATCCTCAGCCTGATGCCCTCGCCAGGTGGCAAGGGCTGTATCGATGTGGGGGGTGACAACGGGGTGATTTCCCACCTCCTCCGGCAAGAAGGTGGCACTTGGCAAAGTGTTGACCTGACGGAAAAGGCGGTCAACTCAATCGGCCAGCTGGTGGGTGAAGACCAGGCCCATCTAATCGAAGACAATAAGTTGCC
The DNA here is from genome assembly GCA_029936175.1 of Kiritimatiellia bacterium. Classification (GTDB taxonomy): domain Bacteria; phylum Verrucomicrobiota; class Kiritimatiellia; order SS1-B-03-39; family UBA6053; genus JAPYUI01. The sequence continues at coordinate 2,318 of JAPYUI010000053.1, forward strand.
TTTTGACGATCAGGTGGCGGATCTCATTGTCATCATTGACTATCTTGAGCATGTAGAGGCGGACGAAGCCTTTGCAAAGGAGTGTCACCGGGTACTCAAGGAAGATGGGATCATCCTCGTAAATGTACCCTTCAGGAAGAGGATGTCGCTGATCCGGGGAATCCGGAAAATCCTCGGCCTGACCGATGCGATGCATGGGCATGTGCGCCCGGGGTACTCTGAGGCCGAACTGTACAATGTGCTCAAGAACGGCTTCGATATTGTCCAGACGAAGACCTATAACAAATTTTTCATTGAGCTGGTGGATACCGGGGTGCAATTTCTGGGCACGTTTATCAAGAGCAGGCACGATGACGGGGGCAGCAAAGGGAACCTGATCGACCAGGAAGATTTCTCCCGCTACATCAAGGCCTTTCGCCTGTACTCCTTCATTTATCCTTTCCTCTGGCTGGCTGCCCGGCTGGATTTCTTCCTATTCTGGACCCAGGGGCACAGCCTGGTTGCCCTGGCCCGCCGGCGCCCCTGGAAGCCGCGGCGCGGGGTGAAAATTGCCGATGGGCGATCCATTGCAGAGGCCTCGATTCGAACCAAGATCGGGACGGCGGCTGACCTTAAACAGCGGGGTTGACCCGAGAAAGGTCCAATAATTTTTTCTAATCCCTTTTATTCAAAGGGGTTAGCGTATGTGAGCAAGTCTTGCTCTATTTTCGATCGATACGGACCCGGGTGTGGAATACAGCGCGTAGGGGGCGTGGGTAAAGGTCCTCCCTCATGGCTTGACAGGGGGGGGGGAACTGTTACCTTCCCCGGTCTTTTTTAACGAGAACACGAGGACTTTTAGCTCATGAAACGCACGTATCAACCTTCGCGCATTAAGCGGGCACGCAAGCATGGTTTCCGCTCGCGCATGGCGACCCGTCATGGCCGTGCCATCCTTAACCGTCGTCGCCAAAAAGGCCGGAAACGCCTGGCGGTATAACCCGGTGTCCGACATGTCCCCCGGAGTCGGCCCGCAAGACCGTGGCCGCACTCGAAGGCCCATGCCGGTTCGGTTCACCTTGTCGACATCGCGGCACATCACGCGCGGTCGCGATTTCCAGGAATGCTTTCGACAGAACAACAAGCAAGTTGGTCATTATATGATTCTATGGTTACGCGAAGCAGATGATGCCAGCCAGCGCCTCGGGGTGGTCGCCAGTAAAAAAGTTGGAAATGCCGTGGCCCGGAACCGGGCCAAGCGGCGTATTCGGGAGCTTTTCCGTTTGAATCAACATCAACTTTACGGTTCCCGCGACCTGCTGTTTGTGGCTCGTCGCAACATTCTTGAGGCTGATTGGGACCAATTGCAGCATGAGTTTAAACATCTTTGCCGACGCGCGGGTGTCCTGAAAGAGGCCATTTAAGCGTCATGATGGACAAGAAAGATTTTGCCGTTGTGTCGTTCCTTGTGGTCCTGTTCCTTTCATGGAACAGCTACCTCTACCCGAAGCTCATCAAGCCCCTGGTAAATCCCACGACGCCGCAGGATGGATTGACCGCGCCAGCTGTCTCGACGAACCAACCGCCCCAGGCTGTTCCCGCGGTGGCTACCAACACGGCTCCCGTGCCAACGGTCATCAAGTCCTCGCCCGTGGTTGCCCCGGAAGCCCCTGATACGGGTGTTGTTGCGTCGACCGTGGAGGCCGGGGACGGCGTGCCGGGGCAGGTTATTAACCTGAAAAATGGCCTGGTCGATCTGCAGTTATCAAGCAAGGGGGCCACCCTCGTGCGAGCCGAGTTTCCCGATTATCACGTAAACGGGGATACGCCGCACCCGGTTATCTTCGATTTCACCGAGACGCCCTCGCTTGAATTGCAGCAGGTGCCTGGACTGAGTACCGGGTTCAGCTACGCGGTTTCAGGCCAGGCCAGCAATGCGGTTACCTTCACTCGTTCAAACGAGCAGGGCTTAAGGCTCGAGCGGAGTTTCACCTTGGACCCGGGCAACTACGTCCTCCGGATCACCGATCTCTATGTCAATGAAACCTCGTTACCGGTCAGCCTGCCCGATCACAAAATTGCGCTCGGGATGGTTTCCCAGTTGGCAGGGGTTTCCTCCATGTATCCGACCATGGGTGTGGATGTCTACTACCAGAAGAAAGTGACTCACTTCACCAAGAAGATCATGAAGTGGCTCAAGAAAAAAGAAGGCCCCTTTGAAACACGTTCTGAAATAGATGCGCCTGTCGATTGGCTCTGCGTAAAGAATAAGTTTTTCGGTCATATCCTTCGCGTGGAGGAGGGTGACATGGGCCTGCCGGTCGGGTACGACGTGTACGGCAAGCGCAGTCCGGAAGACAAGTGGCCGATGCACGTGAGTGGTTCATTGATTTTCAGCGACACCTTGTTCCAGCCTGGCCAGTCTTTTGAGCGCGAGTACACCTATTACGTCGGCCCGAAAAAGCTCGGCAAGCTCAAGCAGATCCCGGGTGGTTTTACCGAGATGATGGAATATGGGTTGTTTAGTTTCTTTACCCCGATCTGCAACGGCCTGCTCCATATGCTCAACATGTTTTATTCGGTGGTCGGAAATTACGGCATGGCCATCATCCTGTTGACTCTCTTTGTTAAGATTATTTTCTGGCCGCTCACGCACAAGGGCACCGAGAGCATGAAAAGAATGAGCGATCTCGCGCCTGAAATCCAGAAGCTCAAGGAAAAACACAAGGATCCCCAGAAGCAGCAACAGGCGATGATGGCCCTGTACAAGGAACACAAGATCAATCCGGTTAGCGGTTGTATGCCCATGCTGATCCAGATCCCGGTTTTCATCGCGTTGTTTGGCGTGCTGCGCTCAGCGGTGGAGTTGTGGAATGCCGACTTTCTCTGGGTGTATGACCTCAGCGAGCCCGAGCGTCTTATTCCGAATATTTTCCCCCTCGGTGGCGGGTTGAATGTTTTGCCGCTCGCCATGGCTGGAAGCATGTTTTTTCAGCAGAAGCTCATGCCGCAGGCAGGCGATCCGATGCAGCAGAAGATCATGCAGTTCATGCCGATTATGCTGCTGGTGTTCTGCTATCAGATGGCGGCTGGCCTGCTGTTGTACTGGACGACGAGCAATTTACTCGCGATCGCCCAGCAGTTGCATCGGAACAAGAAGAAGGATACGGAGCCCGATGCTGAACCGGTGAAAAAAGAACCGGTGGCCCTGCCGCCGAAAAAGCGTAAGCGCAAGAAAAAGAAGTAGGCCGGGGTTGTGTCCCCTGTGCCGCTTGCCAGCGAGCGATGCACCGTGAACCGATTTTCTACTTATGCAACGTGATCTCACACGCCTGGCAAACGAAACCTTCGACTTGCTGATTGTCGGCGGTGGGGTGTACGGACTGGCCACCGCGCATGACGCCGCCCGGCGGGGCTTGAAAGTCGCGCTGGTTGAAAAGAGCGACTTTGGTGGAGAAACCTCGGCAGCCTCCCTGAAAATTATCCATGGAGGCTTACGATATCTCCAGCATTTTGACTTCAAGCGGATGCGCGAATCCATTCTTGAGCGCCGGGCGATGATGCGCATGGTCCCGCACTTGATCGACCCTTTTCCCTTCCTCGTCCCGACCTATGGGTGCCGCATGAAGGGGAAATCGGCCATGGGCGTGGCCATGTTGTTGAACGATTGTGTCAGTCATGACCGCAATCGTGGAACGGATGACGAGAAACAGTTCATTCCCCGTGGCCGGAT
>JAPYUI010000053.1:6129-7858 GCA_029936175.1 Kiritimatiellia bacterium
CTCCGCGCCTCGGTTACCGTCTGCGCGGTAGGTCCCTGGCTGCCGAAATTGTTGAGCAACGACGCGACCGTGGAAAGCTATAACGCGGGCCTCCAGATCATCACCCGCCCCGTGACCACAGAAGGTATGGGCCTCGCGGTGTCCAGTACACACGTTGATCCCGAGGCGAAGATCCAGCGGGGTGGACGGCACTATTTCACCACCCCTTGGCGAGGGAAAGCGATCTGGGGGACCACGGATGAGATGTATCGTGGGGATCCCGGAGCGTGGCGAATCACGGACGAGATGGTGGCGTGCTTTGTCCGCGAAATTAACCAGGCACTACCCGCGGTAAAGCTCAAGCCCAACGAAGTGCTCCACGCCTTCGGTGGACTTCGCCCGGTGGCACCGGACCATGCCCACCGCGGTTCCCAGGTCTCCCGAAAAGATGAAATCGTTGATCATGCGGAGGATCTTAAGCTGGAAAACCTGGTCTCCGTGGTTGGGGTGAAGTACACCGTTTGCCGCTTGATGGCGGAGAAGATCACTGACCTTGTATTTCGTAAACTTGGGAAAACGCCGCCCGTTTGCCAAACCGCAACGACATCGTTGACCGGTGGCGATTTTGCTTCCCGGGACCACTTGCGTTCGGAGCTTAAGCAGGCTGCACCGGAGTTCCTGTCGCCGATGGTAATCCAGCACCTGATGCGGATGCACGGCACGAACGCAAAGCGTTTGCTTGAGCGGGTCAAGGCCGATCCCGCAGAAGGCGAGCTGGTCCCGGGTTCGGACGAGGTGATTGTCGCGGAATTACGGTATGCGATCGAAGAGGAAAGTGCGTTAACCGCAGAGGATCTATTGCTGCGGAGGACCGACCTGGGTACGCTGGGGCCGGTCAAGGAGGAGACGCGAGCGTTCTGCGAGGAATTGCTCGGTTGATCGGGCGGTCGTTTGGGTCATTGAACGGCGGCTGCGCCCTTACCAACGCAGCAACAAGCCCAGGTTGACCGAAAACCCGCCGAGATCGACCGCCACGGCATCCTTAACCAGTTTGCTCGTATGGTCATCCTCCAGTGATCCCTCGACCTGGCGGTACAGGTACTCCCCGTAGATGGCGATATTTTCACCCAGTTCCATGTTGAAACCACCGACCAGGTAAAACCCGAATTCATCATCCAGGTTGATATGATGGATGACGTCACCTACCGTGACATCCGCCTCCAGCAGGTGCCAGCCGATGCCCCCTCCGATGTACGGGGAAAAACGCTTGCCGACCGGAATGTCAAGGGTAAGGCCCATCTCGATAGGCCATATTTCGAGGTCCGTCCTCACGTCCTCACCACCGACGGCGAGATCCTTTCCGAGGTCATCGTACATCACCGTTCGTCCTTCAATATTCAATCCCCCGGGAAGATCGATCTGGAACTTGCCCCCGATACCGACACTATCACCCAGGTCCTCGGTGTCGATGTAGCCGCCATGAACGCCGAGACCGTTCGCCAGGCAGAGTCCGCTGCAGGTGAGCCAGAGGGTGAGGATCAATCCGATTTTGTGCATGGTGTACCTCTCGTTTAGTGATGGAATCCTAAGGGGCTTAAATCCGGGCAACAATTTAACCGTGTTCGCTTTTTTTGCAATGGCATTTCCGTGGCTCAATCAGCCTCGCAAGCGGATGCTTTTCATCATTACACCCACGTTGGACCTTCTGTGCGTATAATACCTACACGGTTGCGCAATCGGTTCAACTCGA
>JAPYUI010000053.1:7958-24517 GCA_029936175.1 Kiritimatiellia bacterium
AACCGGTCCGTGTCGATCGGGGGTGCGCGGCACAGCATGGGCGGACAGTCCATTGCATCGGACGGGATCCTGATCGACATGGCCAAGGTGGCGTGGATGGAACTCAACGAGGATAAGACGATGCTGCGTGTCGGTGCCGGCGCACGTTGGAATGCCGTGATTGCCTACTTGAACAAGTACGACTGCTCGGTTGCAGTCATGCAGTCGAACAATTCGTTCTCCGTTGGCGGATCGATCAGCGTGAACTGCCATGGATGGCAATTCGGGCGCCCGCCGATAGCCGATACCGTTGCATCTTTCAGCCTGATGAAGGCGGACGGTGAGGTCCTGCATTGCAGTCGCTCCGAAAATGCGGAACTGTTCTCGCTGGTACTGGGGGGCTACGGCTTGTTTGGCGTGATTCTTGAGGCCCGGTTGAAGGTGGTCCCCAATGAGCGCTATCGCCTGGAGCAGTATATGGTGCCATCGACCGATGCGATCGCCCTGTACGAAGCGAAGGTGGCCCAAGGGGACGTGGCGATGGCTTATGGGCGCATGCGCGTCGACGCTGACATGTTCCTGGGCGAGGTCATTATTAATGTACTTCGGCGCAATGAAGATCAAGTGATTGCCCACGAGGCACTCAAGGATCCCGATATGCGTGTAATTCGCCGAAGCCTGTTTCGGGGGTCTGTCGGCAGCAATTACGGCAAGCGTCTGCGCTGGTGGGCAGAGACCGTGGTCCAGCCGAAGATCCGTTCCGGGGAGATTTGGCGCAACGACCTGATGAATGAACCGGTATCCGTATTCGAAAACCGGAAGGATGCGAATACGGATATCCTCCACGAATATTTTGTCCCAAAGGATCAAGTGGGTCCTTTTATTGCAACCCTGCGAAGTATCATTCCCGCGCAAGGGGGCAATCTCTTGAACCTTACGGTTCGCCACGTGAGTACGGACGACGATACCTACTTGCGTTATGCCGATCAGCCCATGTTCGCTTTTGTCATGCTCTTTAACCAGAAGCGAACGAAGGACGGGGAGGCGCAGATGCAGGAATTAACCCGGGCCCTGATTGATACTGCGATTGACCTGGGTGGGCGCTATTACCTGCCCTATCGCCTGCATGCCACCCCGGAGCAGTTCCACCGCGCCTATCCCATGGCCGAAACTTTTTTCGAGCGCAAAGCCCACTATGATCCCGACCTGCTCTTCCAGAATGCATTTTACCGGCGCTACGCTCCGAAGCCATAAGCGGGTGCCGGGTGGCCCACGCCTCAAGACGACCGGGTAGGTGGTGCCTTAGCGTGATATGCCCAGGGCGGTGCAGTCGTACCCCAAAACCCCTCATGCTCTCGGTACTTTTCGTGCTGCACCCTTCGGGGTATCCTTTGCCCCCCCGGATATTTTACCGGTGCTGCACGGGGTTTATTTGGCCCTCCAGGCTCCGGTAAAATTCCGGTCCTGCTAAACGGTTGACAGCCCTGACCACCCTGATCATGATCAGCATTTTGGACGATGGACAGATTTGGGGTCCCCATGGCGGTTGGAATCAAGACAAACAATCTGGTTAAAGTATTTGGGGAAACGCGCGCTGTCGATGGCGTGGATCTAGACATCCAGCCCGGCGAAATATTTTTCCTGCTCGGCCCCAGTGGATGTGGAAAGACCACCCTGCTGCGTTGCCTTGCCGGGTTTAATGTCCCGGACGACGGAACCGTTCACATCGGCGACCGCGACGTCACGAAGCTGGCTCCCCACGAACGGGATACCGGTATGGTTTTCCAGAGTTACGCCCTCTGGCCCCATATGAGCGTGGTGCAGAATGTTGCCTTCGGCCTTGAGATGCGGAAGATCAGCAAGGACGAGATCAAAAAGCGGGTAGGAGAGGCCTTGGAAATGGTCCAGATGACCGACCGGGCGACGTTCAAGCCGAACCAGCTTTCCGGCGGTCAACAACAGCGCGTGGCCCTTGCGCGCGCGCTGGTGATTCATCCCAAGTGCCTGTTGCTGGACGAGCCACTATCCAACCTTGATGCAAAGTTGCGGCTGGAGATGCGGACAGAAATTCGACGTATCTGTAAAGAAGCAGGCTTGACTGCGGTGTACGTGACCCACGACCAGAAGGAAGCGTTGTCGGTCGCCGATCGTATCGCGATCCTGAGCGATGGCAAACTCCAGCAGGTGGATGTGCCGGAAGGTCTTTATCGAAAGCCTGTTTCCCGTTTCGTGGCCGATTTCATCGGTGAGACCAACTTTGTAAAAGGGGAAGTTACCCTGTTCGATGAAGCCAGCGTGAATGTACGTACTCCCATGGGCACGGTGATCAGTTCCCAGTCGCCGCCCGAGCGCCTGGAGCTCGGTCAGGAGGTCACCTTGAGTATTCGCCCGGAGATTTTGTATTTTAACGACCCGCCTTCGGGCTCGCTCAACATCTTTAATGGGGCCGTGCATGATTCGGTGTACCTCGGCGAGATGGCGCAACATCAGGTAAAGGTCCCTGCACTTGACTCCGGCTACGCCGATGGCTTCGTACGTCTCAAAGCCTTTGACCTGAATCCGAAAATCGTTGCGCGCGAAGGCTCGGCGGAAGTGCAGCTCTGGTTCGCTCCTGAAGATGTTGTCGTCCTCGCGAAGTAGTCGACCGTGATAAAAAATTGCATCATCCTGGCCGTTTCCGCGATCGTGATCGCGCTGCCCTTTGTGTTTCGGCAGGAAGCACTCGAAACGGATTGGAAGCCGGGTGATCCGGAGCTGGTCATCGTGACGCCACACAACGAAGCGATCCGCTTCGAAATGGGAATGGCTTTCAGTCGATGGCACCAGGAGAAGTACGGCAAGCCGGTAAAGATTGACTGGCGGGCGATCGGAGGGACAACCGAGATCATGCGTTACCTGAAGTCCGAATACGTCTCCGCCGTGCGCGCAGCGTGGAAAAACAAGGACAAGAATTGGACCTTCCAGATGGGTTCGGATATCGTCGACCGAAAATACAAACCGGGTGGCGGGGCTTCAGACGAGGTGTTCAAATATTTCCGCACCACGGATGACCCCACGGTATTCACCAGCCGCATGGATATGTTTTTCGGGGGCGGGCAATACGACCATGACAAGGCGGCGCGCGAAGGCTTGACCGTCAAGCCCTGGCCGAAGGGCATGTTGCCTGAGAACCTGTTCGTCGAGGACGGTGTCGACATGTTGCCTGCATTCGTGAGTGGTGAAGTCTGGCGTACGGATTACCTGTTCGGCAGCGCGATCAGCACCTTTGGCATCTGCTACAACCTGGACCGGGTCAAAGAGTTGGGTGTTGGAGAGCCCCGGGAGTGGGATGACCTCGCGGATTTTCGTTTCTTTAGACAGGTGGGTGCCGCCGATCCGACCAAGAGCGGAAGCATCACCAAGGCCTTCGAGATGATTATTCATCAAAAGTGTTACCAGGCGGTTCGTTCTGCCGGATTCGACGATGTACAAATTGCTGCATTTGAAAAACAGATCCGCGCGGCGGGCGGGAATGCGTGGGATATTCCGGAAGGCGTTCCTCCCGGCTATCAAACGGCGCTGGAAGAGGGTTGGATGAGTGGCATCCTGCTTGTGCAGAAAATCGGAGCCAATGCGCGTTACTTTACGGATTCTGCGACCAAGGTTCCGATTGACGTGTCCGTTGGCGATGCCGCCGCAGGACTGGCCATCGATTTCTATGGCCGGTATCAGGCCGAGACCAGCAAGGCTCCCGATGGAACCGAACGTATGCGCTACCTCACCCCGCAGGGAGGCTCCTCCGTAAGTTGTGACCCGATGAGCCTGCTGCGCGGCGCCCCCAACCGGGAGTTGGCGGTGCGCTTCATGGCCTTCGTTCTTGCCGAAGACGGGCAACGTATTTGGAATTACAAGCCCGGAACGCCCGGTGGGCCGGTAAAGTTTGCCCTGCGTCGCCTGCCGATTCGCCGCAGCTTTTATCCCTCATCGGATCCCGGGATCCAGGCGCGCTTCGAACAGCATGCGCTGCATACCACGGATGATCTCGGGGCGGACGCGGTGAATCCATACAAACTGTCCGAGGCCTTTGTTTACCATTCCCGCTGGACAGGACGCCATTTCTCCATCCACCGCCAGATCATCAAGGCCATGTGCCTGGATTCCGGAGATGAGTTGAAGGCCGCATGGAAAACGATTCACATGGGGAAGGGTGATCGGGCAGCAGCGATGTCTGCTTTGCAGACCATGCCCGAAGGCCTGAACTGGCGCAGTGCGATCGAGATCTTTGGCGAGATGGATAAGCGCACGATGATGCGCGAGTGGGGTCAGCATTATCGTGGGCAATACGATGAAGCTGCGCGTATCGCCCGGAGGCCTGCGGCATGAGGCGTTCCAGTGCATGGACCATATTCGGGATTTCCCTTGTGATTTTCGGGGTTGGTTTTCTATTGCCCTTGTTTCGAGTGGTCGGTGGCGGATTTTTTGCGGACGGCCATTTTACCCTGCAGTTCATCCAGGCCGTGTTCAAAGATGCGATTTATCGGGAAGGCCTGTTTAACAGTGTCATGTTGGGCTTGGGAACGACCTTTCTTGCGACCTGCATCAGCCTGCCCCTGGCCTGGCTGGCGAACCGTTACCGGTTTCCACTCAAATCGGTGTTCACCGCACTCGTCCTGGTTCCCATGATCCTTCCTCCCTTTGTCGGGGCGATCGGGTTTCAGCAGATTTTTGGCCAGTACGGGGTGATCAATGCAGCACTCAACCTCGGGCCTATCGATTGGCTGGGCAACGGGCGCTATTTCGGTGTCATCCTGTTGCAGGCCCTGGCCTTGTACCCGATCATGTATCTCAACGTCGCCGCGGCCCTGGCCAATATCGATCATGCCATGGACGAGGCAGCCTCGAACCTCGGTTGCTCCGGCTTCACCAAGTTTCGACGGATCACCTTGCCATTGATTATGCCCGGCGTTTTCGCAGGTGGGACGATTATTTTCATCTGGAGTTTCACCGAACTGGGTACGCCGCTCATCATGAACTACAGTCGTTGTGCCTCGGTACAGGTCTACGATGCGCTAAAGGAAATTCAGTCGGACCCATTCCCGTACGCGCTGGTCACCGTCATGTTGGTGGTCAGCGTGGGCTTGTATTGCCTCAGCAAATTTCTCTTCGGCCGCCAGAACTACGCGATGACGAGCAAGGCGACGACGACCTTCAAGGAGGAGACGACCAAGGGGTGGAAGACGGTCGCGGTAATGGCGCCGTTCATTGTCGTGATATTTTTTGCCCTACTCCCCCATTTTGGGGTGATCCTGACCAGTTTGTCCGTGCCGGGAAGCTGGTATCAATCGGTCTTTCCGCAGGATATCACCGGGGCCAATTACATCGAGGCCCTGGGGCACGACATGACCGTGAGCAGCATCAAAAACAGCCTGACCTTCTCCGTGCTCGCCGTTGCCTTCAACATCATCTTCGGCATTGCGATTGCCTTCGTGGTCGTCCGATCGGATATCAGGTTTCGTGGTTTGCTGGATGCCCTGGCCATGTTGCCCCTGGCGGTTCCAGGCCTGGTGATGGCCTTTGGCTACCTGGCGGTAAGTTCCTGGCTGAGCAACCTGGACGGGGTGAAGAACAGCCCTTTCCTGCTGGGTTTGTGTGATGTAAAAACCAATCCAACCCTGTTCCTGGTCGTGGCCTATTCGATGCGGCGCCTGCCCTACATGGTGCGTTCTGCGGTTGCGGGCCTGCAGCAGACCTCTGTCACGCTGGAGGAAGCGGCTGCAAATCTTGGGGCTCCGCCCCTGGTCACGATCAAGCGGGTTACCATGCCCCTGATTACCGCCAACCTGATTGCCGGGGCCCTGCTTGCCTTCGCCTTCAGTATGCTCGAGGTCTCTGACAGCCTGATGTTGGCCCAACGCGCGGAGTTCTACCCGATTACCAAGACCATCTATGAATTATTCCAGTTGATCGGGACGGGTAAGTACCTGGCGTCCGCCCTTGGTGTCTGGGCCATGCTCTTCCTCGCCGTGACGATCATCGGTGCGAGCCTGTTGCTGGGCAAGAAGATGGGGGCCCTGTTCCGGGTTTGATTCGGCGTGGATCAATAGCTTGATCCCACCTGGAAAACTCAGTCCACGGTCGCTTTCGTTGCCCCGGTGCTGATCCCGCCATCCACGAGCAGCGTCTGGCCCGTCACGTACGCACTCGCGTCAGATGCCAGGAACACCACCGAGCCATCGAGGTCATTCGGTTGCCCGGGGCGCTTGAGGGGAATGCGGTCACAGAGGTACTCCACCCATTCCTCGTTCTCGTACAGCACCTGGTTCTGGGCCGTCTTGAACCAACCCGGTGCGAGGCAGTTTACAGTGATTCCGTGCGGTCCCCAGTCATCCGCCAGGCTCATGGTCAACTGCTTGACGCCACCGCGACTCGCGCAATACGGGCCGAGACCCGCATAACCGGCAACGCAGGTCACGGAGCCAATATTGATGATCCGCCCGGATGCGTTCGGAATCATGCAGTGTTTTGCAATCGCTTGCGAAACAAAGAAAGTCCCGCGCAGGTTCGTGTCCAGTACGGTGTTCCAATCATCCCAGGAGATTTCCACCGCTGGCTTGCGCACGTTACAGCCCGCGTTGTTGACCAGGATGTCCACCTTGCCGCACGCCCGGGCAAAGGCCTCGATGCTCGTTTCATCCCGCACGTCCAATTCCAGCGGCGTCGCCTTTTGCCCGAGTGCTTCAATTTCCGCCTGGAATTCGCCAAGGCTGTCCGCGTCTCGGCTGGTGATAACCAGGTCGGCTCCCGCCCGTGCGAGTGCCCGGCCCATGTATTGGCCGAGTCCCCGGCTGGTACCGGTCACGATGGCGGTCTTGCCGGTGAGATCGAAAAAGTTATGCGCCATAATGGGATTTCATATTCGTGGCGATGGTTTACATGATCTGGGATGGATTGTAAGTATAATATGGTGGGTAGGGCGGCACGCTGCTGGGCTGTCTACTCCCGCGTGATCTTGAGGCCACTGAGGATAGGCTTGTCCCCCTCCATCCGAAGGACCAGTTCTTCTTTCACCGTGACGCCGGGGAATCGCCGGACCAGCGCTTTTCGGAGGTCGCCCGCTTCCCCGGGGAGGTTGATGCCCTCGGCCACCTGCTGGTTCTGCACCCAGACATTGAATCTTCGCTGGGAGCCCGGTTCCGGTTCCGCGAAATATAATTCAATCGTATAAGGGGCCGGTCCATCCGCCGCAGACCGGAGGCGGAATTTCAGTTCTTTCGTTCCCTGGAAACCACAGGAGTATACCCAGGGGATGTCCGTGTCTTCCATGTTAAGCAGGTCCGATGACTGGTAATAAAAATCCTCGGGGCCGTGCTTGTAGCGCGGCAGCCACTCGCTGTAGCTTCCCGGTGCATTCACGCCCGCGTAGCCGATCCAAAGGCGTCCGGCGCGATCGCGTCGGTGCCCGGGGGCTCCAAGGTTGATGCAGACCTCTTTCACCGGGGTCATCTTGGCGGGTGGTGCCCCCGCCGGGCTGTAGCTCCATGCCCGGGCTTTCTGGCGGGGATACAGGACGATAGATGTGTAAATGGCGGTGCTGCACGCGCAGCCGGTTCGGCCTTCGGGGGCGATAAAAAGCCCGTTGGCCGGAACGGCTCCAACGCCGCAGGAAAGCGCGAGGTTGCCAAAGGGTGTATACCCGCAGGCATCCTCCAGGTTGTAATGGGCCACGCCACCTGTCCCGGCATCGCCGAAAAGGGCCGCCCCCGATGCGAGCATGGCGCCGCAACGCGAATAGCCCCGCAGGTAATTCAGGGGCTCGTCCAGGCCGGTGGCCGGGTTCGGTTCCAGGATGTCCGCTCCGCTGTGCAGGTCCCAGGCAAAAGGTTCAGCGTAAACCCGGTCTCCGACGATCACCGGGCGTTTGCGGTAGTTTTTTCGCCCGCCCCAGAGTCTTTTTCCGTCGCTTGAATCGAAGGCGAAAATAGCCCGGCGGGAAAATTGACCGGCTCGGTAATCCTTGTAGGGATGCCCGATGCTACCTACGCCGCAGACCACCAGCACGCTGTCCTTGACCATGCAGAGTACGCCCGGTCCACCCGTATGATCGTTCAGGGTATCATCCAGGGTAAGGTCACTCAGGTCGATCGGTTTTTTCCAGATGGTGGTGCCGTTCGCAGCGTCGAGGCAGGTAAGCATGCGGATGTCCGGGAGAATGGGTTGGCCCTTGCGGTCTACTGCCTGGCGTACGGGGGTGGATGCATCACGCTGGCTGACGGCCTGAGCCCGCTCCGCATCGGTCACGATCCGGTTCGCAAAATACAGGCGCTTTTGATCCAGGGCGATGCCATCGTGATCCAGCAGGTAGCCGTGTTGCTGCCACAGGAGTTTTGCCTCCTCGGCATCGAAGGCAAACAGGCCGGTACTTGAAGCGGGTTCGGCTTGTCTTCGCTTTTCATCCCATGCAGAGCGGCTTCCGAAAAGGCGACCATCGGCGTACGCGAGCCAGCCCCAGCGGGGAGCATTCTCCCCCTCCGGGATCGGCGGCGTAAAGGTCTTGTCGGTTTGTCCCGTATTTCGATCCAGTTGATGGCATAGCTGGTTATTGGTGACTACGTAGACCTTGTGTGGTCCGGCTACGATGTTTGAGGTTCCAAAGGGCAGGTTCTCACGGGTTGCCCCCGGTAGCCAGCGTTCCCAATACCTGGTTCCATTGTACACGTCGTAGCACATGACCAGGTCATACCCGGTCAGAAACATCCGTCCGTTTACCACGATGGGAAGCGGTGGCCGCGAATGCCGGTTGATCCGTTTACGCGGACCCGGTTCACCGAACCAGAGCACCCCGAAGGGACCCTTGACCCGACGGTCTTCACTGCAATAGGTGTTACCGGGATTGGCGTAGTTGTGGGTCCAGTCGCGGGCACCTTCCAGGTGTCCGCGACGCAAGGATTCAACCTTTCCGTTTGCGGTTAACTCCAACACCCCATCGCCAGGGCTGAGTGAATCTACCAGACGTTTCAGTTCCGGATGCTTTCTTTCGGCAATCATCTTCTTGTAAATATAGGGGGGGATGTTGCTTCGTTGGTCCAGCACCTCGACGCGATGGCCCAGCAGGCTGGCATCCGCCAGTTGCCTGCGCAGCCGCGGAATGGTGCCTGGTGGACTGATCAAGGTGACGAGGTTCGTCTGCGCTGTTTTCAAGAACGTTGCATCAATAGTATCGGTGAGTACGGCTATCCGCTTATGGGCCGGGGGCATGCGGGTAAAGGTGCGTACGGGTGCTTGTGCCACGGCCTTTCCGCCAAAACAGCGGACCGTCCCGTCGATACAGCTCACCAGCAGGTATCCGCCTTCGACCGCGAGGTCCCGGACGCGGCTCCCGGTGTCGAAAGACCAGGTTTTCTTTCCCTGTGATGTCGAGAAGGCGGCCACCTGCCCTTCGCTTCCCGCGTAAAGTGTTTGGCCCACGAGGATCATCGACTCGGTAAATTTCCCGGGGGTCATCCAGGCCGTTTTCTTTTCGAAGGCTCCAAATAAAGGCTTACGTGCATCCGGCCACTTTGCATATTCCCGCATGGCGTATTTCAAGTTTCCGTTCTTGATGGATTGCCCGCGTTCGCTTTCATCGCCGTATTCGGCGATCTCTTCCAGGCCGGCCCGGCACGTGGCGACCCGGTGCTTTTTGTAGGCTTCTTCAAAGGCCATGCATTCGTTTTTCGCCAGTTCCGGAAGCCGGGCCTGCTCAACCGCGAGCAAGTGATAATCGGTTGCCAGGTAGGCCATGTCTCCATTGAAAATCGCTCGTCGGGCGTTGAACCAATTAAATACGAGTTGCCCTGATTTAGGTTTGCCCCACTTGTCTTTCCACGGTGCATCGGGGTTGAAGGCCAGGATACAGGCCTGGCCGAACACGATATTCTCCTTCCAGGCCAGGGCGTAGCTTCCCCCGGTGTAGTAGCGATAGGCCGCATCTTTCACCTTTGGGGTAGGCGTGGTGAAAGGAATTGAGCCGCCATCACTCAGCTTCCATCGCGTCGGGCTGACACGTGAGGTCAGGAAGAGGGATGTTCCGCAGACGACCGGGTAGCCCTGTGGGCTTGGGCCCTCGTTGTTGCGATCCCTCAACTCCCTTCGCCATATTAACTCGCCGGTCTCGGCGTTCAGGGCATACAGGAAAACGCCTTCCGAGGTGAACAGGCCCGCCGAGCAATAAGCTACCCCATCCTGCACCGTCACTCCCGTGCGGACCGGCCATACTGAGCTCAGGCGACCGTGTCCGAGCAGCATGTCGGATGCAGGTGCCGCCTGAAAGGTCCATACGGGCATTCCTGTCGCGGCATCGAGGGAAACCACCGTTCCGCTGTCGTCTCCGTAGATCAGGTGTCCCTCGTAATACGCTGGCGCGAGGCGTGGGGTGCCGGAGGTGAAATGTCGCCAGCGAATGGTCCCGGAGGCCGATTCAACCGCAAACAGGGTATTCTCTGCTGAAGATGAAAAATAAACCGCTCCATCGACGGCGATCAACCGGAAGGCATCGTCGTGGCTTACGTTGCTTTTGTTTTTGTATGCGCCATAACCAATGCTTGGCTTCGCCCAACCCTTCGCTGGCGTTGCGGGCGAGGTGAAAAGCCACTGCAGGTGGAGCTCAGTGGGTAGTTTCTCTCCGCTCACGCCGCTGCGCTGATTGTCATGCTGGTAGGTCGGCCAGTTTTCGGCGGAGAGTTTCGTGTAGCTGGAAAAGATGATTCCAGCGCATAGCATAAGGGTGGGATTATGCATGAGGGGTAGTATTCCACAGTGGGGCTCCCGACACCAGTCCGATCTGGTGCTGCCCTGAAAACCCTCCTTTGGCACACTAGGGTTTCAGGATGACTTTCAACAGCCCCGGTTCCCGGTTGTGCAGTCGCTGGAACCATTCTGCCCCGTCGGCCAGCGGGGGCTGGCTGCTGATAAATGCCTCCATGTCGATATGCCCCTGGGTCATGAGGTCAAGGCATTCGGGGTATTCGCCGTTTGACGCACAGGATCCCAGGATATGAAGCTCCTTGGTCACGGCCTTCTGCAGGTGCAGGGTAACTTCCGGGCTTACATTTCCGATCAAGACCACCGTCCCTCCCTTGCGTGTCGTGTCGATGGCTGTGGCGATGGGTGCGGTGGCACCGACCACCTCAAAGGCATAGTCCACGCCGCGGTCTTCGGTAAGCCCATGAACCGATGCGACGAGCGTTTCATCTTTCGCGTTAAACACGTGGTCGGCTCCCAGTTTCTGCGCGAGGGCCAGCTTGCCTTCGTCGATGTCGACCGCGATGATTTTCCCGCAGCCCTTGGCCTTCAGGACCTGGATCAGCAGCAGGCCGATCATCCCCGTTCCCACGACGATAGCCGATTCGCCGGGTTGCATCCCGCTGCGCGCCCAGGCGTGATAGCCGATGGATACCGGCTCTGTCATCGCCGCGTATTCGATGGGAAGTGCATCGGGAAGCCGGTACAGGATCCGTGCCGGAACGGCCACGTATTCCGCGAAGGCGCCGTGCCTCTTGAACTCGGGGGTGCCCACCCCAAGCACCATGCGATCATCGCAGAGATTGATCTGGCCCCGGCTGCAATAGTGGCACCGGCCGCAGTAGACGGTCGAGTCCATGGTTACCCGGTCGCCGGCTTTCCAGCCCCTGACCGCGTCGCCGATCCGGGTGATGATCCCGGAGGCTTCATGGCCCATGGTCAAGGGAGGGAGACGGCGGCCGGTAGAACCGTCCATGCCGTGCACGTCGCTTCCGCAGATTCCCACCGCCTTGACCTGAATAAGTACGTCTTCCGGGCCGATCTCGGGCGTCGGAAGGTCGATGAGTTCAAATTGATTATAGGCCTGCAGGGAAAGTGCTTTCATTTACTCAATCAATCCCGAGACGTGTATGGATGCAACGAAAAATAGCATCCTGCTGAACCGGGCCTTTATCATGACAAATGCCTGGCATACCGGGGGGATGGTGAATCCAGGCCGACAAGCAAGCTGAAGGAAACATTCACCGGGGAAAGCACGTCCCCTGTATTCCCCATGAAATCCAGTTGAATTTTCCCGGATCTCGCTGAAGGTTGCCCTGTCATGAAAATACCCTTTTGGAAAATGCACGGGGCCGGAAACGACTTCATCATGATTGATGATCGCGAGCGAACCTTCCCGGTTTCGGATACGGCCTGGATTGCCGGTATCGCCCGTCGCCGATTCGGCGTCGGTTGTGATGGGGTGATCCTGGTTCAGCCCGCAGATGCCACGGACTTTCGGATGGTATTTTATAACCCCGACGGTTGCGAAGTTGAAATGTGTGGGAACGGGGCTCGCTGCGTGGCCCGCCTGGCAAACGATCTCGGCATCGTCGGAACCGGTATGGTTTTCGACACGGTCGCAGGCGCGATCCGGGCCACGGTGGATGGAGACCGGGTGACGCTCCAGATGACCGATCCCTTTGACTGGGCTTTTGACCAGTCGATCGAGATCGGGGGCGAGCTGCTTACCTTTCACCAGGTGAACAGTGGCGTCCCGCATGTGGTGGTGGAGGTGGACGATGTAGAGCAAATCGATCTCCTGGAGTTGGGAGCGGGTATCCGCTACAACGAACGTTTTCCGAATGGAACCAACGCGAATTTTATCCAGATTACCGGGCCGGATGCTCTTTGCGTTCGCACCTACGAGCGTGGCGTTGAGGCGGAGACGCTGGCCTGCGGAACCGGGATGGTCGCCTGTGGTTTGATTGCGGGTAAACTTGGACGGGTTTCGTGCCCGGTCAAGATCACCTGCGCAAGCGGGGATGTGCTGGAGGTGGGCTATGCCGATGCCGATGAAGGTGCCGTGGATGTGCGCTTGAAAGGTCCAGCGGTCCATGTTTTCTCCGGCGCGTTGGATTATCCCGGTGGGGCATAGTGCCTCCGCAAAAAGAGCAGGACTGTGCACGGGGCACAGGGTGGATATCTCAGGGGGTGTCCGGGAGGAAAACCCTTCCGCTCAGGTGGCTTAACTAGGCTGGGCTCCTATCCACCTGTACCTTCCGTTTTTTCTTCACAAACGTTCGGGGGGCAATTAGTCTTCAGGATGTCCATGGTCAGGAAATTCCTTATACCCGCTATAGCGTTATGCCTGCTCTGGTTGCTGCTGTCCGGTTATTATACCAAGCCTCTCCTGCTCAGCCTGGGAGTGCTTTCGGCCGTGGGGGTGACCTTGCTTTCGATCAAGTTCCGGATTCTGGATCTGAATGAGGGGGGTGTTTTTTTTTGCTGCCGGATGTTGTTGTACCTTCCATGGTTGTTCAAGGAGATCGTGAAATCCAACCTGGATGTTTCCCGTCGAATTTGGCAACCGGTGATGCCGGTCAAGCCGCAGGTAGTCTTTGTGAAGGCCAATCAGAAAACGGAAATCGGCCTGGTCCTGCACGCCAACTCGATCACCCTTACCCCGGGCACGCTGAGTATCGATACGGGTGGCGGATTGATCGAGGTGCACGCCCTGTCTGAGGATTCCGGCGACCAGGTGCTCGAGGGCGAGTTCGACCGCCGGATCTGTGTGCTGGAGGGAGGGGTATGAAGATCGAAATCGCCTATGCCATCACCATGTGCGTGATCCTGCTCTCGATGGCCCTGACCTTGGTCCGGGCATTTCGCGGGCCGAGCCTTTACGATCGAATTCTCGCGGTGAACAGCTTTGGCACCATGACGGTCCTGTTCATCGCCGTGCTCGGTTTCCTGGAAGGTCGGCCGGCATTCATGGACGTTGCCTTGATGTATGCCCTGATCAATTTCATTGGCACCATTGCGGTGCTTAAGTATTTCAAATTCGGAGACCTGGCACACGCGGGTCGGACGAGTAAAGACGAGGCCCTCCCATCGAATACCTCTCTTCCATCCTAGATATCCTGAGTTGGATGTTCCTGCTCGCCGGGGGCTTTTTCTGCCTTACCGGCGTCATCGGTTTGTTGCGTCTGCCCGACTTTTTCTGCCGGACACATGGTGCTGGCGTGATCGATGGCCTGGGCGCAGGCTTAATCCTCGTGGGACTCCTGTTGCAGTCTCCGAGTTTCAATATAGGTGTCAAGCTGCTGTTCATCGCGATCTTCATGTTGATCACCGGGCCAACCGCTACGCATTCACTGGCACGGGCCGCTTTACACGGTGGACTGAAACTTTTGCCGGGCAAGCAGTCGGAAGAGATCCCGGAGCTGGTAGAGGACCCGCCGGAGTGATTGTCTTTATCGATATCGTGTTGCTGACCCTCCTCGTCGCCACGGCGATCTCGCTGGTGCGTTTACGCAATCTCATTGCCACGATTATGCTCGCCGGGATTTTCAGCCTGCTTTCCGCCTGTCTTTTCATGACGATGGATGCGGTCGACGTGGCTTTTACCGAGGCGGCGGTCGGCGCGGGTCTTACCACGGTCCTGATGTTGGGCGCCCTGGTGCTCATCGGGCGGGAGGAGAAGGTTCCCGGGAAAGGTTCGGCCTTGCCCCTTGTCGTCGTGTTGATCACCGGATTTGTACTGATCTACGGGACGATGGACATGCCTTATTTCGGTTCGCCCGATGCGCCCATTCATCAGCACCTGGTCGACCGTTACGTGGAAAAATCTGGCGGTCCCGATGGTGAGGTTGGCCCCCCCAATGTCGTGACCTCCGTGCTGGCCAGCTACCGCGGGTACGACACGATGGGGGAAGTTGCGGTCATCTTTACCGCGGCGGTGAGTGTCATGCTGCTCCTCGGCGTCGGTTTTGCCACCAAGCGGGAGGACGCATCATGAAGATGAATCCCATCGTGCGGGAAGTTTCGAATCTCGTCATTCCCCCGATTCTCCTCTTCGCCTTGTATGTGCAGTTCCACGGGGATTTCGGTCCCGGGGGTGGATTCCAGGCCGGCGTCATATTCGCCGCGGCCATTATCCTGCATACCCTGGTCTACGGCCTTGAATCGACGCAGAAGCTATTCAACCCGATGGTGATGCGCTTCTTTGTTTCACTGGGGCTGTTGATCTATATTGGCGTAGGGGTGGTGTGCATGTTCAAGGGGGGTCTCTTTCTCGATTATAACGTGCTCACCGAAAGCCACGGTGCGCATAATGTGCACGGCCAGGAACTCGGCATTCTCCTGGTTGAACTGGGGGTCGGCATCACCGTCGCTGCGGTGATGATTACCATTTTCTACTCGCTCTGTAGCCGCCGGGTGCGAGGCAAAGCGGAATGATTTACGGGCTCTACAACTACTGGGTCGTGATCGTGCTGATGATGGCCGGGTTCTACTGCGTAATCGCCCGGGCGAACCTGATTAAAAAACTTATCGGCCTGAGCATCTTCCAGACCTCGGTGTTCCTGTTGTTTATTTCCATGGGCAAGAAGGCCGGTGGCACCGCCCCGATCCTTATCGAGGGGGCGGAGGACGTTATCTACAGCAATCCCCTCCCGCACGTGCTCATCCTGACCGCGATCGTGGTCGGTGTGGCCACCACCGCGGTTGGACTGGCCCTGGTGGTTCGGATCAATGAAGAATTCGGCACGATCGAAGCCGATGAAATCCTGGAGATGGAAGGCGAAGCGAAGTTGAAGTCCTGGAGGGATAACGTTGATTGAGTCACACCTCCCGGTTCTCCAGATTATCCTGCCCTTGATCGCCGCGCCATGCTGCATGATGATTCGCAGTGGAGTCGCAGCCTGGTTCCTGGCGGTGACGGTTTCCTGGCTTTCGGCCGGCAACAGCTGGTTGTTACTCCAGAAGGTGATGGAGCAAGGCGTGGTGGTGTACCATCTCGGCGGTTGGGAGCCGCCCTACGGAATCGAATACCGGGTGGACCCCTTGAACGCCCTGGTTATTCTCCTGATTTCCTTCATCAGTGCGATCGTGATAACCTACGCGAAGGTCAGTGTTGACCGGGAGGTGCGGGAGCATCGCCAAAGTCTTTTCTACACGGCGTGGCTGCTTTGCATCGCGGGCCTGCTCGGCATCGCGGTCACCGGGGATGCGTTTAATGTTTTTGTGTTTCTCGAGATATCTTCACTATCGACCTATGCCCTTATCGCCCTGGGCAAGGATCGGCGGGCACTCACTGCGGCGTATCGCTATCTTGTCATGGGCACGATCGGTGCGACCTTCATCCTCATCGGGATCGGCTTGATGTACATGCAGACCGGGACCTTGAACATGGCCGACCTTGCGGAGCGCCTGCAAGGTGTAGAACCCGGCCTGGATGCGAACCGGACCATTCACTCCGCATTCGCCTTTCTCACCGTCGGCATCAGCTTGAAGCTCGCCCTGTTTCCCATGCACCGCTGGCTTCCAAATGCGTATACCTTTGCGCCATCGGCGGTTTCAGCTTTCCTCGCGGCGACCGCGACGAAGGTTTCCCTCTACCTGCTCCTGCGTTTCTCCTTCACCATCTTCGGTATTCACTTTGCCTATGTAACCATGGGGCTGGATTCCATTCTCATGGTACTTTCGCTGTTGGCGATCTTCGCGGCCTCGATCCTCGCGGTCTACAAGGAGAACCTCAAGCGCATGCTGGCGTATTCCTCCGTTGCACAGATCGGCTATATGACCCTCGGGATCAGTTTCGGCACCGTGGCCGGCGTTTC
>JAPYUI010000054.1:0-4932 GCA_029936175.1 Kiritimatiellia bacterium
CCGTTCACGCGGGTGCCGCTGAAGTCCAGCCAGGAGATATCCCGGCCCTGTTGCACGGTGATGAGGAAGGGCTTGTTGTCCTCCCCGGCCCGGTCGAGACGGATACGGGCGAGCCCGTCGTCCGCCGTCTGCCCGGTATAGAGCAGCTGGTTCTTTTTCGAGTAAATCTTCACCACGCCCCCATCGACCGGCTCCAGGTCATGGATATGGTTGGCCCAGATGAGGAGATCCTGTTTCGAGTGCTTCAGCGTGATGCCGATATCGGTCAGCACCACGAGTTGGCGATCATCCAGGTCCTCTTCCGCGGACAGGCCGATCATGTACACGCCGGGACCGTGGTCGCCGACCAGTTGTTTCAGCTCAATGGCCGTCCGGGTGGACCGGTTCATCTCGGCCTTTACCGGGAAGCGGCGTTCCGCGACCTTGTGGCTCAGGCTCCGGTAGGCTGCGTTGTACTTGGAATGCCGGTTCACGAAATAGACGAGGTTGTTCGGGTAGATGCGGTGCGCCTCCGCGAGGATGGATGAGACGTTGATCGAGTCGACCGGCAGTCGCATCTGTCCATTGGGCGAGAGGTAGCGGCCCTTCTCACGCAATGTGAGGGTGGGTTCAAGCTCGGGGAAGTAGAGCTGCTTCTCCACGGCCGGGTGCAGCGTGGTCCCGTTTGCTGCCGGGAGGCCTTCGCGGATATCCAGTCGATAGCGGATGCCCGGCACGAAGTCCCCCTTGAGGTAAACCCGGTTGTGGATGTGACTAATGGAGAAGCTTACCGCGGGTTCGACCCGGATGTATTCGTGTAGCCGCGTGTTCTCTGGCGGGGTCGAAAAAGTGAGCTGCATCGAGGATGGCTGGAAGGCGTGGCTGGAGGCCCGCGCCTTGGTGAGGCGCATCGTGTCCTGGAAGTGGAGCCTCTGCGTGAAGGTCCTGGCCAGGCCGAGTTTACCATTCCTGCTTTTCAGCCCCTTACGAATGAGGATCGTAAAGCTGGAGCTGCTAACCGGGTCCGTCTGGATGATGAGTTCCTCCGGGATCGATCCCGCAACCAGGTGATGACGCAGTTGCCCCTTGTTGTTGGGTTTGACCAGGGAGAGAAATTTCTTGAGGCTGTCGCGGTCAGGCGCATGGTTGAAAAGGATGCGCAGCGTGGCCTGGCGTCGTGAATTGAAACCGGTCTGCTCGGCCGAGAGGCAGCGGAGGGCCTCGGTCCGGATGGTACGTGAAAAGGGTTTGACCGGTTGGCCATGGGTATCGCGCAGGCCCTTGTGCGGGGTGAGGGTGTACTCCATCCCGGCCTGCCAGTGTTTTTCCGGCATGAACACCGCATGGTCTTCTGTTTTCCAGTACCAGTTGCCAAGCATCAGGGGTTGAATCTGGAGGGGGCCGCTTTCCTCCCAGGTGCCAACTTTTTCCGTCTCGATCATCGGGGTCGGGAAGCGGATCTCGAGAGGATCGCCGGGTTGAATATCCTGCTCTGTAGCGGGGGTGAGGAGAATGATGTCCCCCTCGGAAACGTGGCTGGGTTTGCCCGGTGTTCCCGGGTGCCGCAGTACGGCCCAGCAGTTGATGAGGAGGGCGAGCAGGCCGAGTGCAAACCAGCGGTTCCGGTAATAGGCATCTTTTAGTTTCATAGGTGGGTTCCTTTTCTTCCAGTGCGTGCGATTTAAGCAGAAGAATGTGGCAGGAATGGGGCAGCAAGCGGGAAGAAATAGGGCAGGAAATGGGAAGGATTGCCGTGGAAACCGGGGCCTGGGGCCTCAGGGAGGCCTCCCATACGCTTAGGCCAGCCCGTACGGGCTTACCAGCCTCCGCCGCCTCCACCCCCACCGCCGCCGCCCGAGCTTCCGCCGCCGCCGCCACCGGAGCTGGAACCGGGTGCGTGCGAGGAACTGGAGATGGTGCCGGTGAGTGCGCCCCCGACCGCGCCGGCCAATGCCCCGGGTGTGATTCCCTGGCCCAGGTTCGAGCTGTACCAGGCCGGGTGGTAGGTGGAAGCGCCCTGGCTGCCGGCCTCGGCCAGCGCCAGCACCGATGCGAAACGTTCGGACCATTCCTGTTCCACCCCGAGGGCCAGGGCGTAGGGCAGGTAACGCTCAAAAAGTTCGGGCGTTTCCTCCGGGGGATGCATCAGGTGAAGGCGGTCCTGCTCTGCAACGGACAGGTATAGCTTGAACCCTTCCAGTTCATCCATGACCTTGCGTCCGGCACGCGTGGGGGCCTTGAGCAGGTGATGGTACACGCCGATGAGCACGACCAGGCTGACCAGGCAGAGCCCGGCGATGGGCGAGGTCGCGCGGGCGTACATGAAGATACCGACGAGCTCGCCGATAAAGAAAGGCACGGCAAAGAGGGTTATGAATATCGCGCCAACGGCGCCCTTGATGGAGGTTCCCGCATTTTTCCACCCGGCGAAGATGGCGACGACAAGCGCGACCACGCCGACGGTCCAACCGCTGAGCCAAAGCGACATGAAGCCCGCGGTCCCGGGGTCGCGGGCAAGCAGGGTTACGCTTAACAGGGTGAGCAGGGTGCCGATCCCCGCGGGGACCAGGTATTTCCGGTTGCGCTGAAAATGGGACTGGCCGTATTCGCTTTTCAGCGCCTTTTGCAGGGCGGTGACCGCACTGCCGATGGTTGCGTGATGCGCCTGCACGAGGCGAAGGGACTTCCGATTACCCAGGAGCCTGAGGAAGATCGTTTGTTCACCGGTCGAAAGTTCTTCACCGCTTTCATCGTTTTGGGCGATGGTGTATTCGTCTGCGCCAAAACCTTTTTCCGTCAGCTTCAGCGTTGCCCAGCCTTTCACGCAAAGCGTGATCAGCGCGGCGGCAAAACACCGGTTGTCGTATCCCATGTGCATGACGTAACGGGCGGCGCCAGGGGAGATGCCCTGCGGGGGCTCAAAGCGGGGGATGATGGTGCCCCGGGACGGGTCCTGGCCGACTAAAAACCAGGCGATGAACAGGTAGCTGCCAACGAGAAGCAGCCCGAGGGAAGCCGCGAAGGTGGAGAGGTTTTCGGTCAGCATGACCTGCATTTTCTCCACTTCGCTGGGTTCGTGGACGATGCCCTTGGGGAACATGACCACGATGGTGAGGCCTTCCCGGGCCTTGAGCGTGCGGGTGGTGTTGAAGCGGGAGACCGCGCCGCTGTAGCTGGCCGCAAAATCCTGGCCGCTTGACCGCTTCCGCCCGGTGTAGGCCTCCAGTTGTACCGCGTTGAGTTCCGTTTGCACGGGAAGCGTGACATGGCAGGAGACCTCCTCCATGGGGAAGGCCCAGTCGTTTCCCGTCACGTTCCAGTACAGTTCATCGTGCTCGCGGAAAAACCCGATCTGGCGGTTGGTGCGATAGGTGATCTCGTAGTTGTACTCCCCTTTCGGGAGAACCTTGTCCTCCCGGCCAATGTACAGGCGTTGACCGTTGGACATGGGCTTTATATGGTAGGGTTCCTTGGCCCCATCCCGCTTGACCGAGAGCACCTCGAAGCGGACCGTGACGCGCCCGGCCTTGCTCTTGTATGTCGTGGGAAACTGTCGATAGATGCCCCGCTTGATCTGCTTTCGTTCGGAACGCACCCGGATGGTCTCGGTTACGGTCAGGGTGTTGTTGGTATGGACCTGCACCTGGCTGTGGTAAGAGAGGATGCGCTCGTCTGCCCCGGCACTGCAGAGGATGAGGATGGACAGGATGCTCGGGAAGTACCGGGTCATGGTTTGTCCGTGAAGGAGACGGTGGGCAAGTCGCGTTCCATGGCGAACTCAATTTCGAAGAAGTCGCGGGGTTCGAGCTTGAGCACCCGGGCGACCAACAGGCCGGGAAAGGCCTCGATCATGGTGTTGTAGTTGCGCACCGATCCGTTGAAGTAGCGCCGCGCCATCTCGATGCGGTCCTCGGTTTCCACCAGCTTGTCCTGGAAATCGAGGAAGTTCTCGTTGGCCTTTAGCTCGGGGTAGGCTTCCGCGAGCCCAATGAGGTTCCGCATCACGCCGCTGAGCTCCAGTTCCACCGCTTCGGCGGCAACCACTCCTTCGGCCGCAGCGCTTCTTTCGCGCAGGCGGGTGAGTTCCTCAAGCGTATTCTTTTCGTGGTCGCTATAGGCCTTGACGGCGTCCACCAGGCGGGGAATCAACTCGTGCCGCCGTTTCAGTTGAACGTCGATACCGCTCCAGGCCTCCTCGGCCATGTTGCGCAGGCGAATGATCCGGTTGTAGGTGATGCCGAACAGGAAAAGGGGAAGCCCCATGACCACGCCCCAAAAGAAAAAAAAGCGTTCCATGCCGGGACTATGCATGAGAATGGCCCCTTTTACAAATATTCATCCCGCCCGCAGCGGAAAGCCCCGGGCAAGCCGCCCGGGCCAGGTGGCAAAAGGCTTGCCAAGCAGTGCCGGGGCGTGTTTAGAAACAGGGTCGGAATCGTTGGGGAATCGCATGCTCGCATATACTATCGGACAATGGATTATCTTGCTCCTGGTCGCACTGTTTTTCTTCAGCAGCGGGGCCTGGTTTGGCCGCACCCGGACGGAGGCCATACACAAGCTCCGCAGCGAGGAAGATGAGGCCCTAAAAAAAAAGCCTGAGCCGGACGAGCCTGCCGCGGACGACGAAGGTGGTAAAAGCCGCCCGGATCCGGTAGTGCCACAGCCAGAACCGGTGTCCGAGCCCGAGCCCGAACCCGAACCGGAAGCCCCAACGGATCCGGTTTCCGCCGCCCCGCCTGCGTCGAATGAAGTCGAGGCGAAGAGCGCGCACGCAACGCATATTGCTCCGGTCAAGAAGTCGACCACAAAAACGAAATCCGCCCGGCGGAAGAAGTCGGCTCCAAAGAAGGCCTCCGCGAAAACGACGCCTGCCAAGAAGGCTTCATCCAAGTCGATCGCCAACACGCATCGGGTGGAAAACCTGGCCAGGACCTCGTCCCTGACCACGGTTCG
>JAPYUI010000054.1:5032-24446 GCA_029936175.1 Kiritimatiellia bacterium
GAAGAAGGCCCCGGCCAGGAAATTGACGAAGTCCACAGGAAGGTAAGGATTGACCATGGCAGAGCATCCCGAAGAAGCATCGCCCGCCCTGTCCGCAATGGTCCCGGTTTTCGTGATCGTCTGCCTGCTGGCGGCCATGGCCTCCTGTGGGGTCAAGCAGTCCCGGCTGAAAAAACAGGCGGCCCAGGCGATTGAGCAAGCTGGATTTGAAAAGGTTGACGTTGCCTTTAAGGGTAAAACAGCCGTACTGAGCGGGGCAGTTGATGGGGTGGCTGCGCTCGATGAACTTCGGGGACTGGTGTCGGAGCTTACAGGGGTTCGAAGGGTCCGTGCAGATGCGGTCCGGATTGACCAGGCACCTGCCGCCGAGCCGGCACAGCTGGTTGTGCTTGCCCATCCGGTGGAGCCTGAGGAGCAGGTGAAAGATAAAACCGAAGTGGAGGCGCCTGCCGCGACAGCCGTTACGGAGGTGAAGCCCGAGGCCCCTGGAGCAGGCTCAGGGAAGAAGGAAAGCAGCGCATCCGAAGGACCGGTTCCCAAGGTCATTCCCCTGGCCATCCTGGTGGAAGATGAGGAGGCGGGCGAGGCGCCTCCTGGAAAGAAGCCGAAACCCGGTGCAGGCAAAAAGCCCGGCGCTAAAAAATCCGGCACCAGGAAACCTGTTGTGCCAAGGGCCGCCGCTGCAGAAGAGCGCGTGCCGGCGATCGCGAGCGCCATGAAGGGCGACGCGCAGCTTCGCGTGAAGATTATCTCCTCCTCGCAGTACCCCTACGAGGCGAGCGATGTGGTCAAGCGTGCGCGTGCGCGCCTCGAAGCCTTGAAGGCCGCCCTGGTCGAGGCGGGCGTGTCCGGGGAAAGAATCGAGCTGGTCCTGCGCGCAAACCTGCTTTCCTCGAGCAAGGTCGAACGGTCCCACGTCGAGTTTCACCTGTATTGAGGTGTGGTACCCGGCCTGGGACTCCGCCCGGGTGCCCGCCCCCCGCTTTGGCTTGTAATCCACGCTTCAGCCGGTAGTAAAGACCGCATGAAAACGATAATCCTATCCTGCCCTGTGCTGCTTGTTCTCGGTTCTTCCCTCCTCGCGAATCCCGTCGGTTACTGGCGCTTTGACGAGCTGACCGCATCCCCCGGGGCCGCCCTCAACCCGGTCTCCTCGGTCAATGATGCCAGCTTGAACACGACGACCAGCGGTACCCCGATCTATTCGTCCGAGGTGCCGGGGCCCCGGATCCTGGATCCGCTGTCGGGAAGCATTGTCGACAATGCCTTCTCCCTGGATGGCACGGCGGGGAGTTCTCGGGTGAACGTGGCGAACCACGCCCTGCTCAACGCGAGCACCGACTTCACGGTGGAGTTTTTCATCCGGTTGAACGGGGAACCCGGGTCCTATGAGTCGTTTGTCCAGCGAATTGACACGACGCATAACAACAGTGCGAATGATCCCGGCCGCAACTACCGCCGCTGGCAGGTCGATTTTGACCATGGCAACAACCTGACCACCGGCTTCGGTGAGGCGCGCTCGCGCTTTGACACCTATGACCCCAGCCTGGTCGTCACCGACCCGATCGAGGGGCAGACGGATTTTAACCGGGTTGCTCACGGCAACCATCTTTTCATCGACACGGACACGGGTTCGAACGATGTCAATGACTACACGGCCGGGGATCCCTCCACCCAGGGTGATGGCTTGAACGATGACCCGGCAACCTGGCATCACCTGGCGGTGACGGTCAGCAACAACGTGGTCAGCCTCTTCATGGATTACGCGCCCGCGGCAGGGAGCCAGCTCACCCTCGCCGGCACCTTTGTCCATCCCGATGGCCAATTGCGTTTCGGCAAGCTCTCCAACAGGCCGCATGGCCTTTTCATGGACGAGTTGCGCTATTCCGACTCCGTCCTGACCCCGGACCAGTTCCTGGTGGCGATTCCCGAGCCCGCGGTGCCTGCGCTGGTGCTGTTCGGTGCCATGCTGCTTCAGTTCACCCACCCGCGCCGCAAGCGTGCATGAAGAAGCTCGGCATAGCCCTGGGGAGTGGTGCCGCCCGCGGATGGGCCCACATCGGTATCCTGGAAGCGCTGGCCGAGGATGAATTGTTCCCCGAGGTCGTTACGGGTACCAGCATAGGCGCGATCATCGGGGCGGTTTACGCCTGCGATCGCCTGGAAGAGATTAAATCCGTTGCCCTGAGTATCGACGTAAAAACCATGCTCTACGAGTTCGTGGACATGGGTGGTCGCTCGGGGATGATCGACGGCAACAAGCTTAGCGAATTTATCCGCAGCCATATCCAGACCGCGATGATTGAAGACCTGCGGGTACCTTTTGCCTGTGTTGCGGCCGATGTGTTTTCCGGGGAAGCCTTCGTATTCGACCGGGGCGACCTCATCACCGCCATTCGCTGCAGTATTTCCATCCCGGGTATCTTTACCCCGATTTATCACGAGGACCGGGTCCTGGTGGACGGGGGAGTGGTCAACCCGGTGCCGGTCGACATCGCGCGTGACCTGGGTGCGGAAGTCGTTGTCGCGGTCGATATCAACGAGGGCATGCTTGATCGCGCATCGAAATCGGTCCCCAGGAATTATCTCGAGCGCATCCAGGCCTCCGCGGAGAAGTCGCGCAAGGACCCCTTCGGGTGGGTGGAAAAGGTGCAGGATAAGGTGGCCGCGATGACCCCGGAAAAGCTGGGGTCGATGAAACGCTGGCTCGCTCCCGACCCGATTCCCAACATGTTTGACGTGCTCGGGAACTCCCTGCGTATCATGGA
Source organism: Kiritimatiellia bacterium (assembly GCA_029936175.1). Lineage (GTDB taxonomy): Bacteria > Verrucomicrobiota > Kiritimatiellia > SS1-B-03-39 > UBA6053 > JAPYUI01. The sequence continues at coordinate 7,801 of JAPYUI010000054.1, forward strand.
AAACCAGATCACGGAAAGCATGCTTCTCATTCACCCGGCCGAGGTCGTGATTCGTCCCGCGGTTGGCGACATCGACATCTTTGGCTTCAACCGGGCAGAGGAAGCCATTGCCGCGGGGTACCAGGCCGGGCGTGAAGCCCTCCCCGCGATCCATGCCGCCCTGGGTGCCGGGTCATGATGGTCCCGATTCTCCGGGGCTTGCTTGGACTGGCCATGCTGATCGGCATCGGCTACTTGCTGAGCAACGACCGGAAGAAAATCAACTGGCGCCTGGTCGGGGGGGGCGTCGGCCTGCAGTTTGCCATTGCGCTCCTGCTCCTGTGGCCGCCCATGCGCGCCGTGTTCGGGGGCATCAGCGCCTTCTTCATCCACGTGATGAATTTTACCCGCGAAGGATCACTCCTCATCTTCGGGGTGCTCGCCCGGGACCTCGACAGCTTCGGTGATGTCTTTGCCGTGCAGGTGCTGCCAACCATTATTTTTATCTCGGCCCTGACCTCCGCGCTGTATTACCTGAATATCCTCCAGGGGATCGTGTATGGCTTCGCCTGGCTGATGAAGAAAACCATGCGGCTGTCCGGTGCGGAAAGCCTGGCCGCAGCGGCCAACGTTTTCGTGGGGCAGACGGAGGCCCCGCTGCTGGTGAAGCCCTACGTGAACAAGATGACGCGTTCGGAGATCATGTGCCTGATGACGGGGGGCATGGCGACCGTCGCGGGTGGGGTCTTCGTGTTCTACATCGCCATGCTGGGTGGTTCGGATCCCGCCATGCAGCAATTTTTTGGCACGCACCTGCTCATGGCCTCGATTATTTCCGCCCCCGCCGCGATTGTCGTGGCCAAGCTGCTCGTTCCGGAGCGCGAAGCGGTGGACCAGGAGCTGGTCTTCCCGAGGGAGGAAATGGGGAGCAACCTGCTCGATGCGATCGCGAACGGGACGATCCAGGGGGTGAAGCTTGCGGTTAATGTCGCAGCCATGGTGCTGGTCTTCATTGCGCTCACCGCGATGTTTAATTTTCTGTGTAAGGACATGATCGGCGAGTGGACCGGGCTGAATGCCAAGATCGCAGCGGGGAGTGATGGGCGATACGATGGCCTGACCTTGCAATACATGCTGGGCATCCTCTGTGCACCGGTGGCGTGGATGATTGGCGTGCCCTACGGGGATCTAACCACCGTGGGCCAGTTGCTCGGAACGAAGACCGTCCTGAATGAGTTCATCGCCTACGACCAGCTCGCCAAGTTCAAGGCCTCCGGCCAGATCACGGACATGCGCTCGATCCTGATCGCCTCGTACGCCCTCTGCGGCTTTGCCAATATCGGCTCGATCGGTATACAGATCGGCGGGATCGGGGTGCTGGCCCCGAATCGACGCAAGATGCTTGCGGAGCTCGGTGTGCGCTCCTTGATCGGTGGAGCGATCGCCTGCCTGATGACGGCCTGTATCGCGGGTATGTTGTTCAGCCCAGCCACTTGACTTCGTCCGGCATATCGACGAAGCAGCCGTCCACGCAGAAGGGCCTTCCGTCGAGCGTGACCTCGGAGCCTTCACCCAGCCGGGCGATCAGGTCCCAGTGCAGGGCGCTCTTGTTGGTGTTTCCAGTCTCCGGGTACCCCGCACCGTAGGCCATGTGGAAGGACCCCCCCATTTTCTCGTCGAAGAGGATTTGTCCGGTTGGTCGGTCGATCGCCCGGTTCGTGCCGAAAGCGACTTCGCCCACGCGACGGGCCCCTTCATCCTGGTCGAGCATGGCGATAAGAAAATCCTCGCCCTCGTCCGCGTGGACCTCGGTGGCGCGGCCGTTCTCCATGACAATGTGGGCATTTGAAACCGCATGGCCCTGGAGGATGGTCCGTTGGTCGAAGACCACCACCCCGTGTGCACCGCCGTTTTCGGCCTCCAGGTTGGGGCCGGAGTATACCTCGCCATCGGGAAAATTCTTCCGGCCCGGGCTGGAAAGCCAGCGCATCCCCTCCACGTTCACCCGCAAGTCGGTGCCGAGGGGTGTCTGGAAGTGGAGTTCGCGACCGCTCATCAGGCGCTCGGCCAATTGCCCCTGCCAGCGGTCCAGGTTTTCCCAGAAAGTGACCGGGTCCTCCTGGTTCAGCTGACATGCCCGCACGACAAAAGCACAGTAGTCGTCCAGGCTCATGCCGGCTTCCTCGGCATAGGCCTTGGTGGGGAAGAGGGTGGTGGTCCAGTACAGGGGGCGGTGTTTGTCGGCAAGGGCGGGATCATCCGCAGCCGCCGCACGCTGGAAGAAGATTTCCCGGTTGGCCAGGTTTGCCTTCGCGGCCCGTTGCGGCTTGGCGGGGTCGACCTGGTCGAGTGCGCGAAGATCGGTACACGCGCTGAGGTTGATCGTGGCGTCGACCAGTTCAATCTCGTGAATACTGGTCGGGTTCACCCAGTCGAGTTGGCTGTCACTTGCGAGCTCGTAGAAGGCCGGACCCAGGCATTCCGGCTTGCAGTGTACGATCGCCTGTCCACCCGCGATCAACACCTTCCGGTACACCGCTTCAAGCAGCGGTTCCGCCATGGGTTGAGCCGTAATGCGAACGACCTGTCCCGGCTGGATATGGGTTGCATGGTGGACCAGGACCTCGGCCCAGCGATCCAGGTGGATTTGCGTGATAGGTGACATATCCTGATACTAAGCATATTGGGGCCTTCGGCGCGAGGCCCCGCCGGGGGAATTGGAGCGGGGCCATGTCCCGGGAAATCCACTCCTCGTACATCATATTTTGTAATCGATAAGCCGCCTTGATCCGCTAAGATCATGCCATGAGAGTCCTTGCCGCCTGCTGCCTCCTGCTTCCTTGCGCCTCCGCTGAGCAGCTTTCACCGCATCTCGCGGTTATGCCCGGCCCCGTGAACGAGGTGCGAGTGGGTCCCGGGGCCTTTTCCGTCTACCGTGGAAGTACCGGGAAGGCCCTGTTGCTCACGCATGCCCGCCGGGATGTCATTGGTTCACCCGGGCACCCACACATCATCGCGCCCGAGTCGGAACGCACATTGCTTGAAAATGCCGGTGCCTACTGGGTCGATTTTGAAACGGCCTCCCGGGCGGATACCCGCGGTCAATCAACGAAGGTCCTGGCCACTTCCCTGGCGGTGGCCCGCTGGGTCAGGGATGGCGAAGCCTTCACCCTTGCGGGTTATCCGGTAGAGGTCATGGCATCTCCGGGTTTCACGCGCGGGGCCTGCACGTACCTTGTGCGCGTTGACGACCGGAAAATCGCCTTCACCGGCGACCTGATCTACGGGGATGGCCAGCTCCTTGATCTATACAGTTTCCAGGATGCCATACCCGAGGCAAAGGTCGGCGGCTACCACGGATACGCGGCTCGCCTGGCCTCGCTCGTGGATAGCCTGGCCCGCCTCAAGGCCGCCGGGCCAGACCTCATCATCCCTGCCCGCGGGCCGGTGATCCGCGACCCCGCCGCGTCGATCGACCGCTTGACCGCGCGGGTGCAGGCCCTGTACCGGAACTACCTTTCGACCAATGCCCTGCACTGGTATTTCAAGGAGGACCGCATGCGCATCTCCGGGGAACGCGTACTGGGGAAGGGTGCGGATATCAGCCTGATGCCCTATGCGCTCCACGTCGATACGCCCGAGTGGATTTTCCAGACCTCCACCAGTCGCCTGTTGATTTCCGACGAGGGCTACGGGTTCCTCCTGGATTGCGGCTACCAGCGGGTCATCGATGCGGTGCAGAAATTGATCGACCAGGGCCTGGTGAAAAAGGTCGAGGGTATTTTTACCACCCATTACCACGGCGACCACACGGACCATATCCAGCGCGCCCGCGAGCAGTTTGCCTGCCCGGTCTATGCGACCACGGAATACGAGGATGTCCTCGAGCACCCGGAGGCCTATCACCTGCCGGCAGGGACCCGCTACCCGATCCACGATGTCACCGGGCTCAAGGACGGCACCGTCATGTCCTGGCGCGGCATGGAATTGACCTTCCACCACTACCCCGGCCAGACCTGGTATCACGGGGCCCTGCTGGTGAAAAAGCCGGGTGCCCCCACGGTATTTTTCATCGGCGATGCCTTTGCCCCCTCGGGGATTGATGACTACTGCCTGCTCAATCGCAACCTGCTGCATGAGGATAGCGGCTACCTGTACTGCATGCGGAAACTCCGGGCCTTTAAAGGGGACTACTGGATCGTGAATCAACATATCCCCCACCTGTTTCGATTCTCGAGGGAGGAGCTGGATTTCCTGGAACGCTCCTACCGCGAGCGGATCGCGATTCAACGGGAGTTGTTTCCGTGGGACGACCCGAATTACGGGGTCGATGAGCAGTGGGCGGTATTTTATCCGCGGGTGCTCAGGCTCAAGCCCGGGGAGACCCGCGAAGTGGAATTGCGGCTGATCAACCATTCACCGGTCACGCGGACCTTCGCGCTGACACCGCACGCCTCGGGTGCGCTTGAGCTGCTTTCAAAGGCGTCGTCGCTCCGGCTGGGTCCCCGGGCGACGGGCCACGTCACGGTGCGGGTCAAGGCACCCCCGGTCCCCGGTCATTATGTGCTCACCGCCGATATCGCGTCGGCGGGTATGGCTTTCGAACGCTGGTCCGATGCCCTGGTCGTGGTGCGTTAAAGCCCGGCGTGCGATAGCTCGCGGGGTCCTGGGCTGCCTGCTGACCGGGTCCGTGGTGTGCGCGCACCCGCTCTCGATGAGCTCGGCGGAGATCGACATCACCCGGACCAACATCACGGTTCGGCTCAAGGTCCTTGCCGAGGATCTCGTCCTGTTTCACGACCTGCAAGCGGATGCCGATACCCGGGTCTCCGCCCCGGCCCTTCGCTCGGCGGCCCACATGCACGAAGCCTTTGTGCGGCAAAACCTGCACCTGCGCGGGACGACGGGTGCGCGCCTGGTGGGCGAGGTGAAACAGCGGGATGTTTCCGGTATTCCGGACGCGGGGATCCTCCAGGCGGACCTGATGAAGCACGCGGTGGCCTACACCCTTGTCTATCCCCTCGATACACCGCCTCGTTTCCTGACGATCCTCCAGTATTTCGGGGGGGAGCAGGCCATCATACCCGCGGTCATGGACCTGACCCTGATGCAGGAAGGCGTCTGGCTTGACAAGCCCCTGCAGGTGGGTGCCCGTCGACCGTATACGGTTGCGCTGGACTGGGAGAAACCCGCGCAGGCACCCGCCAACTGGCAGGCCTTGCGGAAGCAGCGTGCAGCCGAGCAGGAGCGGCGACTGGGGATTGCATCGTACAACGAGGTGTATTCGTACCTCTACCTGGACCACCAGGGCCTCCGCCACGAGTTGTTGATTCCCCTGTTGAGCCTGGAAGGGTACCTGCCGATTCCCCGGGCGGATCCCGAGTGGATTTCCGTGGCGGAGCAAGAGGCCCTGTCCACGGCGCTGGGGACCTTCTTCCGGAAAGACCGGGGCGTTGAGATCAACGGGATCGCGGTGAGTGCCGAGGTCCAGCGTGTACAGTTTTTTGGCCTGGACGCGCTGGATCTTGCCATCGATGCAGCGCCCGTGCCCCTGAACGTTTACCAGGGTCGGGTCGGGATCATTCTCGATTACCCCTCGACTCATGCACCGGGGGAGCTGCGGCTGCGGTGGGGTCCCTTTCCCCCGGCCATCGCTTCCCTGCGTTCGCTTCTTTACATCGATGGCGAGCCGGTGAAAGAGCACCTGTTTAGCCCGGACCAGCCCGACTGGTCCTGGACGGCGGGTCCGGAATCGCCCCCCCACGCGGCCTTGCCGCTTCCCCGGTTGATGGATGTCCCCGCTCGCATACAGCCGCGCTACCTGCTTTCGGGGCTCTTGGCAGTAGGCGCATGCCTGCTCTTCCGGGCGAGGAAAAGGCTTGCGGCCCTGGGATTGATCATCCTCCTTGTCCCGGTGGCCGGGTATTTCCCGCTCTGGCAGGCGGCACGCGTTTCCTGCACGGATGAAGAGGCGGCGGAGCTTTCACGCCGCTTGCTGCAACGCGTCTACGGGGCCTTTCGTGAGCGAGACGAAGATGCCGTGTACGATGAGCTGGCCGATTGTGTGCGCGGCGAGCTGCTCGAGACCCTGTACGGGGAGGTAACGGGTGGCCTGGTACTGGAAGGGCAGGGCGGGGCGCGGGCGCGGGTTGAGGACCTGGCGATACACGCGGTTGAACCCGGTGCGCGCGCGTCCCTGGACCGTGGCCACGCAGGCTTTGATTGCCGTTGCAGGTGGACGGTGTCCGGGACGGTTGAACACTGGGGGCATATCCATACCCGGCTAAACAGCTACGATGCCGTGTTTGCCATCGCTTCCGGTCCCCATGGCTGGCGCATGACGGATGTGCGATTCGACCGGGCGGAGGCGGTGGGCACGCGCACCGGCTTGCGGAAATAACCTTCGTGATGAAAGGGCTTTTACCGGCCGGGTCCGGAAAGGGTATCCAGCATCGAGAGCAGCTGCTTTACAATGACCACCGAGGCATCCTTTTGCACAATGTTCGTGCCGAGCCAGGTCTCGTAGCCGCCGAGCGTATGCTGCCGTGGTGTGGGCAGGTATCCATGCCGGCCGTTGGCCAGCCCGATGACCATGGTCTGCGCAAAGGGGCTGCGCTCCTTTAACTCGAGCCCGATCTCGACCAGGGTTTCAAAGGGAATCGCGCAGATGGCAAAATCGCCGATACGGATGGCCTGTAGCTTGACGGTTAGCCCGTCCTCGCGTTCCGCGGCGGCCAGGGTGCGCCGGGCGTAATGATCCGCCAAGCGGGGAAGCTTGGCCCGCTCGGCCTCGTCCTTAATGGCGAGCACGGCCTTCGCCCGGGTCACCTGTTCCGCGTTGGGTTTCCGGTATTGCAGGGTGATCCCGCGTTCCATCATTCCCAGCGGTACCGCGGATTGGTATTGTTCAATCTTCCGGTAAGCCTGCCAGGCGGTATCCGCGGCTTTTTGCGCCACGATACGAATCTGCTCAAAGGGTTCCCGGGGTGGACGCCCGACCAGGAAGGGGATGTTATTGATGTCCCCCGATGCCCCGTTGGACATCATGGCCACGAAGTCCTCATCCGCACGCAGGCGTATCGGCATCAGGCGCGCGAACTCGCCGTAGTAGTCGGCAGAAATCTTTCCGCGGGGTACCGCGCCCACGTAATGCAGGGCGTAGTTGGCGAAGAGACACATCGGCTTGTTGCGTGCGTTGCGCACGGACAGGATCGTGAGGTCGGGATCGGTGGGTCCGGCTGGCCGATCCAGCACCGTCGCACTCGTGCCCGGGTTCATTTTCACCTTGTCCATGCCGCCGAAAGGGTTGGGCGGCATCTTGCCGGGCTTCAGGTACCAGCGCCGGTTAAAGACCACCCCGGACAGCGGGTGTGACGCCGCTCCGAGGGAGGCCGGTTTCAATTTTGCCTGCGCCTGGACGATGGATTCCGCGATGCCGGCGACGAGTCGCTTCCGGTAGGCCACCGCGGGTGCGGAGCCTTCCCGGGTATTGGACGCCGGGGCACTGTGGGTATGGGTTGAACATACGAGCATGTGATCCACCTCGAGCGCGCAGCGTTCGGCCGCCAGGGCCTTGGCCTCCTCCATGACCTCGGGGGACACGCCCAGGTTGTCCACGACCACCAGGGCCAATGCCGTCGTGCCGTTGTCGAGCACGAGTGCCCGCGCGTGCAGGGGATCGTGCAACTGCTCCGCCCGGTTTCCCCGGAAGCCGCCCGGCATGTTGAGCGGGAATTCCGTGGGGGATATGTCGACCGCGGCGGCCCCGGCCTGGAGGGGGGGGCTTTTCTCCGCGGCAGCGCAGAGCGATGCCAGGGTAGCAAGGGCGACGCTGATGGCTCGTTTCATGCCCGGAGTATAGGCGAGGTGGGCGGCATTCCGCAAGTACCCGGTACAGCAGGCTTAGCGGTCTTTCTCCGTCGGGGGAAAAGGCTTGCGGGCATTGCTGTTGACCGGTTTCCCGCTCCGCATGCTCCACCAATCGCCCGCGCGGTCCGGGTTGTACTGGGGGTTGGGGATCGGCATGCGGGCTATGACCTTGCCCCGCCAGGCGGAGAGTTTCGCTTTGAGGTCGCCCACGCGGCCCTTTTTTTCATCCGCGAGATTCCGGGTCTCCCCGAGATCGGCGGCCAGGTGATAGAGCTCGAGGTCGCCGCTGCCATCCAGGTACTGGATGAGCTTCCATTCGCGTTCCCGAATACTGCTCGCGGGACGGTCATGGTGATAATGGGGGTAATGCCAGTGCAGGGCCTTCCGCGCGAGGACGGCACCCGGGTCCTTGAACAGGGGGACCAGGCTCAGGCCGTCGATAGTCTGGTGACGGGGCAGGCTTCCGCCAGCCAGGTCGACGAAGGTCGGGTAAAAGTCGTAGCTGATCGTCGGTTCCGCAGACAGGCCACCGGCCTTTACCAGGGGTGGGTACTTCACGATCAGGGGTACGCGGACACCCCCTTCGTGCAGGGACCCTTTTTCGCCCTTCAGCGGTGCCTGGGTTGCGACAAGGTCATCGGCCTCGGCGCGAAAATCATAGCGGCGGTACAGGCCGCCGTTGTCGGAGGTGAACACGACCAGGGTATTCTGCGTGAGGCCCTCGGCCTCTACCGTATCCACGATACGGCCCACCATGTCGTCGCAGTGCTCAATCATCGCGGCGTACACCGGGTGGGGGAGTTTGCGCCCGGAGGCTGCGGCCTTTGTCCGGTACTTCTCAACCTTTTCCGACATCGCCCCGAGGGGGATGTGCACCGCGAAAGGAGAAAGCATGAGAAAGAAGGGTTGTCCCCGCTTTTGCTTGATGAAGTCGATGCTGAGATCCGCTTCAAAGTCGGTCCGGTACTGCCCGGGCTTTGGTCGCAGGTCCTTGCGTCCCTGCACCCGGTATTTGCCGGGCAGGTGGGGCCCGCCAATCACGGCCGAGAAGTCATACCCCTGTTGCCCCGGTTGAAAGGCCGGTCCCGTGCCCAGGTGCCACTTGCCCACGTAGCCGGTGCGGTACCCCGCCTCTTTTAAGGATTCCGCCACCGTGATCGTATCCAGGGGCAGGGCCATGGTGGTTTGTGGCGTGATCACCCGCTCGAAGGGGCGCCAGTGGCCTGGTATGTGCGCGGTAATGCCGATACGCGCCTGGTTCTGCCCGGATTGCACCGCGCAGCGGGTGGGTGAACAAACCGCTCCCGCGGCGTAAAAGTCGGTGAACCGAAGGCCTTCTGCCGCCAGTTGATCGATACGGGGTGTCTCCACGAAGGTATTCCCGTAGCAGCCGATATCCATCCATCCCAGGTCATCGATAAAGATGAAGATGATATTCGGCGGCCCGGCCGCGGTGAAGAGGGTGGAGAGCCAGAAGAGGAAGCCGGCCACAAGGGGGTGGGTTGTTTTCATTGCGTGGAAAGGATTAAGCCAATACATCGTGAATCACCCGGCCGTGTACATCGGTCAGGCGTCGGTCAAGGCCGTTGTGATACCACGAGAGGCCCTCGAAATCCAGCCCGAGCAGGTGCAATACCGTGCTGTAAAATTCCCAGATCGAGGTGGGATTTTCCTCGGCGCGTCGGCCGAATGCATCCGTGCTTCCATACTGCGTGCCCGCCTTGACCCCGGCCCCCATCATCCAGAGGGTAAAGCCATCCGGGTTGTGGTCACGACCCTGCTTGCCCAGTTGGCGGGTGGGCATGCGGCCGAACTCCGTTGTCCAGAGCACCAGGGTGTCGTCCAGCAGGCCGCGTTGCTTGAGGTCACTCAAGAGGGCGGCCGTGGGTTGGTCAAAAATCGGCAGGTGGCGCTCGTAGTCGTTTTTCAGGGTCTTGTGGGCATCCCAGTTGAGCTTGCCGTCGACCCCGCTCGCCCGGGACGCGCAGTAGAGGTTCACGTAGCGTACCCCGCGCTCGAGTAGGCGCCGGGCGAGGAGGCAATTCCGTGCGTAGGCGGCCTTGAAGGTGTTGGGGGAGTCGGTTCCGTAGAGTTGGTGCATGTAGCGGGGCTCCGCCTCGAATTCGCTGACCTCGGGTGCCGAGAGTTGCATGCGGGCCGCGAGTTCGTAGGCGTTGATTCGCGCCTGCAAGGTGCTTTCCGAGGCCCGGGCGGCGGCGTGGCGCCGGTTCAGGAGCTCGAGGAGATCCCGGGTTCCCCGTTCTTCAGCTTCGCCGATCGCACCCGGGCGATCCAGGTTGCGAATGGGCTGGTGGGCCGCGAGGACCAGGGCCTGGTGCTCGGCGGGCAGGAACCCGTTGCTCCAGTTCGCCTTCCCATTCGGCGGTTCACCGCGAATATCCGGGATCGCCACGTAGGTGGGGAGGTTGTCGTTCATGCTCCCGAGGGCGTAACTGAGCCAGGCACCCGCACTGGGAAATCCTTCCGTCGGGTGCCCGGTGTTGACGAATATGCAGCCCGGCCCATGCGTATTGGTTTTCGATGTCATCCCGTGAAAGAAAGCCATGTCATCCACGTGCCGGGCCATGTGGGGGAGCATGGAGGAAATCATCTTGCCGCCTTGGCCGGCGGGGGCAAAGGGCCAGGGGCTTTTCATCAGCGGCCCGTTCTTCCCCTGGAAGGAAACTATGTTCTCCTCCCCGGGCAGGGGCTTCCCATCCATCTTTTCCAGCAGGGGCTTGTGATCCCAGAGATCCACGTGGGAGGCCGCTCCGGGGCAGAAGATTTGCAGTACCCGCTTGGCCTTCGCGGGAAAGTGGGTGAGTCCCGGGGTGGCGTGCATCCCCTTCGTATCTCGCGCGAGCAGGTGGCTGAGGCCCACGCCCATGAGCCCCGTGGAAACCTTCCCGAGAAATTGGCGGCGGTGGATGGCGTTGAGGGGGTCCATGGCTTAATCGAGAAAGATCAGTTCACTTGAATTCAGCAGGGCCCGGCAAAAAGCACGGGGTCCGTGGCGCGCAATCGCGGCGGAAGACGCTTTCAGTTCCTCTGGATCGGCATCCCGTTGATAGGCCAGCTGGAATGCTGCATGGACGGTGCCCGGGAGATCCTGCGGGTTGTCGACACGGGCTGCGAAGGCCTGGGCCATGTCGACGGTGAAGGCATGGTTGAGCATGGTCAACGCCTGGAGCGCTGTCGTGGTGAGGACCCGGCGCGGGGCGGAGAGGGCACAGTCCGGCTGGTCGAAATCCGTCATGAGGTCGATTACCGATGCGCGGGCGTTCTGGTGGTAGACCGCACGGCGGTAGGTCTGCGGGCCGTGGGCATCCAGGGGGACATAGGTCGCCACGTTGTCCTGTTGGTATTCGTAGAGCCGGAACCCCGCCCCACCCATCTGCAGGTTCAGCTTGTCTGCCACGCTGAGAAAGGTATCGCGGATCTCCTCGGCGGAGAGGCGACGGGGCGGGAAGCGCCAGAGCAGGCGACTGTCCCCGTCGTGTTTCGCCGCCTTTGCCTGCCAGCGGGATGATTGACGATAGGCCCGGGAGCTCATGATCAATCGGTGCATCGGCTTGAGCCGCCACCCGTGCTCCTTGAGTTTGGTCGCGAGAAAATCGAGCAGGGCGGGATGGCTCGGCCGACCACCCATGTAGCCAAAGTCGTTGGGGCTGTCCACGATCCCGGTGCCGAAGTGATGCTGCCAGAGGCGGTTGGCGAGCACGCGCGGGGTCAAGGGGTTTTCGGCTGCGGTGATCCATTCCGCCAGGGCGACCCGGCGCTCGGCCTCGGTGGAACCGGCCTCGAGCCGGTAGCCCGGCATGACTTCGCCCAGGGTTGACAGGCTGGCCGCCTGCACCGCGGCTCCCTTCTTTTGTGGATCCCCGCCCAGGAAGGTATGGAAAGGGCCGGCGGCACGGATACGCTTGCCGATCCAGGCGGATGGGAAGTCCGGGATGGCTGCGATTTGCCGGTCCAGCTCCGCGAGCTCCTTCGCGATCTGTGCCTGCTCGGTTTTCTCGCCTGGCTTGCTCGCGTTACCGCCGGTGGTGAGGGCCACCTCGACCCAGTCCCTTCCGTCCATCGATGTCTCGAATCGATACCGGGTGGGGGTGCGGTCCGTGTATTTCTTCTCGCGATCCCGCGCCCAGTTGATACGGGAGATGCTTGCCGCTTTAGCCAGCTCGATCTGTACCCAGCCCTTGCCCGCCTGGTTGGATATCCATGAGCGCCCGTTGCCGTATTTTCCGTCGTTGATGTGGACGAGCTGGTGCTTGGGGTTTTTCGCGTAATCACCCGACGAGCGGGGGATGCCTCCGCGGGCGACATTCCTCGGCTTGGCGGCATCGGTCCATATTTCCAACTCGTCGATGCAGGGTTCGTTTCCGCTGTTGGTCGCCTCGATGGTCAGGCGTACAAATTTTGCCCGCACCGCCTGGAAATGTTCCGCCTTCCCGGCACTGGGGGTGGAGGGTTTCTTTTGCCGGGCGACCAGGGATGCTTTCCGGGCCTGCAGCGGCTTCAGGCGCGCTCCGCGCTCCGCCTTTTGCGCCTTCGTGGCCAGGGGGGCTGTTCCATGCCGAATGCCGGAGAAGGTTGCGTAGAGGCCGTAGTAATCTTCCGAGGTGATGGGGTCAAACTTGTGGTCGTGGCACCGGGCACAACCAACCGTCATGCCGAGGAAAGCCTCACTGCTTGCGCGAATGATCTCGTTCATTTTATCCGCGTGTATTTGCGCTGCCTGGACAGTGTCCTTGTTGCCGACATTGTCGTAGGGTCCCGCGACCAGGAAGGCACTGGCGATGGCATTTTCCCCCTGGTCGAGTACGTCACCGGCGAGATGCTCACGAATCAACCGGTCGAAGGGCTTATCCGCATTGATCGACTGGATGACGTAATCGCGGAAGCGCCACAGGTCGTTGATGATGACGTTGCGCTCGTAGCCGTTGCTCTCGCCGAAGCGCACGACATCCAGCCAGTGCCGCCCCCAGCGCTCCCCGTAGCGGGGTGAGGCCAGCAGCCGGTCGAGCAGGGCCTCGTAGGCCCGGGGATCGGGATCGTTCACGAAGGCCTCGACCTCGGAAGACGTCGGCGGAAGGCCGGTTAAATCGTAGTGCGCCCGGCGGATAAGGCTTCGCCGGTCGGCGGGCGGATTCATGGCCAGGCCCGCCTCGGAGAGTTTTGCCCCGATGAAGGCATCGATGCCGTCCGATTGTTGCGCCTCGCGCAGGCCGCGGTAGGCCCACCAGTCCTTGCCGGCCTTGCTGGGCTCCCTCAGCACCCGGCCTTCCGGCCATGGCGCCCCGCTGGCGATCCAGTCGCGCAGGCGTTCGAGGTCCTCCGGGTCGAGGGCTTTACCTTCTTCCGGCATCTCGGGTGCGGCCCCGTCCGGTCCGGGCGTCACCACCTGGAGCAGGCGGCTCATCCCCGGTTTTCCCGGCACGAGCAGGGGCTCCTTGTGCATCAGGATGGCCTCCCGGGTATGCAGGGTCACCTTGCCCTTGTTCAGGTTGGGGTTGTGGCAACCCAGGCATTTGCTTTCCAGGAGGGGCCGGAGATCCCGGTCGAAATCCACCGGCGTTTGTGCCATGGCGGCCACGCCGAGGAGAATCCCGGCCAGGCAGCAGAAGCTCTGGATCGACACACGCATGCGTTCACCTCCATACCATGTTTCCCCGCGGAATGACAGGATTGCTTGGCCGGCTAGGGTGACTGCACGGCGATCAGCACATAGATGCGGGCGAGGTTGCCCGGTATCCCATCGGCCTGGTCGATGGCCTGCTTGTCGAGCTGGCTGGAGAGGGTCGTGCCATCCCCCTGCTGCACGGGCAGGGACTGCCATTGATCCAGGTCGAGCGACCAAAGCACCTGGTAGGCCCGTCCGACCACGCTCGGCCAGGAGACGTTGAAGGCGTCGGGGCCGTCCGACGCGTCGATGACCCGCAATTGTTCAAGCGGGTCGGACGGATCCGTGCCGGCGATATACTCGTCCCGGTTGCTGGCCCCGTCGCCGTCGAGGTCCTCCCCGGCATCCTTCGGCGAGTCGGGATCCAGGTTGAAGTCCCGTTCGTAGCTGTTGGGCAGGGAATCGCCATCGTTGTCGGGGGCACGGGGGTGCAGTTCAGCGCTTGTCGTGTTGCGCAGTTGGTCCAGCAGGTCGAGCAGGTCGGACCCGGTCTGCTGGATAAGCTCGGTGCGGATGGTGCTTTCGCTGCCCAGGTTGGCGATCAGGTTGGCGTCCTCACCCAGGTCGATGGACTGGCGGAAAAGCTGTTTCGGCGTGCCCCGGTTCGTGCCCGCTGCATTGGGAATGGTGTTGTTTCCGGAGTCCCATGAATTCTGGTGCCCGCCGCCGCTCGCGTCGATGAACTTCCAGCCGTCAAGGGTCTTCAGGCCGAGGTCGCCGCGAATGGATGCGATAGCGATGGCCGGGCGACGGGGCGGGGCTTTCTGCTGGCCGCGAAGCAGGTTGAGGAAACTTTCACCGTCCGGGGCGACCGTATCGGGTAGCTCCACCCCGAGGTACGCGGCAATCGTGGCAAAAATGTCGCCCTGCCACACCAGGTCGCTCAGCTTGAGACCCGCCGCGGCCTGGCCCGGCCAGCGCACGACGAAGGGCACCCGGGTCCCGCCGTCCCAGACATCGCGCTTATTCCCGCGCAGGGGTCCGTTCGGGTCGCGGCCATGGGTGAGGCTCTGGCTCATCGCGGTGTTTTCGGGCCCGTTGTCGCTGGTGAGGATGACCACGGTGTTGCTGAAAAAGCCGTTCTGGTCGATGGCGTCGATGACCCGCCCGATCCGGTCGTCCACCTCCGGCATCCAGTCGCCGTAATAAAAGCCGTTGGCGCTGTTGTTGCCGATGAAGGGGGGCGTCAAGGCCCAGGGCTTGTGGGGTGAATAAAGCGATACGTACGCGAAAAACGGGTCGGTGTCACCGCTGCTCGCGCGCTCGGCCAGGTAGTCCTCGACCTGCCCGATCATGAACGGCCCGGCGTCGACCTGGCGATAGGAGGGATCCCCCAGGCTGGCGCGGGAGTCCGTGTTGCCCGCGACGGAGCCGTTCAGGGCACCCTGGGTAAAGTAGATGAAGGGATCGGCGTTGCTCGCATCACGAAAACCGCCCGCTCCGCCGTTCAGGCTGCTGTCCCAGAATTGGTGCCGGTCGTTCTCCAGGTACACGTAGGGCCCGAAGTTGATGGTGGTGGCCAATCCGCGAAAGATGTCAAACCCGTGGTCGACCGCGTGGTTGTCGACGCGCCGGGCCCAGTCGACGCCGGCCGGGTCGGAGGGGTTTCCGGTTATCCGCGTGTTGCCGCCGGGTTGATACCAGCGCCCGCCCAGGTGCCACTTGCCGAAGGCCGCCGTGTCGTAGCCCTGCACCCGGAGGAACTCCGCGATCGTGGTGTCGCTGAGCCGGGGAATCTCCGCGATCGGCCCCACGCCGTAGTGGCTGGAGATCCCGTTGAATGCGCGCCAGTTGTACTGGCCGGTGAGCAGGGCGTAGCGGCTGGGCGTGCAGACCCCGTTGCTGGAGTGGGCCTGGGTGAACAGCACGCCCTGGTCGGCGAGGGCATTCATCCGCGGTGTCTCGGCGGGACTGCTGGTGCCGAAAAGGTCCCCGTAGGCCGACATGTCACCGAAACCCATGTCGTCCGCGTAGATGATCACCAGGTTCGGGGCAGCGGGGACCGGGCGGTGATCGGGGCAGTCCTGTGCATCGTTCGGGTTGGAGCCGAAGGCCGCCTCGGCCTCGTCGCGATAGCTGTCCCCATCGGTATCGACAAAGGGAAAGAGGGGGCCGGTATTCGTGGGGTGTGCATTGGGGTCGGTCCCGTTGGCGATCTCCAGGCCGTCGGGGTCCAGGTCATCATCGCTGTCCGGGTCGAGCGGATTCGTGGGGTCGCCCGGCGGCGTGCCCAGGACCCCCGCGATCCAGGGGTTCAGGGTGCCGAAGACCTCGGCCCCGTCCAGGAGCCCGTCATCATCGCTGTCCGCGTCCTGGGGGTTGGTCCCCGCCTGGTATTCCGCGAGGTTCGTCAGGCCATCCGGCCCCCCCACGGTATCGTTGTCAAAGCCGGCATCGGCGGGGTTGGTCTTGTCGAGGCCGTTGGCGTCCTCGTAGCTGTCCGGCATACCGTCGAGGTCGAGGTCCCCGTCGACGAAGGCGTGGACCCGGGCCACCCGGAAGTTGCTCCCGTTGTGGCCCTGGGTGGTGAAGGCGACCCGCATGGCACTGTTCAGGTCGCTGTAGTCGAAGGGTACCTCGCTCCAGCTTCCGGAGCCCCCCGTGATGGCTGCACCCGCCGCGGTCTCCAGGCCTTCCAGGTCGAGGCGCCACCTCCCGGCGTCGATGCGCAGGGTGGCGCTAAAGCCATCGTTGATCGAGGCCTGGGTGGCGGTAGCGAAGGCAGGTGGAACCTGGAACCCGGAACCGGTGGTGCCGCCGAGGTCGGTATTTCCACCCGGGGCCACGGTGCGTGCACCGAGCCGGGAGCTGCCGGAGATCACCAGCCCGAAAGAGGGTCCGAGGTTGTTCCAGAGCTCGCCCCCGGCATTGGCGCCGCCATCCGCCGCCTGCAGGCCGATGAAGATGCCGTTTGCGGTGATCGAACCGGTGGCGCTCTCGATATCCACCGCGATCACCACCGACTCGGCACTCAGCGCGGTGAAGTCAATGGTCGTGTCCGAGACGGCCCCCGCGGTGGCGTTGAGCGCGCTGCCGCGTGTCACGATGCCGGTCACCTGGTCCCAGGCCCCGCCACTGCCGTCCGACGGCGCATTGGATATCAGGTTGAAGGTGT
>JAPYUI010000055.1:0-6347 GCA_029936175.1 Kiritimatiellia bacterium
GAAACCACGGTCGAAACCGTTTCATTCCCATCGGTTACGCTGACCGTCTGGGTCCCGGAACGGCTGGGCGTATAGACACTGGTCGAACCGGAAACCGCGGAGAGGAAACCGAGGTTCTGGTTGTTCACGCCCCACTGGTAGCTTCCGGACCCACCGCTCGCGGTAAAGGTCACCGTGTTGTTGAGGGACACCGTGATATTGCCCGAGGGCTGGATGGACAGGCCGGAGGAATCCCCCCCGCTCGGTGCATTCGTCGGGATCGGGTTGATCGTGGCCTGCGCAAACACCAGGGCGGTCAGGCTGGGCTCAATCCAGTTTCCCTGCAAGATGGCCGCGGTTCCTTCCCCGGTAAGGGTCCCGTTCATCACCGCTTTATGGCCGGCCGTGGTCGGGCCTTCCATGTCAAAACTGGCCTGGCTGTCGGCATAGCGACCAATCTTTCCCCGAAAAATATTGCCGTGGTTGTCGACGGCTTCCAGGCGGTCCCCGTTCTGGCGCAGGTCGAGGGTGGTGATCGGGCTGCCGGTCTGGGCGGTAGTGATCCGGCCGTTCGGGTTGCTGTAGAACCCGGAAAAGTCCGCGGGAATGTTGCGGAACACGTCGTCTCCACCGCTGACGTTCAGGTCACAGGCGGAAAGCAGGGCGAGCAGAAGGCTGAGGCCGGCCATGGCGGGAAAGAGAACCGCTGAATAACGTTTTTTCATCAATAAACCCTTCGTATCGGATGCGCTTGTAGCTTAACCTCACGCGGATGTGCAAGCGAATAGACCCCCGGAGAAGCGCTTTGTGTCATTAAAACCTCATACTTTATCCACCCTGATTTCAAGCGATGCCATACACGGGCAAATTCGCACACTCGTGGATGACATTGCCACCGATCACGAGAGCACGGATTTCGTCATGATCGGCATTCTGCGGGGAAGCTTCATGTTCCTCGCCGACCTCGTCCGCGCCCTCGATGCACACAACCTGCACCCGCGGATCGACTTCATCACCCTGGAGAGCTACTTCGGCGGCATGGAGTCCACCGGCACGGTGGAGGTAAAGAAGGATATCGAGGTCGATGTTCGCGGTGCGGACATCCTGCTGGTGGATGACATTCTCGATACCGGCCGTACCCTTTCGCATGCAATTGCCCATATCCAGGCCAAGGGTGCGCGAACGGTTCAGACCTGTGCATTGCTGGACAAACCCGCCCGACGGGTGGTGGATATTCAGGCGGACTACGTCGGCTTCACCATTGAGGACACCTTCGTCGTCGGCTACGGGCTGGATTACGAAAGCTTCTATCGCGAATTGCCCTACATCGCCCAGGTCCACACCTAGGCTCTACAATCGCCCCATCCGGGTCAACCCGCAAACAGCTTCGGGGTCATGCGCATCGGGTTCAGAGGAAGGATACCGCCTTCGCTTTACAGCGAGTAACGCAGCCCGGCTGTTAGCGCCAGGTCGTTTTTCTCGGCCGTAGCCGGGGTGCTGTCGTAGCGTTCACTCGCGACAATGCGCAGGCTCAGGTCGCCGGCCACAAGCGATTCAATTCCGATCTCGACGTTCAGCAGGTAGTCGTCAAAACGGTCGAACAGGGGCATGTATTCAAGCTTCTGCCAGACCCGGGAAGTCGGGCTGAGGGTTCGGGTGCAGGACTGGGCTACGCGCAGGGCGAAATCATCGGTTTCCGGGGCATCATTGCCCAGGCTTTCCGTGATGTACGCGATACCGGCTTCCACGCCGAGCACCCATCCTCCACCATCGACCAGGGTGATTCCGGAGCCCGGGCCCACGACGAGGCGCGTGTCAACCTGCGCGATGCGGTCGTACAGGAAGCTCGCGTTCAGGTACCCGTATATCGAATCCTTCAGGGCCTTACGGTAATCCACCGAGGCGCTTACGTTTTCCGTCGTGGTTTCACCCGCGTTTTCCCCATATGCGCCGTCCAGCTCCAGGGATACCTGGTCGACGCGGTTCGTGTGCCTTGCAGCCCACCCGGCGCTATACCCCGAGGTTTCGCTGTTCCCCCGGGTGAGGTTTGCCCCGGCATTCAGGGCACTTTCCCAGCCCGCTTGCGCGGACCAGGCCAAGCCGAGGCCCAGGGCGTATATATACCTTTTCATAATGATTCTCCTACCCCATATGACCGGGAAAAGTATCCTTAGTTCTTTCGCAAGTAGAGCGCAATACAGAGGGTTAAACCGAAAAAAGCATCAAGCCTGGAGGTGGGCGCGCACCTCGGCACAAAGGCTTTTGAAGCAGGACTCCAACCCGGGGTGAGCACCCTCCAGGGCCCGGACCACCTGCTCCGCCCAATCGAGGTAGTTCAGCTGCCACTCCACGGACCAGTCCGCCGGGGGCGACTCCGCCATATCCCGGATATTGCAACACTTATCGCTGATCCGGATCAACTGGGCAGCATGTGATAAGCCCGAAGCCCCCTCGATCTGCAGCCGCTTGCGCTCCTTCTTTACCCGGGTCTTGTCATCGCTCACCTCCATCACCAGGTCCCGAACCTCCGGGCCGAACGCCGCCTCGAGCTCTTCCGGGTGGGTCTCCGTGTCCTCGATGGTGTCGTGCAGGACCGCTGCGGCCAGCGTCCACGCATCACGCACCCCGCCCACCGTCCAGAGCAGCTCCATCACGTCAAGCGGATGATTGATGTATGGCCTGCGGTCCGCCCCCTTGCGCCGCTGGTGCAGATGCCTGCTCGCCGCGAATTGAATCGCCCGCATCACGATACCACCTGGCTCGTTGACGTCCATCACGGGCAGCATGCCCGGGTGGAGCGCAAACAACCATTCATCTGGTAGATGCGGATCATAGCGGCAAGGGTACACTTTCAAAGGCCGCTTTCCACGCAAACAACAGGATAAAGACCACGAACAACTCCAATCCCCGCTGCATCCAATCCGGCACGCTTCGCGTGCCGGTCCAGGCCGGGGGCAGGATGATCACCAGTCCGACAAGAAAACCATAGATATGCGCGAGCACATCGCTGCCCGGGGCCGCCCCGGTAAAGGCCATCATGGCCATACCCGCACCCAGCGGAATCCAGGCCCGGCTCCACATGCTCCGCCAGGTGCGTGACTGCCGGTAGGCAGACAGTGCAGCGTGCCCGCAAAGCAGTCCCAGCGCACCAAAGGTAGCCGTCGAGGCACCGACCGATATATGCGGCCCGGGCCCGCTGACCGCCACGAGGAAATTCCCCACCACTCCGGTGGACAGGATCATCACCAAGCCTACGCCTCCACCGAGAAAGCGGCAAACCGGCGTACCCAGCAAGGCCAACGCAATCACGTTCCCCAGGAGGTGCGGCAGGTCCGCGTGCAGGGAGAGGGCGGTGACCATCCGCCAGGTTTCACCCGCGACAATCGCCTGGGCATCCGCAGCGCCCGCCCGCAGGAACACCGCATGGCTGTCGTAAGGGCCCATCCAGGTAAAAGCCACGAGGAGAAAGAAGGCCGCCCCGTAAGCCGACCAGGAATCGTACGGGGCCTGCTCATCCGCAGGCGCGTGCAGGGGCGAGGGCGGCCAGTGGAGGTTTTCCCGTTCAAAGGCCTCGATCGCCTGCATCGCCGACTCGGCACTGCTTTCCGGCACATGGATCACCCAGCGGCCCTCGCGGAGAACCAGGCGGTGCGGGAGACGATCGGCACCCAGGGTCGCCAACCACTCCAGGGTCTTTGCGTCCTCTGGGGGCTCGATAACGTACATACGGTGAAGGTAGTGGATCCTGGGCAAATGTCGAATCGTGACATCTACTTGTGAACGATGCATTGCACGGTGGATGGCGGGCATTCGCCTGGAGCCCAAAGCGCCCGGGTAATCCCGGGACACGGACTTCAGGCTCCCTTACAGGCATCGGAAAACATCCATTTTGTCGTTTTCCTGGGCGGGGAAAAGGGCTAAAAATACGCTCCTGTGACCGGATTTTTCAACGCGGTTCCCCGGAACATCAAAGGATGCTCTGTACAGCGTTTCGTTCACGGGAATACAATCATCGCACCCTTTTAGAGGCGACAGCCCATGGTACAAAAAGCAGACGGAATGAATTATGCCCCGAAGGGCAAGGTGGAAGCCGTGGTCGGCCCGGGCGAATTTCGCTTTGCCGCGATGGCCCTCGATCACGGACATATCTACGGCCAGTGCAACGGCCTGGTCGAGGCCGGCGCCGAACTGGTGAAGGTGTATGACCCCGACCCGGAGAAGGTCGCTCGCTTTGTCGATACGTACCCCGGCACAGCGGTTGCGAAGCAGGCCGATGAAATCCTGAGCGACCCATCGATTCACCTCGTCGCGGCGGCGGCTATTCCCAATCAGCGAGGGCCGCTTGGCTGCCGGGTCATGCAGGCCGGAAAAGATTACCTGACGGACAAGACCCCTTTCACCACCACTGCCCAACTGGAAAGTGCCCGGCAGGTCGTCCGGGAAACCGGTCGACGCTATGCCGTCTACTACAGTGAACGCCTGCACGTGGAGAGTGCGGTGTACGCGGGCAACCTGATCGAACAGGGCGCGATCGGGGAGGTGGTCCATGTAATGGGCCTGGGGCCCCACCGCCTCAGCGCGGCCAGTCGGCCGGACTGGTTCTTTGATAAGGAACAGTACGGGGGCATCCTCTGTGATATCGGCAGCCACCAGATCGAGCAGTTTCTTTATTACGTCGGGGCAAAGGATGCAACAGTCACCCAGGCGCGCGTGGCGAACTACGCCAACCCGGGAACACCCGAACTGGAAGACTGGGGCGATGCAACCCTGGTCGCGGACAACGGGGCAACCTTTTACTTCCGCGTCGACTGGTTTACGCCGGATGGCTTGCGTACCTGGGGCGATGGCCGGACGATGATTGTCGGCACCGAGGGGACGATCGAACTGCGCAAGTACCTGGATGTCGCACAGGATGAACGCGGCGACCACGTGTACCTGGTCAACCGGGAAGGTGAACAACACCTCTGCGTAAACGGCGAGGTTGGCTTTCCGTTCTTCGGAGACCTGATCCTCGACTGCTTGAATGGCACCGAGAACGCCATGACCCAGTCACACACCTTCAAGGCGGCGGAGTTGTGTCTCGTTGCCCAGGAAATGGCGGATCGAGCCGGGCTGCTGACCCTGAACAGGACCATTTGAACCTGCATGCATACAGCCACTTCGGGGGGCAGCATTGGGAGACCGCCAACCTGAAGAACGTGCTGGCCTTCAGCGGGCTCCGTGCCCCGCAGGACCAGGAAGTGCTGGAAGAAGCCTTGCTGCTGGGGATTGGCGGCGGGATTCAACCCGGCTATTCCTTTCATCCCGGGGTACTGGACAAAACCGGGGGCCTATTTATCTCGGGCCGGTCCCGCATGATGTTGCCGATACCCGAGTTTGCCGAAAAAGTACTGAACCGTCTTGGAGCCAGTCCCAACCTGTACGCCACGAGCGGGGCGCAGGGTGCCTTCCACAAGGTGATTTCCGACCTCCAGCAGGGCCTGCCCTCGATCGTGTACCTGCACAAGACGAGCTTGCCCTATTTACACCTTCCGGAGATTCGCGGGAAACAGGTATTCATGCATACGGTGGTCGTTATCGCGCACGACGAACAGCGGGACTCGGTCATCGTGGGCGACCAGGCCCCGGGACCCCTTGTGCTCACGGTCGATGATTTTATCGCGGCCCGATCCAGGGTACCCCTCTACAATAACCGGTCGATGACGATCCAGGTGCCGGGTAAACTCACCGAGGCCAGCCTGCGCAGTGCGGTGAAAGCCGGCATTGAGGACTACCTCGAGCTCAGCGAACATCCCCGGACACGCCTGCTGAGCCTGGACGGGCTGGAAGCGTGGGCCCACATCGTCGGGAGCCCGAGGCATCCGCAGGCCTGGCAGAAAGTCTATCGCAAGGGGACCTTGTACCGCCCGCTGCTCGACACCTACGAAAGCATCGAGGTCTTTGGCGGGGGGAGCGGACTCTTCCGGCCGATGTACGCGGCCTTCCTGGAGCAGGCCGCCCGGATCCTGGACCAACCGGGGCTGGTGGAGGTCGCGGAGATGTACCGGGCACTGGGGTCGGAATGGACCGACCTGGCCGAGGCCTGCCTTCCGGGGGAGCTCGCGATCCTGGCCGAGGCGCGCCTTCATGTACGTGAGCGCCACCGCCTGTTCCTGGAGGAGGGGGAATCCGGCGGGGCGGAAATGGCCCGGCATACCGGGCGCCTGCAGGAGATTGACCAACAATTGGCCGGGGATGATTTTCCCCTCACCGGGGACCAGGCCGATGACTTTTTTCTTGGCTTGAGCAACCGCATTGCGGGCATTGTGCTCCAGGAGCGGAAAGCGTTGGAAACCCTGGGCCGAGTGGTACGCTAAATGCGGGAAACT
>JAPYUI010000055.1:6447-8785 GCA_029936175.1 Kiritimatiellia bacterium
GTATCCGGGGTAACAAGGCCCCTGCAGCATGGCTTTTTTTCATGTATCCGGGTTAGGCTGGCGGGCGGTGTACCTGAGCGACAAACATAAACTGCTCGCCCTGCGCGCGGTGGTCTGTACCGGCTTCGCCGCGGGTCTCCTGCTATCCTGGCGCCTGTGGACAGGTGCCCACAGCTTCCCCCTTGTGCCGCTCCTGCCCCTGCCGCTTCCGCCCGTTTTCCATGCACTGCTGGGTGGCGGGCTCCTCCTCTCGTTGGCGGCCCTGGCTTTTTTCCCGCGGCGCACCTGGATCGCAACGGCCTGGGCAACCTTGCTGGGCCTGGCCCTGCTCGACCAGATGCGGTGGCAACCCTGGGCCTACCAGTACGCCCTCATGCTGCTCCCTTTATTCCTGCTCCACCGGGATGCGGAGCCTGCGCGCCTGGGGACCGTGCTCGATTTACAGCGCCTGATCGTCGCCGCCGTCTATTTCTGGAGCGGGGTGCACAAGATCGGCCCGGGATTCACCCACCTTTTCGACACCTACCTCGCATCGGACCTGCTCGAAGCCAGTGGGCCCGCGCTACAGTCCCTCATCCTCGCCGGCGGCCGAGGCATCCCATGGATCGAGGTGGGTATCGGAATCGGGTTGCTTTTTCGGAGGACCGCGCCCTGGGCCGGGGGCCTGGCCCTGCTCACCCACCTGGTCATTCTCCTGCTGATCGGCCCGCTTGGAAAAGCCGCCAACTCGGTCGTGTGGCCGTGGAACCTGGCCATGATGGCCCTGGTCGGATTGCTCTTCTTCCCGGGCCGGAGCATCCAGTGGCGTAACCTGGGGCAGGCCGGGTTCCGCGGCGCTACATCCCTCATCGTCCTGCTGGTATGGATCATGCCGATCGGGTCCTTTGCCAAGAAATGGGACCGTTACCTGTCTTTCCACCTCTACTCGGGCCAGCAACAACGCGTGGTGGTATTCTTTGATGCTGTCGCCGCTGCGCACGTGCCCGGTGAAATCCTTGCGTGGACCAAGCCCTCCCCGCTTCCAGGCTACCGGGAGCTCAACCTGAATACCTGGTCCATGGCCGAAATGAACGTACCGGTGGTTTCCGAGGATCGCATCATCCTGGCCCTCGCCAAGCACTTGGCCGCCCTGCCGATCGAATCGGGCGAATGGTACTTTCACCGGGATTACCCGCACCTGCTGGCATCCCGCGGCTGGGCGCATTACAGTCCGGGGGAAATTCGAGACCTGCAACGTTTTCCACCCTTACAGCTGCCCGCTTTTCTGCGAAAGAAATGAGCATGGATGAATGGTTCGACCTGGTAGACGAGGACGGTACGCGCACCGGCAAGGCCCTGCGCGCGGACTGTCACGGGAACCCCGACCTGCTGCACCAGGCGGTACACGTCATGGTCTTCAATACCCGCGGCGACCTCTTTCTGCAACAACGGGGGGCCCACAAGGATATCCAGCCCGGCAAGTGGGACAGTTCCGTCGGCGGACACCTCGAGCTCGGCGAGGATCCTGAAGCCGGTGCCCGCCGGGAAATGACCGAGGAACTGGGCACGCCACCGGGCGCGCTGGCCTTCCGCTACCAGTACATCTGGCGATCGCCCGTGGAAAGCGAGTTTATCCGCACCTACCTGACCCGGCATGACGGGCCCTTTGAGCTCCAGGCCTCGGAACTGGACGACGGGCGATTCTGGGCCGCAGCGGAAATCGAGGGGGCCATCGGATCCGGCGTGTTCACGCCGAATTTCGAACTGGAGTGGGTGAAGCTGAAGGACATCCGCCCGGGCTGAGCCCCAGCCGGGGTTCATGCTGTACCGTACGCGAAGGCGGCACACTTTCCCGCAGGACCGGCCTCGCCTACGGGTTCTTCCTTTTTTTCTTCCCGCCCCGGACCGCGGCCAATGCCGCCGCTTCCGCCGCCGCATCGTATTCCGGGTTCTTCTCGGTGGGAACCGGCGCCTTGATTTCCTTCCGCCAGGCTTTCAACATCTGGAGGAGCTCCTGCGCTTTCTCGGGATGTTTCCGGGCCAGGTTGTCGGCCTCGGAGGGATCGTCGGTCAACTTGTACAACTCCAGGCCACCATCCTCGAAATACTCGTGCAGCTTCCACGCGCCAAAACGAATGATGCCACAGGGGCGGGAACGGAACAGGGGATCACGCTGCTCGTTGTTGCGGCTGTAGCTTTGCAGGTAGGCGGGAAAGTGCCAGTAAAGCGCGCGCGAGCCAATCTTCCCACCCTTGAGCAAGGGGACGAGGCTGACCCCGTCCTGTACCTGTCCATCGGGCAGGGTCGCGCCGGTCAGCTCGCACAAGGTCGGGTAGAGATCCACCCCGATGATCGGTTC
>JAPYUI010000055.1:8885-14818 GCA_029936175.1 Kiritimatiellia bacterium
GTTTCCATGATCCGGCCCACCCCCTGGTCAACACTTTCGATCATCCCCGCCATCACCGCGTCGTGGTGGATCTTGCCCGGAGGCTTTGCGTTGTATTTCTCCTTGAGATCCTTGGGGGACTGCAGGGGCGTGTGCACGGCAAAGTGGGTCAGGTAGAGAAACCAGGGCTTTGCCTTGTTGGCCGTGATGAAGGCAATGGCCTCGTCGCTGAGCCGATCGGTCACGTATTCGCCTTTCGGCGCTTCCCCGAGACCCGGCACCTTGCCGTGGGGCGGGAAATAGCCCTTGGGCGGGCCGCCGGAATGCGTGCCGCCTATGTTCAGGTCAAATCCATAGGGGATGGGATCCTTGCTCAAGTGCCACTTGCCCATGGTCGCCGTGGTATAGCCCGCCTGCTGGATGCACTGCGCCCAGGTCTTGATGTCCACACGCAGGGTCGAGGTGCCCGGGACGTGTTTAAGCTTCCGATGCTTGGCATTTCCCCGGGGGCCGGTGCCCACGTTGTACACCTCGTGGCGCGGCGTGTACTGGCCGGAGAGCAGGCAGGCCCGGGCCGGGGCACAATTAGCCGCGCAGGAATAGGCATCGCTAAAAATCATTCCCGATCGGGCGAGCCGGTCCAGGTGGGGGGTCTCGTAAAAATCCGACCCCATGTAGGAGGTGTCTTTCCAACCGAAATCATCGAGAAAGATGAACAGCACATTGGGTCGGGCGGCCTGCACCTGCGTGCAGGCCAGCACCAGGCCGAGTACCAGGAACCGGACGGTCATGCGGCCACCCGTGCACGCAGGGGTCGGGCAGACAGGAGAAATAGGCCCAAGAGGAGCAGGCCCGTCGTCGAAGGCTCGGGAATCGCCTGGAGCTCATGGAAGTCGAACTGGAGCCAGGCGGACCCGGTGCCGCCGTCACTGCCACCGGTGCGGGTAATCGTAATGAAATTGCTTCCCGCCACGGCGCTCCCCGTTGCCGGGCTGAAAAGAATCGCCACCGGCACCTGGGTGGCTCCCGTCGGCCCGGTTGCGGACTCCACATACAAGGGCTGGTTGTTCATGCGGAACGTGATCTCGCTGGTGGTGAGGTTTTTTGCCGAGACCAGTTCCGTCCGGTACACCAGGGAATTCATCGCGACTTCCGCCGCGCTCAGCTGGAAGTGAATGTGAAAGGTCGTCGCCCCGGTGGTCACCGCACGGGGCATGCCAATAGCATCCGTATTGGTCCCGTTCCGGAGCATCTCCTGGCCGCCCGTCCAGTTTCCGGAGGTGACGGTCAGGCCGGTGTAATCCCCGTTCTCGTAGTAGTAATCGTCATCGATCGGCGCGCCGCTCTCCTGCTCAAGCTCCGCCTGGAAGGGGGGGGAGGCATCGTCGTTGCCGACCATGAAGACCAGGTCTGCGGGACAGGACAACACGGCAAGGCCGCTGGCCAGGAAGAGGATCAGGGGTGTAGGGGTATCTTGCATAGGGACCTCGGGTTGAATGGGGTGCATTAGCTAGCAACCAGGATCTTCGTTTTCAACCCTTGTTGAGGCCCTTTTCAACCGGGGTTGAAGACCGCCAGGGAAAGAGCGTGCATTTTCCCCTGTTTTGAATCCATCCCGGCACTTGGCACAACCCGTGCATTGTATGCTTGTGCGTCCCGGCAGAAGACCGGGTGATCTAAAACAAGAACTACGAAATGGAGTATATCATGGGAACCATGAATCGCGTGTACCTGATGGGCAACCTCACCCACGACCCGGAAAGCCGTAAGGTTGGAGACGATTCCACCGTCACGAATTTCGGGCTCGCCATCAACGAGGCCTACCAGAACAAGAACGGTGAGAAGGTCGAGACGACCTGCTTCGTGGACATTGTGGTCTGGGGTGCCCAGGCCCTTGCCTGCGAAACGTACCTGGAGAAAGGGGCTCCCGTACTGGTCGAAGGCCGCCTGCAATTTGAACGCTGGGAGGCCGATGGCGGGGTATCCCGCACCCGCCTCCGGGTGAAAGCGGATCGGGTACAATTCCTGGGTACCCGCAAAGCGGAGCCGGTCGAGGCCGGCTAAGCCGGGAGGCGGTTATTCTCCAGGCGGCCCGGCCGGGGCCGGATCCGCCTGGGGATCTGCTGCCTCCCCGTCCTTGTCGCCGCCACCCAGCTCCTTGGCGCGGGCGTAGGCCTGGTCCGCCTTGTCCTGTTCCCCGCTCTTTTCATACGCGACACCCAGCATCTGCCAGGTGCGAACGTCGTTGGCCGCCCGTTTCTTGGCCGCAAGCAAGTGGCGAATGGCATCCTGGTATTCGCCTTCCTGGATTTTACAGTAGCCCTGCTCCCGATGCGGGGTATGCATGGTCGGCGCGCCCGCCTTGAGCAGCTCGTACAGCTCGTACGCTTCGGCGTAGCGGTTGAACACCATCAACATGCTCGCGGCACCGATCAGGCGGGCCGGGAGAGGCGCGGCAACCATGCCGCCCAGGCGCTGGTGATAATCCTGGCGCGCTTTTTCGATCAAGGCCAGCCCACGGGTTTTCAGTTCATCATCCCCAAGCAGCGCCTGGTTCTCTTGCGTATTCAAAAGGAGTACCAGCGTAATTCCATCAAAATACGCCGGCTTCCAATTGCGCGAGGAGAGCAGGCGGGTCGCCAGGACCTCGGCATTGGGTGCCAGGCTGTTCACCACGACCGCCTGGGCCTTATACTGACCGTAAACGATCTCGGCGTCCTCCTTATTGAGTCCGAGCAGGCCACTCATCAGGTGCTGGTGCCCTTCACGCGTGTGCAGGCGGGCGCGCTGGTCGATCAGGACCTGCTTGTCGGTGTTCAGGGCGATGTAGCAGCCATCCATGGGAAAATTCAACAGCTGGTCGGGAAAGCCTTCCCGCTTGAGCAGCTCCAGCGCCTCGGCGGGGATGACTTCGTCGTTTGCCCCGAGCCCGAAGGCAGAGGCATTGCCGCACTTCACGAAATAACTGTTGGACGCAAAAACACCCACCGTACCAATACCGAGAAGCACCGCCAGGCCGCAGGCCGCCATCTCGATCGCGCGGGATGCGGAGGTGCCCTTACCCTGTATGACACGCGAAAGGGCGTTGCCGATGGACTGGAAACACAGGCAGAGGAAAGGGAAGAGCAAAATCGCAAACAGCTCAATCGCTTCCTGGTACCGGTACAAGGCCACGAAAGCACCGAACAAGGCAAGTACGGTGATCGCCGGCGGCAGGCGGTCCCGGTAAAAAATCAGCCCGGAGGCGCCGATTCCCATCACGAGATAAAACAGCGGGAAGGCTTTCCGGCCGACAAATTCATCGATAAAGGACGAGCCCCAGAACTGGGTGACGGAAAAGAGTGACTCGCTCCAACCCGCAAGCACATACGAGAAGAGCTTGGGTCCGACCGGGTTGGCCATCGACACGAGGAGGCAGCCCGCCCCCAGGGCCACCATGCGGACGAGGGTCGATCCGAGCTGCTTTTTCTTGGTCCGAAGATACGCTTCGACCCCGAATACGAGCACGATGATCGGCCCCATGAGAAAACTCGTGTGCATGTTGGCCCAGAGGACCTGTGCGGGCAGCAGGATGGCAAAGGGCACCCAGGCCGGTCCGTCCATCCGTTCCTGGAGCACATGGATAAAGATCGCGGGGAACAGCAATGCGAAGACGGTCGAGCGCGGTTCAAAGCGTGCGGCGAGCAACCAGGCCGTGATCAACAGGGCGAAGCCGATCGCATTGCCATTCGCCCAGCGGCGAGCCGTGGGGATCAGCAGGACGTAAGCGACGAGAACCGCCAGCAGGTGCGCAATCGTGGCCAAACCCGCCCCACCCATGCCGTACAAACCCGCCATCAGCTTATCGTACAGCCAGGTGGCTTTGACCCAGGATTTCCCTGCCGTGGTGAAAGAGAGCGCGTCTTCCCCCCCCAGGCCGAACTCCGAGATCCCGTGACTCGTCGCGAGATGGGTGTAAAAATCCGTGTTGCTCACGGTGCGGACGCCGACCAGCATAAGAACCAGCAGGCCGACGGCGACCGACAGCAGACCGAGGGAGGACAAGCCTTGTGCTTCACTTCTTTCACCAGCCATGGGGTATTCCTTGGGTTAAACGGGATGTATACCTGTGTTTTATTAGTTATTTGCTCTAACCGCGCAAGGATGGAATAGGGGAAAGGCCCCGGGATCATCACCCATTCAGCCGCTGAACGGGCCTTAACCCCAGTTAAATGACTGAATTATACGGGAAAACCGCAGGCCGGGCCGCAGCCCCTGCTTCAGCTCCTGCACGAGGGCTGAAGCGGTCGATTATTCCACTTCAACCGTAAACGAAAGCGAGAAACGACGACGGGCGTACTATGGAACTTGTCGAACCGACCGCGCAAGGTCTATATCTTCCGCCATGCGAATCGACCGCTGTGATACGTGTAAACTCCCGATAAAACACGCGACCCGGGTCACGGGGCATTGCCCCTGGTGCGGGAAAGCCCTCGAAGCATCGCCTGATACGCTCGATGCCGCGGGTAGCCCGGAGGAGGTCTGGGTAAGCGACGCCCTGGGGCGTCGCAAGTCAAGGTGGATTCTCGGCACCGGGATTCTCGGCCTGGCCGTGTTTATCGGCATCGGCGTCTGGCTGGACCGGCATCCACCGGATGAGCCGATGGATATCGCGCAACTGGAGCCGAAACCCGTCGCGACGGCAGAACCCGAAGTCCAGCCGCAGGAGCTCGCCAAAGCCCCCCCTCCCGAAGCGGTCATACCCCCACCGGAGGAGGCCCGGGTCATCGAGGTCGGACCGCCATCGCCGCCTGTCCGTTCAGAGCCCGCGCCGGAAGAAGCCCCGATCGTCGAGGCCAAGCCGTCGCCCCCTGCCCCGGCGGAGCCCGCGCCCTCCCGACTGCCCGAAGCGGAGCCCAAACCGCTCGCACCCCCGGAACCCAGGCAGGCCGTCGATGATCAAACCCGTAGACAGCTCGAGCAGCAGATTCAGAGCACGGAAAGGCTTCGACGCCAGGCGGTCGAGCGACGAAAGCAGACCCAGCGCAAATACGAACAAAAACACGCATCGCTGCAGCGCAAGCAGGAACAGAATCAGCGAAAATTTGAAAACACGCTCGTCCAGATGCGTAAACGCTACGCAACATTACCGGAAGATGAACGCGAACGAAAACTCCGTGACTACAAAGAAAAGGTCGTCGAGAGAAATGCAGCACTGCAGGAAGCCAACCTGAAGCGCAACCAGGATTTACAGGAAAAGAACATGCAACGCATCGACGGGCAGATCGAAAACTTCGACAAGAAAATCGACGCGTTGAAGAAGCAGTTGTTCTAACCCCTCGGCGAACACGGGCCCCGGGTTTGTGCAGGCGCCTAGTCCAGCGCCTGGAAATATTCACCGATAATAAAGCGTTTTCCCTTGGTTTTACTCGTGAGGGACAATTGGTGCTCCTCATCGTAGTCCGCCACGTCCATCACCCGGAAATCAAAGCTCACGCGCGTGTGCCCTGTACCATTTTCCTTGTTTCCGTGCCGGAGGTTCGCGCCGTCGAAAATGAGGATTTCGCCGAACGCGGCTTCGGCGGGCGTGTAATCCTCCAGGCCCTCTACACTTTCTATCCAGAAGGTGTTGGTCTCGTACGCATCTGTCATGGGCAGAAATACATTGATCTCTTTCGGGTGGTGGTTGTAGTCACGATCGCGGTGGTACGCAAACACGGCGACGTTATGCGGTTGGTGAATCCGGAAGGTCGGGTAGGTCTGGAAAATAATGTCGAAATCGAAGTTCGGCCGGACGACTTCGCTGACAAAGCGATCGTAGAGTTCCTTGAAGGCCGGACTGCTGTCCATGCCATCGTAAAAAAGACGGTGCAGGTCGGTCGACTGGTCATTCCCCTCACTCAAGCGCCCGGCAAAGGCATTCTGTTCGTGAAGCTTGGACAAGTTGTCACAACCCAGGTACTGCTGAACCAGGC
>JAPYUI010000055.1:14918-22455 GCA_029936175.1 Kiritimatiellia bacterium
ATTCCTATGCTAGGAAATCCCGGAAATGCCCCGGCCCACCGATCCACCCTTACAAAACGTTTACGATGTATTGCGCGAGCAATTCGGGCCGCAGCACTGGTGGCCCGCCGACGGTCCGGACGAGGTCGTAATCGGTGCCATCCTGGTTCAGAACACGGCCTGGGCCAACGCGGTCAAGGCGATCGACCAGTTGAAGCGGCAGGCGGCGCTCGACTGGCGGGTGCTGCATGAGACCCCGGTCGACCGGCTCGCCGAGTGGATTCGGCCGGCCGGGTGCTACAACCGCAAGGCGAGGAAACTCAAGGCCTTTGCGGCGTGCATCAAGGACCATGGGGGTGGCCTGGAAAGGCTTTTTGAAGCCCCCGATGAGCAGCTTCGAGAACGCCTGTTGGCTATCTGGGGGATCGGACCCGAGACCGCTGACTGCATTCTTCTGTATGCGGCAGGCCGCACGGTCTTCGTCGTCGACACCTATACCCGCCGGCTCATGACCCGTCATAACTGGGCCGGGGCGGACAGTGCCTACGAAGCGCTCTCTCGGATTTTTACTTTACAACTCCAGGGAGATGCTGAACAATACAATGAGTATCACGCACTGATCGTCGAGCTGGGCAAGCAGTATTGTCGGGCAAAACCGCTCTGTGAAGCGTGTCCCTTGAAACAATTTTTACCAAAAACAACAGGAAAGGTTACGAGAACATGAAGGAGAAAATATCATTCATGATCAATCTGCTGGGGTGTGGACTGGTCGGTGCTTGTTTATTTTTTGCCACGGGGTGCGAGACCACCAGTGGCAGTGCGGAAGAACCCCAGGACGCCACGGAGGCCGGTGACGAGAAACCAGCGCTACCCAAGGGCGTGGCGGTGGTGGACCAGGTAGACAAGGAGTTCAACTACGTCATCCTGAAGACATCGGCCAAGATCAAGGGTGAAAAGGAACTCGACGTCTACCGTGGCGATAAGGTTATCGGCAAAGTTAAACTCGACGGTACGCGCAGCGGCGATTTCGTTTCCGCTGATATCGTCGAGGGCGACATCAAGACGGGCGACACCATACGACTGAAATAAACCCCGTGTATTTCCATTTGGAAGATCGCCACTCCCTGGCGGTCTTCTTTTTTCCAGTTGCGCCCCCGGACCCGGCGAGATGCTAGGACGAGGGTGCCGACATGGTTGAATCCCGTTCGACGAGCACCGCCGGAAGCGGGCAAAGCAAATCCGTGTCGGCAGTCTCGCCGGTTGCCCGGTCGAAGGCCTGTTCGCAAATCGCCTCGATCGGCTGACGAATCGTGGTCAGGGGCGGATTGGTATATTCCGCGAGCGGCATGTCATCGAAACCCGTGAGCGAAATCTGTTCCGGCACCCGCAGGCCCGCTTGCACCAGGCCGCGGATGGCGCCGAGGGCACGGATATCACTCGCGGCGACAATCGCGCTGGGCATCGGGTTCCCCGCCTGCCCGAGCAGGCGCTGGACGGCCTCCATGCCTGCCCGGGTGGGCGGCTCCCGGCTTTCCACGATCCACTCCGGCCGGGTATAGGTCCCGGCGAATGCTTCAAAGTGCTTCCGACGTTGCTTGTGCAGGATGTTATCGCCCCCGATGAAACCGAGGCGACGGTGCCCGAGGTCGAGGAGATGCTGGATCAGTTGCTCAAACCCGGAGGCTTCATCCACGGTGACCCCCTGGATCGTTCCCGCATCCGGCGTATGGCCGATGCAGATGCAGGGGATGTCCTGCTCGAGATAGGGCCTTGCCCAGCTAGCCGAGTCGTGGGTGCCGACCAGGATCAAGCCATCTACAAGGTGCTTGACCAGGGCCCCGGTATTCGGGCTTAAGCCCTCGAGGACCAGGGAGTATTTTCGCTCGGCAGCCAGGCGCTGAAGCTCGCCCGTGATCCAGCCGATAAAAGGATCCTCAAAATCGCTGACCACGACGCCAAGGGTGTGGGCGGAAACCCCTTTCAGGTTCTGGGCATGTGCATTGGGCACGTAACCCACCCGCATCGCCTCGGCCTTGACCCGCTCGATAGTGTGGGCGGTGACGCCAATGGTTTTCGCCTTACCCGAAAGGACCCGTGACACCGTCGTCACGGACACCCCGCAGGCTTCGGCGATCTCTTTCTGGGTGATCATGCGCTCAGGTGCAGGCCAAAACCTCAGTCGACCTGGGGCCAATCCGGCTCTGCGGGCATGCTGGCGAGGAACTGGTCTTTCAATTCCTGCTCCAGCTCAACGCGGTAATCGCCCGTGAGGAATTTCGTAAAGATACCCTCGTGCAGGCGCTGCCAGGAGGCATCCTCCTTTCCGGGATTAATCGGGTAAAAATGAACCCCGACCTCCTCGGCGGATTCCATGTCCTTCGGCGCATCACCGATCATCAAGACCCGGTCCAGCGCGTACTTGCCGCCCTGGGTCGCCATGCCGAGGTGCTCGACCTTGGTGCCGATTTCCTTGGCAGCGATGAACTTCACGTGGGGGCGGATGCGATTGGACTCCCACTCGTGGTTCAAGGCCGCAATCGGGGTCGAGGAAACCACGATCGGATCCGCGAGCTCGCCGACCTGTTCCAGGAAAATCTTCGCATGGGGAAAGGGCGGAATGACCTCGAGCTGCTTCACGCCTTCATCCACCCCCAGGCTCCACCCGAGAATCTTCTTCAGGGACGCGCTGTCCTCCAGTTCGTCACCTTTTTCTCCAGCGATGGCGGCTTCCAGGCCGTTGTTTCCG
Source organism: Kiritimatiellia bacterium (assembly GCA_029936175.1). GTDB lineage: Bacteria > Verrucomicrobiota > Kiritimatiellia > SS1-B-03-39 > UBA6053 > JAPYUI01. The sequence goes on from JAPYUI010000055.1 coordinate 17,644, forward strand.
AAAGGGCCGCCACTGGCCAGCCAGGTTTTGAGGTCCGCGGTATCCGGCAGGATCGCGCCGGATTCGAGGACTTCCGGCCGCTTGGCCAGGAGATCGATGGACAGATCGAAACAGACGAACCGGTCCTGCCCGCGCGTCTGGGAGTACAGGTTGACGAACTCCATGGTCTCCCGGAGTTCCTTTTCAATCGCCTGGAGACCCCAATGCTCAATCACCACGGGGTGGAACACCAAACGCTGCTTCGCGGTCATGGAGTCGAAGACGCAACCGTCGGAATCAATCCCCACGAGATGGGCTTTCGTTGCGGGCAGGTCAATCAACTGCTGTTTGTCGTAACTCATGATGCATACTCTCTGTTTGAAACGTAGGTCTGCCGCACCGGGTCAGACGCCACTGAAGGCCGAGAACCCGCCGTCGACCGGCACCACGATACCCGTGACAAACTTGGCCGCCGGCGAACACAGCCACAGCAAGGTACCGTTCAATTCATCCTCGCTTCCAAAACGGCCCATGGGGGTCTGGCTGATAATGGTTTCACCGCGGGGGGTCAAATCGCCGCTTTCCTTGTCCGTGAGCAGGAAGCGATTCTGGTCGGTGAGGAAAAATCCGGGGGCGATCGCATTCACACGGATACCTTCGCCGTAGTTCTGGTTCATGTAGACACTCAACCAGAAGGTAAAGTTGTCGATCGCCGCCTTTGAGGCGGAATAGCCGATGACCTTGGTCAAGGGACGGATCGCCGCCATCGACGAGATGTTGATGATGACACCACTCTTCTGGCCGGTCATCATCCGGCCAAAGACCTGGCTGGGAATCATGGTGCCGATGATGTTCAGCTCCATGACGCTGTTCAGCGCCTCGGATGGCAGATCGAAAAAGAGCTGTTCCGGCGTTGCGGTCGCCTTGGGATTATTTCCGCCGGCCGCGTTGACCAGGATATCAACCCGGCCCCAGGCTTCGTTAATCTTGGCCGCGATGCCTGCGATGCTGCTTTCACTGGTGACGTCAGCGGGATAAAAGGCGGCTTCGCCTCCGGCCTGGGCAATGTCGTCGAGGACAATCTGGGCTTTTTCGGCGCTGCGACCGAGGATCGCCACCCGGGCGCCGTTGGCGGCCAGGCAGCGGGCCATCGCACCACCGAGAACACCGGTTCCGCCGGTAATGACCGCGACCTGGCCCCCGACGTCAAAGAGTTGGGTTACCTGTTGGCTCATAGCTTCTCCTAAGGTGGCTTGCGGGACCAGCAGCTCGCAGGCTGCCACCGCTCGCCGGATTATACGTTATATGTGCTGGAAGCGGTTGTTCCGCCGCGACCGGTCCAGTTGGTGTGAAAGAATTCCCCGCGCGGCTTGTCGAGGCGTTCATAGGTATGCGCACCAAAATAGTCGCGTTGTGCCTGCAGCATGTTCGCCGGAAGACGGGCACTGCGGTAGCCGTCGTAAAAGGAAAGGGCACAACCGATCGCCGGCATGGGGATGCCGAGCTCGACCGCCTTGGATACGACCCGACGCCAGGAAGCCTGGGCCGTTTCGACCGCCTTCTCGAAGAAGGGGTCGAGCAACAGGTTAACCAGGTCCGGATGGGTCGTGAACGCATCGCGGATATTGCCGAGGAAGGCCGAGCGAATGATACATCCGCCACGCCACATCAGGGCGATACCCCCGTTATTCAGGTTCCAGCCGTAGTCATCGGCCGCTGCGCGCATCAGCATGTAGCCCTGGGCGTAAGAGACGATCTTGGAGGCGTAGAGGGCCTGCTCGAGATCGTCGATCATGGCGGCCTGGTCGCCCTCAAAGGTCGTACCGGGTCCATCGAGCACCTTGGCGGCATCCACGCGTTCGTCCTTGAGTGCCGAGAGGCAGCGGGCAAAGACCGCTTCGCCGATGAGCGTCACGGGTTGGCCCTGAGTCAAGGCTTCGATCGCGGTCCACTTCCCCGTGCCTTTCTGGCCGGCCGTGTCGAGAATCTTGTCGAGGGTGTAGTCCCCGTTCTCATCCTTGTAGCCGAGGATGTCGCGGGAGATCTCAATGAGGTACGAGTCGAGCACCCCTTCGTTCCACCTGGAGAATACCTGGTGCATCGCTTCGTTGTCGAGGCCCAGGCCGTTCTTCATGAAATCGTATACTTCACAGATCATCTGCATGTCGCCATACTCGATACCGTTATGCACCATCTTCACGAAGTGACCGGCACCGCCTTCGCCCACCCAGTCGCAGCAGGGCTCGCCGTCTTCGGTCTTGGCGGAAATATCCTGGAAGATATCCTTCACTGCCGGCCAGGCTTCCGGGTCGCCGCCAGGCATGATGCTCGGACCGGTGAGGGCCCCTTCTTCGCCACCGGATACGCCGGTGCCGACGAAGCGAAGGCCTTTTTCCCGAAGCGCCTGGGTCCGTCGAATGGTATCGGGGAAATGCGTGTTACCCCCGTCGATGAGAATATCGCCCGGGTCGAGCAGGGGCACGAGTTGATCGATCACCGCATCGACCGCAGCACCGGCTTTTACCATGATCATGATTCGCCGGGGTTGCTTGAGCGAGGCGACCAGCTCCTCCGGGCTGTGAGTCCCGATGATGGGTTTGCCCTGGGCGCGCGTCGCGATAAAATCGTCGACCTTCGCGGTCGTTCGATTGTAAACCGCGACGGTGTACCCGTGATTGGCCATGTTCAAGACGAGGTTTTCACCCATGACAGCCAGACCGATCAGGCCCATATCCGCTTGTGCTTCTGACATGTACGTTTCTCCGTAAATTGGTTGAAGTTTTCTGTGTCCGGGAGCGAAACAGCTATGGATCATTAGCCTTTTCGTCAACCTCAAACGTTTGAGAAAGGGATTTCTTTCTTGTCGCGGGGCCGATCCGAGGCCGGGTTGATGAACCCTCGACGGCAGCCGGGCTTTGCCCGCTACCGGGCGGGGCACCCCGTCCACCCTCGGTGGTCTAGGGCTTTACCCAGACAACCGAGGTATCGACCGTATTCGACATTAACAACTTATCCGTCACCGCATCCCGGACCTCGAGATACAGCCGATTGATCTGTGCGGGTGCCTTCGCCTTGATCTCAAGATCGATGACACCGCTCCCCAGGCCAAACACGGTTTTCCCACTGGAAATGAAGATGTCAGGCGCGGACGCGGACAATGGGTGAGCGGAAATGCGGGCACGGCCACCCATGACACGCACGTAACGCACCCGGACGACCAGGGATTCGCCATCCAGGAGTTGTGCCGGAGCAGGGGGTAGGAAACCTTCAATTTCAAGCATTTCCCGCTGGAGGCGCTCGCCACTGGCCTGGGAGGTCTGGGTGATCGCCTGTTCGCGGTCAACGGATCCTGCCGAATCAAGAACGGTAGACGACGCACCAGCCCCTGCAGCTAAGTCGGGCGGGGTGGCCGGTTGACCGGAAGCGGCCGAGCGACCGGCCAGGGCGGACTGCTCCTGCCTGTTTATACGCGCGAGTTTGTCGCGTTCGGCTTCCGTCTCGAGGTGAATTTTTTCCCGCTCGCGCAAGTAGATCGCGCGAAACTGTTTCATCAATTCAGGATCCTCGTCAACCACACGAATCTTCGGCTTTGCGGCATCCAGGCGCCCGATCTCGGCGAGCACCGCCGCCAGGCGCTCGTCATCAGCCAGGTGTTCCCTTAACCGGTACAGCTTCTTTTGATAGTGGTCATTCAAGGCGAGCAGACCTTCCTTTCGCTGCTTCTCCACCTCCTCCAGTGCCTCGAGGTGATCGAGTTGGAGCCGGGCTTCCATCGTCAGGTTGACCTGGGCTTGAGCGAACCCGGGTAAGCCGCACAGGAAGATGAGCAAAAGGAACAGGTGATTCATCATGGCGGGAAAATACCGGCAATTAGCATGGAAAACCATTAAATTCTTTGCTTGGCTGAGGGGGTGAAAATCCTCTCCTGGAATGTCAACGGCCTGCGCTCCGTGCTCAACAAGGGCTTCCTCGACTTCCTCGCCGATGCAGACCCGGACATCATCTGCCTGCAGGAGGTGAGGGCCTTGCCGGACCAGGTGAGCATCGATTTTCCCGATTCCTACGAGGCGTACTGGAACCCGGCCGAGAAAAAGGGTTATTCCGGCACCCTCACCCTGAGCAAACCCAAAGCCCTCTCCACGGCCCTGGGCATGGGCAAGAAGAAGCACGACAATGAAGGCCGGATCGTCACCACGGAACACGAGACGTTCTATCTCGTGAATGTATATACGCCCAACTCCCAAAACGAATTGCGGCGCCTCGACTACCGTACCCGGGAATGGGATATCGACTTCCTTTGTTACCTTCGCAAACTGGAAAAGAACAAACCCGTGGTCTTTTGTGGAGACCTGAATGTAGCCCACAAGGAAATCGACCTCGCCCGCCCGGCCGACAATACCCGCAACCCGGGCTTCACCGACGAGGAGCGCGAAGCGCTCGATAAAGCCGTCAAGGCCGGCTTCATCGACACCTTCCGGGAGTTCACCCAGGAACCCGATCAGTATTCCTGGTGGTCGTACCGGGCTGGAGCCCGCGCGCGGAACATCGGCTGGCGTCTCGACTACTTCTGGATCAGTCCTGAGCTGCGGCCGAAATTACAAAACGCCTTTATATTACAAGAAATTCAGGGTTCCGATCATTGCCCGGTTGGCATCGAGCTCGACCCCTAGTGTCCCGACCCAGCTTCAATATTTTTGCCGGATATTTTCAGTTTTGGGGTTGCACATCACCTATTCTAGGTTAAGTGTATAAGCGTTGTTTGTTGTTTCCTTTCTTTGGGACAAGGGCCGGCATAAACAACTCAGGTTGCGTGTGCCGGCTCGCGTCTCTTTT